>JBIOWI010000066.1:0-28997 GCA_044868325.1 Hyphomicrobiaceae bacterium
CCACTCCCGACATCCGAGGTTGGGGATTTCCCCCCACCCTATCCCTCCCCCACAAGGGGGGAGGGGACCCTGCGGCCCTGCCCCGTTTCGTCGTCGAGGGTCGGCGCCAGCGGGTGATCGGCTGACACCTGCTTGCACCGAGAGCCGGCCGATATGCAGTATCCGCTCGCCGCCATTCTGCAGTATGACTGGGGGCCGGTGACACCAACCAGATCGAGAGGAGGAGCCCGATGCGCGTCGGCGTAGCGGGAGTTGGCCGCATGGGCGGGGCCATTGCCGCCCGTCTCATCGACGTGGGCCACGAGGTGACGGTGTGGAACCGCACACCGGGCAGGGTGAGGCCTCTGGTCGAGGCTGGCGCCAAGGCGGCCGGCGCGCCGGCGGAGCTTGCTGGCGACGTCGAGGCGGTCGTCACCATCCTGACCAACCGTGACGCCATGACGGCGGTCTACGACGGGCCGCAGGGCCTGCTGGCCGCCGACGTCAAGGGCAAGCTCTTCATCGAGATGAGCACGGTGCAGCCGCACGAGGAGGCGGCGCTGGCCGAGACGGTGCGGGCCAAGGGCGGGCTGTTCGTCGAGTGCCCGGTGGGAGGCACGGTCGGCCCGGCGCGGCAGGGCAAGCTGCTGGGCGTCGCCGGCGCGGCCAGGGAGGACTTCGAGAAGGCCAAGCCGCTGCTCGACCAGATGTGCCGGCGCGCGGAGCTGGTGGGCCCGGTCGGCGCCGGCGCCAGCATGAAGCTCGCGCTCAACCTGCCGCTGCTGGTCTACTACCAGGCGCTGGCCGAGGCCTATGTGCTCTGCCGCCATCTCAAGCTCGACAACGCCTGGCTGATGGAGCTCCTGTCGGAAACCTCCGGCGGGCCCAACATGCTCAAGACCCGCGGCCCGGCCATCGCGGCGGCGCTCGACGGCAAGGACCCGGGCCTCGCCAACTTCGACATCGGGCTGGTGTGCAAGGACCTGTCCACCATGGTGGCCGAAGGCAAGGCTCGTGGCGCCACGCTGCCGCTGGCGGAGCGTGCGCTCTCCATCTACGCCGAGGCCCTGAAGGCGGGCTGGGGCAACCGCGACGGCGCCTGGCTGCCGGCCTATTGGCCGAGCAGCGGGCAGCGGTGAGGGGCGGCAGTCGGGCGTCGGCAGTCGGCAGTCGGCAGTCGGCAGTCGGCAGTCGAATAATGCGCAAAAAGATGACAGGCTGATAATATTTGGCGAGCCCGGACTGCATTATCCACACGGAGCCAACGCTATGCAGTCAGTACATTCGTATCGCGACCTGCGGGTCTGGAATGAGGCCATGCATCTTGCCGAGATGTCCTATCGACACACGAAAGTCTTTCCAAGGCATGAGCTTTTTGGCCTGACCGCCCAGATAAGGCGGGCTGCTGCGTCCATTCCGGCAAATATTGCCGAAGGTTATGGCCGGCAGAACAAGGGCTCCTACGTCCAGTTTCTGCGCATCGCCCAAGGCTCCTGCAAGGAGCTGGAGACACACATCCTCCTCGCGGGTCGTGTTCTTGGCGACATGGCTTCGCGGACGGGGCCAGTGCTCGGCCAAGCGGACGTGGTTGGCAAAATGTTGCTGGGCCTGATCCGCTCCCTTCGGTCGAATTGACGGACGCGCCACCTCGGTAGTCGGTCATCGGACTTCAGCAGTCGTCGAGAGACAAGTGAGGAGATCGTGAGCCGCCCGACTGCCGACTGCCGACTGCCGACTGCCGGTTGGCGCGCCGTCCTGCGCACCGCATTTCCATTCCTCGTCGTTGGCACCATCTGGGAGGCCGTCGCGCACGCCGGCCTGTTCCACCCTCGCCTGTTCCCCCCGCTCGAAGCCGTCGCCGCGCAGCTCGTGCGCCTCACCGCCTCGGGCGTCCTTCCGCACCATGCCGCCGAAACCCTGCTCAGGCTTGCCGCCGGCTTCGCGTTGGCCGCGATGGCTGGCGTCGCCATCGGCATCGCTATGGGCCGGTGGAGGCTCGCCGAGGACGTGCTGCTGCCCCCAGTCAGCATGGCCGCGCCCATCCCGGGCATCGCCTATGCGCCGCTGTTCCTGTTGTGGTTCGGCCCCGGCAGCGTCTCCACAGTGCTGCTGGTCGCTTTCGTGTCCGCCTTCCCGGTGGTCTTCAACACCTGGACCGGGGTGAAGTCGGTGAAGGAGGTCTGGCTGCGCTCCGCCATGGCCATGGGCGCCGGCGGCCAGAGCCTGTTCCTCAAGGTCGTGCTGCCGGGCGCACTGCCCTACGTCCTCACCGGGCTGCGCCTGGGCCTTGCCCAGGCGTGGCGCATCCTCGTGGGCGTGGAGATGCTGGCCGCCGTGTCGTGGGGCCTCGGCTGGATGATCTTCGGCGCGCGCGAGTTCCTCAACACCGACGTGATGCTGGCCGGGGTCGCCGTGATCGGCGCCATCGGGCTGGCGCTGGAGAAGGGCGTGTTCGAGCGGCTGGAGCGCTACACGGTCGTGCGCTGGGGCATGATGACATGAGCGCATCGCAGGCCGGACGGTCCCTCTTGCGCTCCATCGTTGCCCTGGCCGTGCTGGCCGGCGCCTACGAGGCGCTGGCCCGCAGCGGGACGTTTCCGCCCGCCCTGCTGCCGACGCTGCCTGCCATCGCCGCCGCGCTGTGGAGCGGGATCGCGGACGGCACCCTGCCGGCGCACGCCGCCAGCACGCTCTACCGGGTCCTCGCCGGCATGAGCCTGGCCGTCGTACTGGCGGTGCCGCTGGGCCTCCTGATGGGCCGGGTGCGCGCCGTGGAGGGCTTCTTCCTGCCGCTGGCCAGCGCGCTGATGCCGATCCCCTCACTTGCCTGGGTGCCTGTGTTCATCCTCTGGTTCGGTCTCGGCAACGCCACCGCCATCGGTATCGTCCTCTACGCGGCGCTGTTCCCGGTGCTCCTCAACGTCTGGTCGGGCGTGCGTGCGGTGAACCCCCTGTGGCTGCGCGCGGGCGGCGCCATGGGCGCCGGCGCGACCGCCCTGTTCTGGAAGGTGATCGTCCCCGGCGCCTCCCCGTTCATCATCGCCGGCGTGCGCCAGGCCTTCGTGCGCGCGTGGATCGCGGTGGTTGGAGCGGAGATGCTGGCCGCCTCCGACTGGGGCCTCGGCTGGGTGATCTTCGACGCCAAGGAGTTCCTCCAGGCCGACCGGATGCTCGCCTCCCTGGCCGTTATCGGCCTGATCGGCCTCGCCTTCGAGCGCCTCGTCTTCGGCACCCTGGAGCGCGCCACCGTGCAGCGCTGGGGCATGGTGCGGCAAGCCAAGACCTGAGTCTGCGATTTGCCAGCCGGCGTGAGCCGCCGACGCTGCGGCATCCTCGACAGGTGATGCAAATCCGCAGACGAGGCAGGCGGACCGCGACCGGTCAACAGGAATCGACCGGGCGAGCGTTGCCATAGCGAAGGGCCGCGGCGAGCATCGACAGGGTTGATCGATGATTCTCGCGTCGCATCGCGCATGCGCGGTGTGTTGGAGAGCATCGTCCTGTTGTCGCGCCCGAAGGCGCCGCTCGACCCGAGAGGTGCGGATGGTTGCTTCAGCCCTGAGTCAGCCGGATCTGTTCGACCCGCCGCTGATCAAGGCAGCGTTATGGAAGGACCGGCTGAACGACGCCCTCTGGAAGGCGGCCGGGGACGAGCAGGCGTGCGTTCTGCCGCTGGCCGAGCAGGCCCTTGCGGAGTGCCCCGACAACCACCTCGTCCTTCTGCTGGCGGCGGTCGCGGCTCTGCACGATCGACAACCCCAGCGGGCGATGGCACTCCTGAAACGATTCGCCAGGGTTGGCAGCTCGCCCGCCCAGAACGTGCTCACGGCCCTGGCGTTGGCCCAGACTGGGGCGCCCGCGTCCGCCAAGGTCCTGCTGGACCGTCACGATCTCTCAACCTGGCCCGCCATTCTGCGCGCCTTCCCTGGTGCAAGCCTGCCCCGGCTGCGACGCCAGCTCGTGGACATCATCGCACCCCCGACGGGGCGCTCCGGCACACCGCGTGGGGTCACGGCGAGAGCTGCGAGGTCGCCGCGAGCTCAGGCCAAGCCGGCTGTGCGAAAGGGCCGGGCGGAGGGTCGGGGTGCTGCCTCAGGGCCGCCGCGTGAGCGGGAAACGCCGCCTCCACGGGACGCAGCGCCGCCGCTGCCGCGCATCGAGATAGACATCCCTGTCACCCTGGAGATCGATCTGGCGACGCTTGCCGCGGCCGTCTCAGGCGCACCCGAGCGGGAGGGCCGCTGGTTCGGTCTGCGCGAGCGGCTTGCCCATCTCTCGCTGGCTGAGGGCTTCGACGAGCTCTTGTGCCTGCAGCACCTGTCGGCCTTCGCGCCGCTCTCCCACCAGGTCGAGACCGTGCGCAAGGTCTTGAAGCAGTTCCGCGGCCGGGTGCTGCTGGCCGACGAGGTGGGCCTAGGCAAGACCATCGAGGCGGCGATGGTCCTGAAAGAGTATACGCTGCGCGGCATGGCCGAGCGCGTGCTGGTGCTGACGCCCGCTTCCCTGGTCGGCCAGTGGCGCGAGGAGCTGGAGGCCAAGTTCGGGCTCGCCTTCGCAACCACCTACGATCCGCTGGCGCGCGAGGATCTGCAGGCGTTCTGGGACCAGCCGCGCATCGTCGCCTCCATCGCCACGGCGCGCCGCCGCGAGCACGCCGAATGCCTGCACGCGCGCCAGTTCGATGTCGTCATCGTCGACGAGGCGCACCACTTGCGCGACCGGTCGAGTGCGAGTTGGAAGCTCGTCGACGCGCTCAACAAGCGGTTCCTGCTGCTGCTGTCGGCGACCCCGGTGCAGAACGACCTCGTCGAGCTCTACAACCTCCTCACGCTGCTGAAGCCCGGCATTTTCAAGACGCCGAAGGAGTTCCGCGCCCAGTACATGACGCCCGGCAAGCCGCGCCGACCGGCCAATCCCGAGCGCCTGCGCCAGCTGATGCGCGACTGCATGATCCGCAACACCCGCGCCGCCGTCGCCCTCAAGCTGCCGCCGCGGCAGGCTTCCACAATCAAAGTCGAGCCGGCCCCCGGCCAGGCTGCGGCCTACGCCGAACTGGCCGCCGCGGCCCGGCGCCTCGCCGCAGAGCGCGGCGGCGCAGGACGCCAACGCCTCGCCCTGCACCATCTCCTGAGCGCCGCCGGCTCCTCGCCCGCCGCCGCGGCAGCCAGCGTGGCCCGCATCGCCGAGCGCAACGGCGGCGATGGGGCGTGGGCCGAGCTCGCGCAACGCTGGGCGGCGATTGGTCGAGGCGGCAAGGAGGCCGCCCTCATCGAGCTGCTGCGGCACAACCCGGGCGAGAAGAAGCTCGTGTTCGTGCATGCGCGCGAGACGCTTGCCCACGTCGCCGGCCTGCTCGCCGAGGCGGGCCTGCCGGCCGTGCAGTTCCACGGCGGCATGAGCGGGCCGGACAAGGATGCGGCCATCGCGGCCTTCCGCGACGAGGCGACCGTCCTGCTCTGCACCCAGTCCGGCGGCGAAGGACGCAACATCCAGTTCTGCAACACGCTGATCAATTTCGACGTGCCGTGGAACCCGATGGCCATCGAGCAGCGCATCGGCCGCATCGACCGGATCGGTCAGGAGCGGCAGGTGTTCGTGTTCAACCTGGTCACCCGCGGCACCTTGGAGGAGCAGGTGCTGGCGCTGCTGGAGGAGAAGATCGCCATGTTCGAGCTGGTGGTCGGCGAGGTCGGCGCCATCCTCGGCGGCCTGGAGGAGGAGCGGGAGTTTCCCGACCTCGTGCTCGACGCCTGGCTGGAGGCAACAGAAGCCAGCCGTGCCAAGGCCTTCGACGATCTGGGCGCGCGGCTCGACGCGGCGCGCCGACAGCACGAGGGCGCCAAGGCGCTGGATGGCGAGCTGTTCGGCGAGGATTTCGAGGCTCAGTGAAGGCGGACCATGGGGGCACTGCGCGATTTCGTTGCCGATCTGCTGGAGAGCCAGGGCGCCGCCGTCGAGCCGATCGAGCCGGACGAGCTGGACGTGCTGGCGCCGGAGCCCCTGGGCCGTGCCATGGGCTGGCCCGAGCTGGTGCGGCTGGGCTTCGGACCGGCGCCGGCCGCGGGCGTCACGCCGATCCGGCTGGAAGGCGACTGGCTCGACCGCTTTGCCGGCCTGATCGGCGACCGCGGCCGCTTCGCAGAGCGCCAGCTGCTCCTGCCTCGGGAGATCGCCCCGCCCGGCACGCCGGAGCGCCTGATCGAACGGGCCATCGAGCTGCCCAACGCGGTCTGGCGCCTGCGCGACGCCAAGCCGGCGTGGGCGCGCTGTCTGCTCCTCGCCTTCCGCTACACCGCCGTCTCCGACGAGAAGCGCGAGGGCATCGTCTGGCTCGGATTCAACACCACTACCGGCGGCATCCTGGACGACGAGCTACTGGCACGCCTGCGCGTGGCCCTGGCGGACGATCCGTTCTGGCAGGCGCCCCAGCCGGAGGTGCTGGCGGCGGCCGGGCCGGCGTGGGACGCGCAAACGCTCGGCGCCCGTGCGGCACCGCTCGTCGAGCGCCGGGTGCAGAGCGAGCTGAAGCCGTTCCTGCGCGCCATGCGTCGCCGGCTGGAGCGGGACCGCACCCGCGTGCACGCCTACCACGACGATCTGCGCCGCGCCGCGCAGACCAAGCTCGCCGCCCTCGCCTCCTCCAAGGCCGACAAGGCGGAGGAGCACGCCAGGCGCGAGAGGATGCGCATCGCGGCGATCGAGCGGGAGTACGCGGCCAAGATCGACGACCTGCGGCACAACTTTGCCCTGCGGGTGACTGCCGAGTGCGTGCAGGGTCTTGCGGTGCTCGCACCCGTGCATCGCTACGAGCTTCTGATCAAGCGGCGCAAGGGCGAGCGCACGGTCGCCCTCGATTGGCACCCAGCGGCGCGTTCGATCGAGTTGCCCCTGTGCGAGGGGGGCGCCGGGGGCGGGCGTGCGCGCCTGGTCTGCGACGAGCGGCTCCACCTCACCGACGCCGCTGCGGAGGCCTGCTCCTCCTGCGGCAAGCCCTGGTGCCGGGCCTGCGATGCCGCCTGCCCCCGCTGCAGGCGGTCCGCCAAGCGCTGAGGCCCTACGGCATTTAGCCCCGAGGGCAGCTCGATTTCCCGTGTCCGTCGATCTACACTGAGAAGTAAGCGCTGAAAGCCTGGGACATGGTGGCAGCGCCAGGCCCCACGCGCCTAGGCTGGGACGGGTCGCGGGCAACAGGCGGCGAGGACAGTCGTGAGTTCGGGCGCGTCCTCAAAGGGGAGGTCGACCGGTGCCATTCGCGTCGATGCGAGGTACGCCTTGGCCGAGACGGTTCGCCGAGGCAGCAGCCGTCCTGTCGGTGCTGGCGCTGCCTGCTGGCCCCGCATTGGCACAACTAAAGACGGAGGTGGTCACCGTCGACGTCCGGCCCGGTGTAACCATGAGGTATCTTGAGATCACGCCGAGCAAGACGCCGAGCGCCACGGTCATCCTGTTCGCAGGCGGCAACGGCGTGCTCGACCTGCGGCCCTCCGGCGAGATCGGCACCGATCTCTCCCTGAACTTCCTGTTTCGCTCGCGCGAGCTGTTCGCCCGCCAGGGGCTCGCTGTGGCCGCACTCGATGTAGCCGCGGACCAGCGCCGCGGCATGAATGGCGACATCCGCCTCTCCATGCAGCATGCGCAGGACGTGGGCCGCGCGATCGCGGTCCTGAAGCAGCGGATCTCGGCTCCCGTCTGGCTGTTGGGAACGAGCGCCGGCACGCTCTCTGCGGCCGGCGTCGCAGCCCGGCTCGCTCAATCGGACATGCGTCCCGACGGGGTCGTTCTCACCTCCACTCAGTCCACGCTCGTCCAGGGGCTTTGCGGGAGGACGGTCTACTTCGCCCAGCTCAGCGCTATCCGCGTACCGGTGCTGGCTGTCTCGCACCGCGACGACCTGTGCCCCTGCAGTCCTGGCAGCGCAAAGGCCGGCGCCAAGCTGATGGCGGCCCTCAGCCAAGCCCCGGCGAAGGAGCACAAGATTGTCACCGGAGGCGCCCCGCCGCTGTCCAAGGGCGCGTGCCTCGCCCGCACACCACACGGCTTCTTCGGCATTGAAGGCGAAGTCGTCAGGGCTATCGCCGCGTGGACCGGGAAGCCATGACAATGACAGTGCCGGGCGGCTCCGGAGCCACAGCCTTTCGTTGCACGCGAGGACATATCCATGCCCCACATCGAGGTCCGCGATGTCACTCTGGCCTACGACACGCCCGCCGGGCGCGTCACCGGCGTGGCCTCGGCGAGCTTCGCCATCGAGGCCTCCGAGTTCGTGTGCCTGGTGGGTCCGAGCGGCTGCGGCAAGTCCACCCTGCTCAACATCATCGCCGGTTTCCTGGCCCCCACCACCGGTGAGGTGCGCATCGGCGGCGACGTTGTCACCGGCCAGGGGCTCGACCGCGGAGTGGTGTTCCAGGACTTCGCCCAGCTCTTCCCCTGGCGCACCGCACTGCGCAACGTCGCGTTCGGGCTGGAGATGAAGGGGGTGCCCAAGCAGGAGCGCGAGGCGATCGCGCTCGAACAGCTGAGGCTGGTGAAGCTCGAGCGGTTCGCCCACGCCTATCCGCACCATCTCTCCGGCGGCATGCAGCAGCGGGTGGCCATCGCCAGGGCGCTGGCCTACAATCCGTCCGTGCTGCTCATGGACGAGCCGTTCGCCGCGCTCGATGCGCTCACGCGCGACGACATGCAGAGGCTCGTCTCCGACGTATGGCGGGAGACGCGCAAGACGGTGGTATACGTGACGCACAACGTGGCCGAGGCCGTCTATCTTGCCGACCGCGTAGTGGTGATGACTCCGCACCCCGGCACGGTGAAGACGGAGGTCCCCATACGCCTGCCGCGCCCCCGCGATCCGCTGAGCGTCGAGTTCATCGAGTGCCAGAAGGAGCTGCTGCGCCATCTTGGGATGTAGGGTGGGTTAGGGCCGAAGGCCCGTAACCCACCCTGGCAAGGAAAAATGAAGCAAAAAATGTTAGGTTACGCGCTTCGCGCTAACCCAACCTACAGCAATCGGAGGAGACACCATGACCACCGCACAACGCCTCACTCGCCGGCAATACCTCGCCGCGTCGGGCGCAGCAACGCTGGCCGCCACCATGGGCCTCCCCGGCCCCGCGGCAGCGCAAGGAACTGCCCTCCGCCAGGGCTACCAGACCAATATGTGGGGCATGCCCACCTATTACCTGCTGCGCTCGGGCGCGCTCGAGAAGCGCGGGCTCAAGCTCGAGGAGTTCGCCGTCCCCTCGGGCAATCTCACCATGCAGCAGATGGTGGCGCGCCAGGTCGATCTCGGCACCTACGCCGGCCCCTCCTTCGTGCTCGGCCACGACAAGGGCGGCATCGTCGGCATTGCCGTGATCGAGCATGTGGGCCGCACCGTGCGCGCCATGGCCCGCAAGGATCTCGGCCTGACGCGGGTCGAGCAGCTCAAGGGGCTCAAGATCGCCAACCAGACCGGCTCGTCGATCGGCAACATCTTCGTCGACCAGATCGCGCCGGCGGCCGGGCTGAGGCGCGGCGACTACCAGGAAGTGCGCATGGACGTGAACAACATGGTCGCCGCCATGGCCGCCAAGACCGTGGATGCGATGGTCAACGTCGAGCCCTACAACGCCATCGCCGAGGCGGACGGCATCGCCGCCACCATCATGGACTTCTGGAGCGTGGACAAGATGCCGGTGTTCATGGCCGCCACGCCGGAGCTGGTGGCCAACAGGCCCGACGCGGTCGTTGCCTATCTCAGGGCCTGGCTCGACGTGGCGCGCGACTTCAAGGAGCGCCCCGACGCGGTGGCCGATGCCATCTACGGCTTCTACACTGGCAAGGGTTACTCCATGTCGCAGGAGACGTTCCGCAAGGCGCTGGCCACCGTCGACGTGGACCCAGGATTCCCCGCCGATCTCGCCCCCTACATGCAGGGCCACGCCGAGGCGCTCCTGAAGGAGAAGAAGATCGCCGCCATCCCCGACTGGAGCAAGGCCCTGCGCCCCGAGTTCATGGAGCGCGCGCGGAAGGCGGCTTGACACGGGATTCTCCCCCCGCTGGCGGGGCGGGGGAGAAGCTGGGCGGAGGTGCGGTCCACAGCCGCCCATGCTATCTTTCGCGCTGGAGCCGAACCATGCCGAAAGCGCCACGAATCGTCACCGATCCTCGGATCATGATGGGCAAGCCCGTCATCGAGGGAACGCGCATCACCGTCGAGCTGATCCTGACGCGCCTCGCGGAGGGACGGTCAGTGGACGATATTCTGACTGAGTACCCGCACCTTAGGCGCGTGCAGGTCACTACCGCTATCGAGTACGCGCGCGCCTTGGTCTCGCACCCGGCTGAAGCAGCCGAGTAGCGCGGTGCGGCTTCTCATCGACGAGAACGTGTCCCCGATAGTAGGACAGGCGCTGCGGATAGCAGGGCACGACGTGATAGCCGCCGCCGATATTTGTCCAGGCGCGCCCGATGATGACGTGGTCGCCCCGGCGACCGCGGAAGGGCGTGTCCTTGTCAGCGAAGACAAAGATTTCGGCAATCTCGCCTTCCAACAGGGGCTGCGCCCACCTGGGCTCGTTCTGGTCCGCTTGCCCGGCCGTCTGCCAGCTGAGAAGGCCGCGCGCCTGGTAGGCGCGCTGAAGGGCGAGAAGGCCGACGACTGCATTCTCGTGATCGAACCTCGGCGGATCAGACGTCGGTTGCTGCCTTAGCACTCGGGGAGACAGAGATATGTACGAGCCCATCGCCCGCAACTTCAAACTTCTCGCCCACCACGAGCTCAACGGCTTCGGCGGCATGGGCGAGGGCATGTCGATCCAGAGCGCCAAGGATGGCCGGCGCATCCTGTGGCTGGCGCACGAGAGCGCGCCCAAGAACTTCTCGGGCGTGGATGTCTCCGATCCCAGAGCGCCCAAGGTGGTGGTGCAGACGGACCTGCCGGAGCCCTTCATGCGCTCCAATTCGCTGGAGACGGTGGGAGACGTCATGGCGGTGGCCTACCAGGTGCAGAGGCACGGGCAGAAGCCCGCCGGCTTCGAGCTCTACGACATCTCCGTGCCCGAGAGCCCGAAGTCCATTGCCTATGTCGATGCCTCGGGGCCGGGCTCGCGCGGGGTGCACCAGCTGTGGTTCTGCGACGGCGAGACGGTGCACATGGCGGCCGGCGCGCCGGACTTCATCGCCAACAACCCGCTCGACGACCAGTTCTACCGCGCCTTCGACGTGCGCAATCCCGCCAAGCCGGTGGAGGTGAGCCGCTGGTGGCTGCCCGGCACGCGCCAGGGCGACAGCGCTCCGCCGCCGGTGCGCCACAAGCCGCCGCGCTACGACATGGGCTTCCGCGCCCACAACACCAATGTCTATCCGCAGCGTCCGGACCGCCTCTACCTCGGCTACATCGACGGCGGCATGCTGATCCTCGATATCTCCGACCGGGCCAACCCGAGGCCGCTGTGCCGCTGGGACAACTCCCCGCCGTTCTCGGGCTTCACGCACACGGTGCTGCCCCTGTTCGAGCGGGAGCTGCTGGTGGTGACCGACGAGTCGGTGGTGGACGACGCCAAGGACTGGCCCAAGCTCGTCTGGATCGTCGACGGCCGCGACGAGACCAATCCCGTCCCCATCGCCACCTGCCCGGTGGACGATGTGGAGGACTATGCGAAACGCGGCGGACGCTTCGGCGCCCACAACATCCACGAGAACGTGCCAGTGCCGACCTCATGGCACTCCGACCACTATGTCCTCGGCACCTTCTTCAACGGGGGCTTGCGCGCCTACGACATCGCCAATCCCTACCAGCCTAGGGAGGTCGGCGCGTTCGTGCCGGCAGCACCGAGGGGCGCCTCCACCGGCGCCATCCAGCTCAACGACGTGCTCGTGGACGAGCGCCAGATCGTCTACACGGTGGACCGCCACGCCGGCGGTCTCTACATCCTGGAGATGGACCTCGACCGCGGGTAGCGTGCCTCTCCGTTACCTGCCGTAATACAGCGTCACGCTATGCCGGGCCTCTGCAAAGAACAGCCAGCGCTCCACCAGCATGCCGAGGAGCTGTAGCAGCGCCGCGAGGGCAGAGAGGATGGCCGAGATCGGCGAGCCCGCGACCATCGCGGCCGCCAGCAGGAACGTCGGCAGAGCGAAGGCGGCCACCTGCACGATCCAGCGCAACCGCGCAGCGTGCTTGCGGGCGAGCTGAAAACCCATCTCCTTGAGCACGAAGTTCTCCTCGGTGTGCGGCCACTCGATGGAGCGCACCTCGCCGCCGGCGAGGCCGGTGGCGGTGCCGGCGGTCGAGACCGCAACGAGGGTGTCGTTGTGCCGCCAGGTCGCGACCTTCCACGCCCAGCCCAGCAGCGTCGCGGCGATGGCAAGTGCCGGCAGCCACGTGGGAGCCGATGCAAGGCTCTGCACCACCGCGTTGAGCAGGAGCGAGCCCGTCATGCCCGCATGGATCAGGTAGGCGGGGAGCGTGAACGGACTGTGCCACTGCCGGATCGGCTTCAGCGACGCATAGATCATGCCCGTGGCACAGACCGTGGCAACGGCACCCACGGCAGCAAGGGCTCCGGCCGCCGCCACCCAGCCGTCGGTGCGGCCGAGCAGGACCCAGCCGACGGCGAGCAGCCCTGCCGGCACATAGGTGGCAAGTGCAGCGACCGCCTCGCGCGACAGCCAGGACGAGCGCCATTGCGAGACGGCACGCCATGCCCGCTCCGGGCGGCCGAGGTGGGCGGTCGATGACAGCAGCCCGGCCGAGATCAGGCCGAGCGCAAGCCCGAGGCCGACGAGACCCAGCCAGAAGTCCGGCGGGACGGCGCCAGCCGCGCAGAACAGGCCGAGCAGCGCCAGCAGGCCGTAGCCCGCTCCCGTGGCGGTGGTGAAGAAGACGATGGAGTGGGCGGGGTGCATGGGTTCTGTCTGAACTCTGTGTGGCGGGAAAAGAGGGGAGTAGGGAATAGGGAGTAGGGAGTAGGGAACGGGCAGGGACGCGGGTCCTATTCCCTATTCCCTACTCCCTACTCCCTACTCCCTCGCTTACCGCGAAAGCATACGGTCCACCCAGCCGAGGAAGCCGCCCTCGGCCGAGACGGGTTCCAGCTCGGGCGCGTTTAGGGAGCCTGCCTGCCGGTTGCGCGGCGGAAGGTACTTGTTGGTCGGGCGATAGCCGAGCTCCGGCATCAGGTCCACGCCGCCCCGCTCGGCCGCCAGCCGCGAGACGGCCGAGTCCGGGTCGCCGAGGTCGCCGAAGTGGCGGGCGCCGGTCGGGCAGGCGGCGACGCAGGCGGGTACGCGGTCCTCCTCCGGCAGGTTCCGGTTGTAGATCCGGTCGATGCACAGGGTGCATTTCTTCATCACGCCCACGTCGGTATCGAATTCGCGGGCGCCGTAGGGGCAGGCCCAGGAGCACAGCTTGCAGCCGATGCACTTGTCCTCGTCGACGAGCACGATCCCGTCCGAGGCCCGCTTGTAGGAGGCGCCGGTGGGGCAGACCGTGACGCAGGCGGGCTCGGCGCAGTGCAGGCAGGAGCGGGGGAAGTGCACCGTGCGCGTGCCCGCCTCCGTCGCGTGCTCGAAGGTATGGACACGGTTGAACCAGACGCCGTCGACGCCGCCGCCATAGGGCTTGATATCGGTGAGCGGCGCCATGTGGCCGCCCGCGTTCCACGCCTTGCAGGAGGTGACGCACGCCTGGCAGCCGACGCAGGTGTCGAGGTCGATGACGAGGCCGAGGCTCTTATCGGTGCCGGCGGGGGTGCAGGTCATCGGCGGGCCTTCTCGCGCTCGCGACGGAACTCGGCCCCGAAGTCGAGCTTGGCGGGGGCGGGGGAGAAGTGCGGCAGCGACTTTAGCGGCTCGAACCGCGGCTCGGCGCAGCCCTGCTCGGCCTGGCCGCAGGGGACGAGGCGCACGCGCAGGTCGAACCACGCCGCCTGGCCGGTCACCGGATCCGAATTCGAGCAGCGGCGGCCGGCCGCGTCGGGCGGCAGCAGGTCGCCGATGGCGTGGTTGAGGAGGAAGCCGCGGGTCGACTCGGCCGCGTCGTCGGCAAGCCCCCACGCACCCCGGCGCTTGCCGATGGCGTTCCAGGTCCAGACCGTATCCGCGTTGACCCCGTCGACCAGCCGGACCTGTCCCTTCACCCGGCCATGGGCGCTCTCGATCCAGACCCAGTCGTCGTCGGCCAGGCCCAGCTTGGCCGCGGTGGCGCGATGCACGAACAGGCGGTTCTGGCTGGTGATCTGCCGCAGCCAGGCGTTCTGCGAGCCCCAGGAGTGGTACATGTGCATCGGACGCTGGGTGAGTGCGTGCAGCGGGTATTCGCCGGTGGAGAGGGCCGCCTCCTCGATCGGCGCATACCAGAAGGGCAGCGGATCGAAATAGGTCTCGATGCGCCGGCGCTCCGTTTCGGGCGGCACCACCTGCCCATGCCCCCGCGCCGCCAGGCGGAAGCGCTGCAGCGGCTCGTTGTAGAGCTGGAAGGTGACGGGCTCAGGCCTCGGCATGAAGCCCATCTCGGCTGCGAAGGCGAGATAGGCGCGGTTGGCCATCTTGTAATAGCGCTCGTCCTCCGCCAGCTCGCGATGCCAATACCCGCCGTTCTCGATGTAGCGCGCGAGCTGATCGGGGTTGGGCTCCCCCTTGCCGATCTTGTCGCCGTCCCTGCCGCGCCAGCCGGCCAAGGGGCCGATGCCGGGCGCACGCTCGTGGTTGACGATGTAGTCCGCATAGTCGCGGTACTTTGGGCCGCCGCTGTCGTCGACGAAGCCGGGAAGCCCCAGGCGCGCGCCGAGCTCGATCAGCACGGACTGAAATGGGCGCACATCGCGGTCGGGCTCGACCACGGGGTGGCGGATGGCATCGCCCGGCCCGTCGGCGTGGCCGATGGGCCGGTCGAGCAGGCTGATGCAGTCGTGGCGCTCCAGGTAGGTCGTGTCGGGGAGGACGAGATCGGCGTAGGGCACGGTCTCGGAATAGTAGGCGTCCGAATAGACGATGAACGGTATCCTGTAGGCCCCCGCACCGTCGGTGTCGGCCAGCATCGCCATGGTCTCGGCCGTATTCATGGACGAGTTCCAGGCCACGTTGGTCATGTAGACCATCAGCGTATCGATGGGGTACGGATCGCCGGCCCAGGCGTTGCGGATCACCGCATGCATGACGCCGTGCGCGGCCAGCGGCGCCTCCCAGGAGTAGGCCTTGTCGATGCGCACCGGCGCGCCGGCCGCATCGACCAGCAGGTCCTCCGGCGCAGTCACGAACCCGAGCGGCATGCCGTCGAGCGGCGTCATCGGCCTGCCGCCATCCCTGCCGGCGGGCTTCGGGCCGGGGGGCGGCGGCTTCGGATAGGGTGGCTTGAAGCGGAAGCCGCCGGGCACATCGATGGTGCCGAGCAGTGCCTGCAGGAGGTGGATGGCCCGGCAGGTGTGAAAGCCGTTGGAATGGGCCGAGATGCCGCGCATGGCGTGCATGGCGACCGGACGCCCCTTCATGGTAGGGTGGCGGCGGCCCGCCCAGTCGGTCCAGGGCACGGGGAGCTCGATCGCCTGCTCGAAGGCCACATGCGCCAGCTCGGCGGCCACGCGCCGGATCGTGCCGGCGGGAATGCCGCAGCGCCCGGCGACCGCATCGGGCGCGTAGCCGGGGTCGAGGTAGCGCTCGGCGATCAGCCGGAACACGGGAGTGCAGCGGCGTCCGCCGACCTGGTAGCGGTCGGTGAGCGCCGGGTCGATCTCGGGGTCCGATGCGACGGCGGCCCTGCCGGTGCGGCGGTCCCAGGCGAGCGGCTGTCCTTCCGCGTTGCGCAGGAGAAGGCCGTCGTCGGGAGCGCCGGGCGCCTCGATCACGAGGTGAGGCGCGTTCGTGTAGCGGATCAGGTAGTCGAGATCGACACGGCCCGCCTTCAACAGCTCGTGCACGATGGCGAGCACGAAGAGGCCGTCCGTGCCGGGGCGGATGCCGATCCAGTCGTCGGCGATGGCGTTGTAGCCGGTGCGGCACGGATTGACGGAGACGATGCGCGCGCCGCGCGCCTTGAGGCGGCCCAGGCCTATCTTGATGGGGTTGGAGTCGTGGTCCTCGGCCACCCCGAACAGCATGAAGTACCGGGTGTGGTCCCAGTCCGGCTGGCCGAACTCCCAGAACGAGCCGCCGATGGTGTAGAGGCCGGCCGCCGCCATGTTGACCGAGCAGAAGCCGCCGTGGGCGGCATAGTTGGGCGTGCCGAACTGGCTGGCCCACCAGCCCGTGAGCGCCTGCGACTGGTCGCGGCCGGTGAAGAAGGCGAGCCTCTTGGGGTCGGTGGCGCGGATGCGGGCGAGGCGCTCCGTGGCGATCCTCAGCGCCTCCTCCCATTCGATCTCGCGAAACTCGCCCGAGCCGCGCGGGCCGGTGCGCAACAGCGGTTTCCTGAGCCGGGCGGGGCTGTAGTGCTGCATGATGCCGGCACTGCCCTTGCCGCACAGCACCCCGCGGTTCACCGGGTGGTCCTTGTTGCCGCCGATGTAGCGGACCTTGCCGTTCCCGATGTGGACGTCGATCCCGCAGCGGCAGGCGCACATGTAGCAGGTTGTCTTAGCCACACGGTCGCCGACGATGGGAGAGGTGTGGACACCGTCGCCCTCATCGGGCGCCCGCGTATCGGGGAGAGGACGCTGAGACGGCGCTGCGTTGGCGCCGCGAGGCCCATGGCACGTCAGGGGGTGCATTCCCTCATGGTCGTTGAAAGTCCGTTCGCCGCTGCCGGCAGTGTGCAGCCGATCCGGTCGGCCGGTCCAACATATTGGACTTGTGGGTTCCATCGGCGGAATCGATTGTTTTCAGCGCGACGACGAGCCATGGCCGCACATCCCCGAAGGTCCGCGGAAATTGCGCTTGCGGGGCGGGCCTCTCTCCGCAGATACAGCCGCCATGAGGCCCGCCGCGCCGCTGCCGATAGACGCCGTCCTGGACGAGGTGCGCGCCGCCCTGGCGGTGCGCACCTCGGCCGTCCTGGTCGCGCCGCCGGGCGCCGGCAAGACGACGCGCGTGCCGCTCGCCCTGATGGAGGAGGGCTGGCTGCAGGGGCGCAAGATCCTGGTGCTGGAGCCCCGCCGCATCGCCGCGCGGGCCGCCGCCGAGCGCATGGCGCAGTCCCTGTCGGAGGCTGTGGGCGAGCGGATCGGGCTGCGTGCGCGCTTGGTTTCGAAGGCGGGGCCGAGGACGCGCATCGAGGTCGTCACCGAGGGCGTCTTCACCCGCATGATCCTCGACGATCCGGAGCTCGGAGGCATCGGCGCCGTGCTGTTCGACGAGCTGCACGAGCGCTCGCTCGACGCCGACCTCGGGCTTGCCCTCGCGCTCGACTGCCGGCGCGCCTTCCGCGAGGACCTGCGCATCCTGGCGATGTCGGCGACGCTCGACGGCGCGCGGGTGGCGCAGATCCTGGGCGATGCGCCCGTCATCGCCAGCGAGGGCCGCGCCTTCCCGGTCGAGACGCGCTATCTCGGCCGCGATCCTCACCTGCGCATCGAGGACCGGGTGGCGGACGCCGTCGTGCGGGCGTTGCGGACGGAGAGCGGCTCTATCCTGGCGTTCCTGCCCGGCCAAGCCGAGATCCGGCGCGTGGTGGACCGGCTAGCCGAGCGCATCGACGATCCGGCGGTGGTGCTGGCTCCCCTCTACGGCGCGATGGACATGAAGGCGCAGGATAAGGCGCTGCGGCCGGCGCCCGACGGGGTCCGCAAGGTGGTGCTGGCCACCGCCATCGCCGAGACCTCCATCACCATCGAGGGCGTGCGCGTGGTCGTCGACAGCGGCCTTGCCCGCGTCCCGCGCTTCGAGCCGGACGTGGGCATCACCCGGCTCGAGACGGTGCGCGTGTCGCGTGCGTCGGCCGACCAGCGCAGGGGCCGCGCCGGGCGCACCGGGCCCGGCGTCTGCTACCGCCTGTGGGACGAGCGGCAGACGCAGAGTCTCGCCGCCTTCGCCGAGCCCGAGATCCGCTCCGCCGATCTTGCCGGCCTACTGCTCGACTGTGCGGACTGGGGGGCGACCGATCCGCGCTCGCTCTCTTGGATCGATCCGCCGTCGGCTGCCGCCATCGACGCCGCACGGGAGGAGCTGACGAGGCTCGATGCGCTCGATCCGGACGGGCGCATCACGGCCGTCGGCCGGCGGCTGCGGTCGCTGCCGCTGCCGCCGCGGCTCGCGCGCATGGCGATCGTGGCGGCAGAGCTCGGCCATGCGGAGGAGGCCGCCGAGATCGCCGCGGTGATCGTGGAGCGCGGGCTCGGTGGCAACGATGCCGACTTGGCCGACCGGCTGGACAGGTTCCGCCGTGACCGCTCGCGCCGCGCCGGCGACATGCGCAGGCTGGCGGCGGGCTGGGCGCGGATGGCGGGCGCCGGCGGCCCCGCACAGGGTCCGCGCGAGGCGGTGTCGATCGCGCGGCTGCTGGCGCTCGCGTATCCGGAGCGCATCGGCAAGGCGCGCGGTCAGACCCTGGGCCAGTTCCTGCTTGCGAACGGGCGCGCGGCCAATGTCGATGCGACGCATGCCCTGGCGCGGTCTCCCTATCTGGTGGCTGCGGAGCTGTCGGGGTCGGCGGCGGCCACCCGCATCCTGCTCGCGGCTGCGGCCGACGAGGCGGACATTGTTCCGGCCGCAGCCGGGCGCATCCGCGAGACGGACGAGATCGAGCTCGATGCGGACGCGGCTGCGCTGAGGGCGCGCCGCGTGCGCCGGCTCGATGCGATCGTCATGACGGCGGCGCCACGCGCGGTGGCGGCAAGCGCGGAGACGGCGCGCCTGCTGGCCGAGGGCATCGCCAGGCTTGGATTGGGCCGTCTGCCCTGGAGCAAGGCGCAGCAGCAGCTGCGCGACCGCGTCGGCTTCCTGCGCGCCGCCCGAGGGGACGAGTGGGGGGACGAATGGCCGGATCTCACCGATGCAGCGCTCGCCGGGACGGCCGCGGAGTGGCTTGCGCCCTTCCTGGCCGGCAAGACCAAGCTGTCCGAGATCGGCGCCGACGATCTCGGAGCGGCGCTCGATGCGCTGCTGCCGTGGCACCTGAAGCGGCGTCTCGACGAGGAGGCGCCCACGCACTTCGTGGCGCCCACGGGCAACCGCCACGCCATCGACTACGACGGGGCGGGCGCGCCCGCCCTGCACATCCGCGTGCAGGAGCTGTTCGGGCTCACGCAGCACCCTGCGATCGCCGACGGCAGGCTGCCGCTCACCCTCAATCTGCTGTCGCCGGCGCATCGGCCGATCCAGATCACGCGCGATCTGCCCGGCTTCTGGAAGGGCTCGTGGGCGGCGGTGAGGGCCGAGATGAAAGGGCGCTACCCGCGCCACCCCTGGCCCGACGATCCCGCCTCCGCCGCTCCCACGGCGCGGGCCAAGCCGCGTGGCAGGTGACGGGACCGGGGCTGCATAGGCAGATCCTCGCCGTTGGTCCAGCGTTAGCGTGCCGCGAAGACCGTTTTGCCCCGGAACCTGACGGACACAGACCGGAGGAAGTGTGCCACTGCAGCGCAGCAAGAGACCTGTCGCCGAATGCACTCCCGTTCGCGCTGCTCTAGCTAGCTTGGCGAGGCTTCGCTACGCTGGCCGCCTACCCCAGGCCGAAACATCTGCGGAATGGAACGTCCAGAAGCTCGGATCCTGGAGCAGCCGGCATAACTCGTTCACGCTTTCTTCGGTGGCACCTCCCCGGAGCCACAGGTCACGCGCGCCCTCGACTCGCTGGCGCCAAAACTCGGCAGCGGGTGAGCCGCCGTTAAAGAGCCTCGTCCGCACGTCCGCGCCGATGTCCAGCAGCCCGTGTCCCGCAAACAACGAGGGCAACTTTCTGGCCCACGTCCACTCCCTCACCATCGGCGTCATCATCTTGATGAAGAATTCCGAACCTGATGCCGCGAGCGGGAAGCCATCTGACTCTTCGAGCAGCAGCCAACCCCCTGGCTGCAACGCGCGGATCATTTTGTCGAGCACGACGTCGCGGGCGCCTAGATGAGTGAGGACGGCGCGGCTGTGGATGAGGTCGAAGCCTCCGGAAGGCAGTGTTTCCTCCACCACGTCGAGCTTCAAGACTCGCAGGTTGTCGGCCGCGATCCCATCGAGGAACCGGGTATCGATCTCGATGGCCACGATCGAGCCCGTAATTCCAACCTTTTCACAGAGCCATTTCGCAATTGAACCGTGGCCGGCGCCCACTTCGAGGCGACGCCA
The DNA here is from genome assembly GCA_044868325.1 of Hyphomicrobiaceae bacterium. GTDB lineage: Bacteria > Pseudomonadota > Alphaproteobacteria > Rhizobiales > Hyphomicrobiaceae > AWTP1-13. Next base: position 20,167 of record JBIOWI010000066.1, read on the forward strand.
TCCCGGCCCAACGCCCAGGTTGCTTAGCCTTTGAATTGTGCCCAGATCGGATAACGACTCGAGCAAAGTGAGGCGACGCTCCTCGCCGGGATCGGCGTTGCTGATAGGGTACGTGCTCATGCGAGCTCCCAATTCGTTGTGCAACAAAGTGCGCCGGTGGCGATGATGGAGTAACGCGCTCTCCGATGCAGCTCGGTACCGCACCAAAGCCGGCGTTGATCCGGATAGGATCAACTTTCCCCCGTACACGACGGTCTCGGCACGGTCAATGTAACGCCCTGCTCAATCGAATGTCTCAAGTGCGTCAACTCACCGTGTTATGGGCAGTGGTCTGACAGGACAGCGTCGAGAGCGGACACGAGGGACGCTGGTCAGGCACTGCTCGGCTAGGCAACCCTTGACCAGGCCGATAGCCGGGCGTGATCGTGCGGCTCCGCTCGGGTAGCGCCCGAGCGAGAAATCAGGCTGGCCTCAAGGACAAATCAAGCTCTCGTCAAAACCCTCGTCGAAGGCTGCCGCCATTGTGCGCATGCCGGCGCAGCCGGACGCAAGGGAGCCTGCCATGCAGACGATCGTCCCGCTATCGAATGCCGCCAGGAAGGGCATGCGAAGGCCCATGCGGTCGCTGCGGCGTGGCGCCCGCGTCCGATCACGATGGCGGGAGCCTCAACCGATCGATGGACGTGCGCTGCTGGCGGGCGTGCCAGAGACACCCTGAGGCTCGTCCGGATGTCCGGCGCTGCCGAGACCGACGAGGCAGCCTGGCAACCTGAGCCGGCAGGCGGGCTGCTATACCGACAAAGAGAGCGACATGAGCATCCTGCATGCGTCGAATGCCCACGCGGGGCTGGCGCCGGACGACACCCAGGACCCGCGGGCGGTCATGGCCGTTGTGGGCGGGACGGTCGGCATGGCGCTCGGGTTCGGCAGCCTGGCGCTGATATCGGTCTTCATGCAGCCGCTGGAGGCGGCGTTCGGCTGGTCGCGGGCCGAGGTCAGCCTGGGCTACGGCATCGCCTCGGTCGGCATGGCGGTGGGCGGCCTCGTCTGGGGGCGCCTGTCGGACCGCCTCGACATCAGGCCGCTGCTGGCGCTCGGCGGCTTGGGGCTAGTGCTGGCGCTCTTCGCCATGGCGGCTGCGCAGTCGCTCTGGCATTTCTATGCCGCCAATCTGGTGCTCGGCGGCTTCGGTTTCGCCGTGCTCTACGCGCCGCTGGTCTCGGCGCCGGGCGAGTGGTTCGTGCGCAACCGCGGCCTTGCGGTGGGCATCGTCACCGCCGGCGGCGCGGCGGGACAGGGCATCCTGCCCTACCTCGCCAGCATCCTGATCCGCGATCTAGGCTGGCGCTCCGCATTCCTCGCACTCGGGGTCGGCGCGCTGGTCGCCCTGTCTCTTGCGCTCCCATACGTGCGGCGCCCCGACGGCGCCGCGCCGACCGGCGGCGGCATGGCGGCGGCGCGCGAGGCCGGGCGCGCCGGCGAACGCACAAGCGAGCGCACCGGCCTCGCCATCCTGGCGGCGGCCGCCTTCATGTGCTGCGTTTGCATGGGCGTGCCGCTCGTGCACCTGGCGAGCTTCGTCGGCGCGGTGTGCGGCTCGCCGGAGCTGGGCGCCGCCAGCCTGCTCGTCGCCATGCTGTCGGCAACGGTGGGGCGCGTCTGCTTCGGTCTCGCGGCGGACCGCATCGGCTATCTGCCGTCCTACGCGCTGGCCTCGGCCATCCAGACCGGGTGCGTCCTCGCCTATCCGCTGCTGGGCGACGGCGCCTCGCTGCTGACGCTCTCCGCGGTGTTCGGCTTCGGCTTCGCCGGCAACATGACCTGCCTCATCCTGTGCGTGCGCGAGACCGTGGCGGCCAGCCGCTTTGGCGGCGCGCTCGGCACCGTGCTGCTGATCGCCTGGGCCGGCATGGGCGTCGGCGCATACGCGGGCGGGCTGCTGTTCGACGCCTTCTCCAACTACGCCCTGTCGTTCGCGCTGGCCGGCGCCGCAGGCGGCCTCAACCTCGTCGCCCTCCTCGCGCTGGCGCACGTGCGTCGGCGCAGCTTTGCGCAACCAGCCGTACGCCAACGCAGCTAAGCCAACGGAGACGATCATGAGCACGAGCCTCGACATCCGCTCCGCTGCCCAGGCCGGCCGGCCTGAGGCGCTCACGCGCGAGCCCGTGGTCGCCCTCCACTGCTCGGGCGCCAGCGGCGGCCAGTGGCGCCGGCTCGGCGAGACCCTGGGCTCCGCCTACGAGCTGATTGCGCCGAGCTTCTATGGGTGCGGCTCGTCCGGGCCGTGGCCGGGCGATCGCCCCTTCAACCTGGCCGCCGAGGCGAGCCGGATCGTCGCCGTCGTCGACGCGCTCGGCAGCCCGGTGCACCTGGTCGGCCACTCGTACGGCGGGGGCGTGGCCATCGAGGTTGCGCGCACCAGGCCCGACATGGTGGCGAGCCTCTCGCTGTACGAGCCGTCGAGCTTCTACCTGCTGCGGCAGCTCGGCGAGCGCGCTGCGGCCGAGCTGAGCGAGATCGAGGGCGTCGCCGCCACCATCCGCGCCGGACTGATGACCGGCAGCTACCAGACGGCGGCCGCGGCGTTCGTCGACTACTGGAACGGAGCAGGCAACTGGGAGTCCCTCTCGCCCGAAGCGCGTGAGCGCCTGGTCGCCTGGCTGCCCAAGGCCGCCCTCGACTTCCTGGCCCTGATCGAGCACGAGATGCCGGATGACGCCTACGGACGCATCCGCTGCCCGGTGCGCATCGTACGCGGCGAGCATGCCCGGCGCCCGAGCCGGCTGATCGCCGAGGAGCTGGCCCGGCTGCTGCCGCTGGGCACGCTCGAGACGCTGCCCGGGGCCGGGCACATGGGACCGCTCACCCATCCCAGCGAGGTCAACCGCCTGATCGCCGGCTTCATCCGGGCCAATCCCGCCAGGACAGCCGGACCTCTCGGCGCAACCCCGGTCGCCGCCTGAAGACGACGGCATTCGGGCGAAGACCGATCGCAGACCAGCACGCATTGACGCGCGCGTGCCCCAACCGATAGCCTCGCTGCAAGCAACGACAAGCGTTGGGAGGAAGACATGCCGTCCGTGCTCAAATCGGCGCTCGCGCTGGCCGCCTTTGTCGCTGCGGCGGCCGCCGCCTCCGCGCAGGCCCCGCCGCCTCCGCCCGACGGTCCGCGCTACGTCGTGACCTACGTGGAGGTGAAGCCGGGCGCTGCCGTCGAGGCACAGAAGCTGGTGCGGGAGCTCCGCGACGCCACCCGCTCGGAAGCCGGCAACCTGCGCGCGGAGGCCCTGCAGCGCATCGGCCAGCTCAACCAGCTCGTGCTGATCGAGGCCTGGAAGGACCAGGCGGCCGTCGATGCCCACTTCAAGGCGGCCGCGGCTGCCCGGTTCCGCGACAGGATCAAGGCGATCCAGAATGCGCCCGTCGACGACCGCGTGCATTTTCCGCTGTCGGTCGGCGCATTGGAGATCAAGGCCACGGCCGCGGCGGTGGTGGCGGTGACCCATGTCGACGTGATCCCTCCGCAGCGGGAGAACGGCACCGCCTTCACCAGGCAACTCGCCGAGGACAGCCGCAAGGAGGCCGGCAACATGCGCTTCGAGGCGGTGACCCAGGTCAACCGGCAGAACCACTTCACCCTCATCGAGGTGTGGCGCGACCGCAAGGCGGCCGATACTCACAGCATGGCGGAGCACACACGCGCTTTCCGAGACAAGCTGGCGCCAGCCACGGGCGCGCTCTACGACGAGCGGTTCTACCGGTTCATGAACTGACGGGGAGCGTGCGCATGCCGGAAGCGACCCTCCGCATCGGCGGCTACCAGGGCGAGACCTCGATCCTGACGCGGGCCATCCGGCGGCTGGCGGCGTCGCTGGCCACCTACGGGGAAGCGGGACCCAATTTGGGCGAGGAGCGAGCCACAGGGTCCCCTCCCCCCTTGTGGGGGAGGGGCAGGGTGGGGGGAAATCCCAGACCTCAGATGTCGGGGTTCCCCCCACCCCTAGCCCCTCCCCACAAGGGGGAGGGGAACCCCGTCGAGCCGTGCTGGCAGGTCGAGGTCATCTGCGACGTGACGGAGCGGGGCGCCCGCGCCGCCGATCTTCTGGCGATGGTGGAGCGGGGTGAGGTGGAGATCTGCTACTTCGCGGCGAGCTATCTCGCCGACCGCGTGCCTTCGCTGGGCGCGTTCGACGCGCCCTTTGCAGGGCTCGACCGCCGACGCCTATATGCCGATCTCGACGGCGCATGGGGCGCGGGGCTTGCCGGCGATCTGGAGGCGCTTACGGGCTACAAGCTGCTGGGCTTCTGGGACAACGGCCTGCGCCACATCTCCAACCGGGTGCGGCCGATCCGCCATCCCGACGATTGCCGCGGCCTCACCATCCGCACGCTCGACAACGCCATGTACCGGCGGGTGCTGGCGGCCGTCGGCTTCACACCGGTGGTGCTCGACGTGAAGGACCTGGTGCGCGCGGTCGAGACCCACGCCGTGGACGCCCAGGAGAACCCGCTCACCAACACGGTCAACTTCGGCCTCCACAGGACGCACAGGCATCTGAGCCTCACCGCGCACTTCCACGGCGTGGCGCTCCTGCTCGCCAACCGCGCCTGGCTCGAGGGGCTGGCGCCGGAGCTTCGGCGGGACGTGCTGGCGGCGGCGGCAGACGCCACGGCCGCGCAGCGGCAGTGGGCGATCGACGAGGACGCCCTGTGCCTGGCGCGGCTCGAGGCGGAGGGCGTAGAGATCGTTCCGGCCGAGGAGATCGACCTCGCCGCCTTCCGTGCCGCGGTCGATGCGGGCCAGGTATCAGGTGACAGGTGACAGGTGACAGAGCCGGCACTCGACGGGCTGGCAGCCGAGCATCCGGCTCAGCGCCCCCTCCCGCAGCCCGGCAAACAGGACTACGCTTTGCCGACATCCCGAGAGCCCCACAAGGGAGAGAAGCGATGAGCGCCCAAACGATCCCCAAGACCTATCGCCGCGTGGTGCTGGTGCGCCGGCCGCCGGGCGAGCCCGCGGAGTCCGACTTCCGCATCGAGGAGGTGCCGGTGCCGGAGCCCGGCCCCGGACAGTTCCTCGCGCGCGTCGTCTACCTCTCGCTCGACCCGTACATGCGCGGGCGCATGCGCGACACGGCCTCCTACGCGGCACCGGTGGCGCTCGGCGAGGTCATGACCGCAGGCGCCGTGGGCGAGGTGGTGCAATCGAGCCACCCGGGCTTCAAGGTGGGCGACATCGTCGAGGACACCATGGGCTGGCAGGAGTACGCCATCGGCCCAGGGCGCACCGCGCGCAAGATCGACCCGGCGCACGGGCCGATCTCCTACGCCAACGGCGTGCTCGGCATGCCGGGCATGACCGCGTACTTCGGGCTGTTCGAGGTGGGCCAGCCGAGGCCCGGCGAGACGGTGGTGGTGTCGGCGGCCTCCGGCGCCGTGGGCCAGATCGTGGGCCAGCTGGCCAAGATCGCCGGCTGCCGCGCGGTGGGCATCGCCGGCGGCGCCAGGAAATGCGCCTACGTCAAGGACGAGCTGGGGCTCGACGCCTGCATCGACTACAAGGCCGAGGGCAGCCTCGCCGCCGCCGTGAAGGCGGCCTGCCCGAACGGCGTCGATGTCTATTTCGACAACGTGGGCGGGCCGGTGAGCGACGCCGTGCTCGCCAACCTCAACTTCTTCGCCCGCGTCAGCCTGTGCGGGGCCATCTCGCAGTACAACACCGCCGAGCCCGGCCCGCGCTGGCTCTACAGCTTCGTCGGCAAGCGCGCGACCGCGCGCGGCTTCATCGTGTGGGACTTCAACATGCGCTACGGCCCGGCGCTCAGGCAGATGAGCGAGTGGGTGCGCTCCGGCCGCATCAAGTACAGGGAGGACATCGTGGAGGGTGGCATCGAGAAGGCGCCGGCCGCGTTTATCGGGCTTCTCAAGGGGGAGAACTTCGGCAAGCTGCAGGTGCGGGTGGGGCCCGATCCGACGGGGCGCTAGGGTTTGCGCGCGGGGGTGGGCTGGGTGGCCCGAAGCGGTGTCACGCAACATTGGCGCTTTCTGAGACGAAACTTGGACCGCGAGGCAGCCTCCGCGCAGATCCCCTCCCCCTTGTGGGGAGGGACCCTGCGGCGCGCTCCCGCTTCGTCCTCAAGGGTCGGCGCAGCCGGTAATCGGCTGATACCGTAGCTCAGAGGGCGGATCGGTGCGTTACGCTTCGCGCTAACGCACCCTACGGTGGCTCCACTCCGGTGGCTCGAGCCTGCTGCCGCCTGGGATGCTAGGTGGCTCCTGCAGAAGCTCCGCGAAAAGAATCAAATAAGAACAAGCGGAAAGGGGCACAAGACGAAGCGCGGCGCGAGCGGTCCGACGGTGTCGCGGATGGCCGGAGCGTTGTGGAAAGCGCCGCGGCGGGCCTCGTGACCGGTGCCCGAATCGCGCGATTGTGGCGGCGCACGCGCAACCTCTGCGGGGTGGACGCATGGGACACTCGGACCGATCCGATCCGCTCGCCGGCCAAGAGAGCGGCCTCGGCCCGCTGCAAGGCCAGGGGGCCGGCGACGCTCTTCAGCTCGACATGTTCGGGGCGTCGCCTCAGGGCGACTGTGGCCCCGGTGCTGAGCGTCTGCGCGCCGAGCTCATGGAGATTCTGGGGGAGGGCTCAGCCTCTCCCGCGCCGCCCCACGACGATGCCGCGCAGCTGCGCCTGGATTTCCTCCGGGCGGAGCTAGCGCGGGTCGATGCCGGCTGAGGTGCGCTCGACTCGCGTGGTCCGAGGCTGACGCCAGATTTGAGGTCCTGCGTGGAGAGAGGCTTGCGCGTGTTGCTGCCTCTCACCCTAGCCCTTTCCTCGCAAGCGGGGAGAGGGGATCTGTCGGCGCCTGCCGCGCGAGTCTCGTATCAGAGCCGCGGGTCGGACGCCGGCTACTCCCCATCCTTCCGGCGGGGGATGCTGGGGACGGCGCCGGGCTTGGGACGCTCCTTTTTCTCCTTGGGCGCGGAGAGGGCCTTGCGCGGCGCGGCCTCGACCAGGGCCGGACCCTCGGCGGGCTCCTCGTCCTCGTCGTCGTCATCCTCGTCGCCGGAACTCTTGGCCTTCGGCTTGGGCTCGGCGGGGAAGTACTCGAAGGCGAGCTTCCCCTCGCCGTCCTCGCCTTCGGCCACCGTCACCTTGACGGTGCCGCCGTGCTCCAGCTTGCCGAACAGAAGCTCGTCGGCCAGCGGCTTCTTGATGTGCTCCTGGATGACGCGGGCGAGCGGCCGGGCGCCGAACCGCTCGTCGTGGCCCTTCTCGGCGAGCCACCGCGCCGCCGGCTCGGTCAGCTCGATGGTGACGCCGCGGTCGGCCAGCTGCGCCTCCAGCTGGAACACGAACTTCTCGACCACCTTGAGGATCACCTCCGGCGGCAGGCCGGAGAACGGAATCACCGCGTCGAGCCGGTTGCGGAACTCCGGGGTGAACATGCGGTTGATGGCCTCGGTGTCGTCGCCGGTGCGCTTGGTTGAGCCGAAGCCCAGCGCGGGCTTGGCCATGTCGGAGGCGCCGGCGTTAGTGGTCATGATCAGCACGACGTTGCGGAAGTCGACCTTCTTGCCGTTGTGGTCGGTCAGCTTGCCGTGGTCCATGACCTGCAGGAGGATGTTGAACAGGTCCGGGTGCGCCTTCTCGATCTCGTCGAGCAGCAGCACCGAATGCGGGTGCTGGTCGATGCCGTCGGTCAGGAGCCCGCCCTGGTCGAAGCCGACGTAGCCCGGCGGGGCGCCGATCAGCCGCGAGACGGTGTGCTTCTCCATGTATTCCGACATGTCGAAGCGCAGCAGCTCCACGCCCATCAGGCTGGCGAGCTGGCGCGCCACCTCCGTTTTGCCGACGCCGGTGGGGCCGGAGAACAGGTAGCAGCCGATCGGCTTCTCGGGCTCGCGCAGGCCGGCGCGGGAGAGCTTGATGGAGCTGGCCAGCGCCTCGATCGCCCTGTCCTGGCCGAACACCAGGCGCTTCAGGTCCTTGTCGATGGCGGCCAGCACCTCGGCGTCGGACTTGGAGATGGTCTTAGGGGGTATGCGGGCCATGGTAGCGACCGTGGCCTCCACCTCCCTGACCCCGATCTTCTTCTTGCGCTTGTTCTCCGGCACCAGCATCTGCGAGGCCCCGGTCTCGTCGATCACGTCGATGGCCTTGTCGGGCAGCTTGCGGTCGTTGATGTACTTGGCCGACAGCTCCACCGCCGCCTTCACGGCGTCGTTGGTGTACTTGAGCTTGTGGTACTCCTCGAAATAGGGCTTGAGGCCCTTGAGGATCTCGATGGAGTCCTCCACCGACGGCTCCTTGATGTCGATCTTCTGGAACCGGCGCACCAGGGCCCGGTCCTTCTCGAAGTGCTGCCGATACTCCTTGTACGTCGTCGAGCCGATGCAGCGCAGCGTGCCGGACTGGAGCGCCGGCTTGAGGAGGTTGGAGGCGTCCATGGCGCCGCCCGAGGTGGCGCCGGCGCCGATCACGGTGTGGATCTCGTCGATGAACAGGATCGCGCCGGGGTAGTTCTCGATCTCCTTCATCACCGCCTTGAGGCGCTCCTCGAAGTCGCCCCGGTAGCGGGTGCCGGCCAGCAGCGCGCCCATGTCGAGGGCGAAGATGGTGGCGCTGCGCAGGACCTCCGGCACGTCGGAGTTGACGATCTTGCGCGCCAGGCCCTCGGCGATGGCGGTCTTGCCGACGCCGGGATCGCCCACGAACAGCGGGTTGTTCTTCTGGCGCCGGCACAGCACCTGGATGGTGCGCATCACCTCGGGCTCGCGGCCGATCAGCGGGTCGATGCGGCCGACCTTGGCCTTCTTGTTGAGGTTGA
>JBIOWI010000067.1:0-2539 GCA_044868325.1 Hyphomicrobiaceae bacterium
CGGAAAACAGAACATCCGCTCTGCGTCCTCCCGGTTTCTGATTTCCGATTTCCGATTTCCGACTTCCGACTTACTTCGCCTTGAGGCCGGCGGCCTCGACCGCCGCGGCCATGCGCTGGCCCTCCGCCTGCAACGCCGCTGCGAAGCCGCCGGGCCCGGCGCCGGCCGTCTCGACGCCGACCACGGCCAGCTGGCGCACGGTCTCCGGCTCCTTGAGCGTGGCGAGCGCCTCCGAAACGAGCTTGTCGACGGCCGCGGGCGCCGTGTCGGCGCGGCCGAAGACGCCGATGGTCGGGGCGAGATCGAAGCCGGGGACGACCTCCGACAGGGCCGGCAGGTGGGGGGCCTGCTTCGACCGCTCCAGGCCGTTGGTGGCGAGCAGCTTGACCTGGCCGCCCTCGGCGGCGCCGCTGAGCGACGGGTAGGCGGAGAACAGCACGTCGATGTGGCCGCCCAGGAGCGCCGGGACGGCCTCGCCGGTGCCCTTGAAAGGCACATGCTTCATGTCGAGCTTCAGCGCCGCAGCGAAGGCCTCCATGGAGAGGTGATGGGTGCTGGCGATGCCGCCCGAGCCGTAGTTGATCTTGCCCGGGTTGGCCTTGGCGTAGGCGATGAAGTCGGCGAGGCTGGCGGCCGGCACCTTGGGGTTCGCGGCCAGGAACATCGGCGCCCGTGCCAGCATGGCGATGGGCAGGATGTCCTTGGGGTTGTAGGCGAGGCTGGCGTAGAGCAGCGGGTTGATGGTGAGGATCGAGCCGTCGGTGACGAGGAGCGTGTAGCCGTCGGCCGGCGCGGCGAGCAGAGCCGCGACTGCGACGCGGCCGTTGGCGCCGGGCCGGTTCTCGATCACCATCGACTGCCCGAGCCGCTCCTGCAGCCGCTTGCCGACGATGCGGGCCACCGTGTCGGGCAGCCCGCCCGCCGGGTTCGGCACCATCAGCTTGACGGTCTGGCTCGGATAGGCCGCCTGGCCCAGCGCCGCAAGCGGCGCAAGCGCAGTGGCAAACGTCGCCAGCACGGCCATGCCAAGAGCCCGCAGGCCTGCAGATGTCATGGTCTCCTCCCCTGGGATTCGTCGCTGTCCTGGCTTCCGGCGAGGGTAGCAGACGAGCTGCGAGATTCGGCCGGAAATTCTCGCCGGTGGCCGGCACGACTCCCTAGGCTCGGAACAAAGCCGTCACAATCCCGCCCAAGCCCAGCCGGCCCTCCGGCACGGTATTTACGCTCCTGTATTCCCACCCAGAGCTCCAGCCTGAGCCTGAGGACAAGGCGAAATTTGCAAGGCCAACGCGGCAGTTACGGCAGGCGCCCCATGCGTCCCGGCGGCCACTTGCGGTGCGGGTGAAGCATGCTTACCTCTTGGGTCGTGTTGAAGCTTACCGGCCTTGCGTTGGGCGGGCGCGGGAGCCATAATCGCGAGGCGGAGTTTCTGCTTCGCGCAACTGTCGAAGGGAAGGATTCCATGGCTGAGATCGACAACAGGTATGCGCGAGCAGGCACCGGCGCGCGCACCGACGTCGCCGTTGACGAAGGCCTGCGCGCCTACATGGTGCGCGTGTACAACTACATGGCGCTGGGCGTCGCCGGCACCGCGGTGGTGACGCTGCTGCTCATGAGCAACCCGGCGCTGATGCGGACCATCGCCATCGGCCCCATGAAGTGGGTGTTGTTCATCGGCATCCTCGCCCTCGGCTGGTTCGCACCGCGGGTGATCTTCTCGGGCAGCGCCGCGCTGGCGCATGGCGCCTACTGGCTGTACTGCGCCATGTGGGGTGCGCTCATCTCCCCGATGATCTACGTCTTCTTCGCCAAGAACGCCGGCGGGCTGGTGTTCCAGGCGCTTGCCATCGCCGCCGTCACCTTCGGCGCGACCAGCCTCTACGGCTACGTCACGAAGCGCGACATGACCGGCTGGGGCTCGTTCCTGTCGATGGCCTCGATCGGGCTCATCGTTGCCATGCTGGTGAGCTACTTCCTGATCTCCGACCCCGGCACGAGCAAGACGATGAGCTTCATCATCTCGGCGCTCGTGGTGCTGCTGTTCTCGGTGGTGACCGCCTGGGAGACGCAGCAGATCAAGGACATGTACATCCAGGGCGCCGGCGACGAGGCGCTGGTGGGCCGGTCGGCGATCTTCGGCTCGTTCATGCTCTACGGCAGCTTCATCACGCTGTTCATCCACATCCTGAACCTGCTCGGGATCATGCGCAGCGAGTAAGCCGGAAGGCACGCGAAACCTGCTTGGGGCCCCGCCGAACGCGGGGCCCTTTGCTTTTGTGCCCAGATGGGGGCAAGCTCGCCGAAACGGGGTCGAAAACGGGGTCAAGACCCCTCGCCACCGACCTCGCGGATAGCCGCCAGCGTCTATGCGAGGGGTCTGACCCCGTTCGAGGGGATGCGAATGACGACGCCAGCTCTGCGCCCGGCCACGGCGGCCGACGTGGGGGCGATCACTGCGATCTATCGGCCCGCCGTGCTCCACGGCACAGCCAGCTTCGAGCTGGAGCCGCCGGACGAGGCCGAGATGCTGCGTCGCTTC
>JBIOWI010000068.1:0-12713 GCA_044868325.1 Hyphomicrobiaceae bacterium
CGAACCGCCCTCGCCTCAACTACGACGGCAGCTGTGGAGGGTGGCTTCGGCGCAATCGCGCTCCCGCACGATTGCGCCCTACGAAGGAGCCGCGCGAGCTGATAGTCTCGCGCCGGGGATGATGATCGAAGCAACGTGAGGGAGACGCGCATGGCTCTCAAGGCACCCGGGATTCTGACGTTCCTGTTGTCGATCGTTCTGGCGCTGGCGGTGCTATTCGCCAAGTACTTCGGTGCCTCCGTGCCGCTCCTCACCGGCGATGCCACACACTTCTATGGCCTGCTCCTGGCCTATGTCGTCCTTCTCTTCGGTTGCATCATGCGTGGGCTGTAGGCGACGACGGCGTCAGACCCCTCGCCCCCAGCGCTGCGATCCATGCACGATGGTGGATGCTAGGGGTCTGACCCCGCCTGCCCGCTCGATACGAGGTCATGCCCCCCTTTTTTCTGTGCCCTTCTGTCGCGCGGCCAACGGCACCCTGGCGAGACACCCGCGCCCGGTGTGCTAATGGGCGATGGCAATACTTCGCGTCGTCTCCGGCCTCGTCGCCCGGTTCCGCGCGCAGCGCTGGAGCAGGGAGATCCTGCTGGCCATTGCCCTGACGCTCGCCTCGGCAGCCTTCATCACCGCCGCCCTGATGGGCGAGGGGGCCCACGTAGAGGGCGTTCCGCCGCACGCGGACGCGAACCGGTAAAAGTCGTGAGATGGTGAGCTCGTGAGATGGTGAGTAGGTGGCCTCGCAATCGACGACGTCGAACTCACCACCTCACGATCTCACCACCTCACCAACTTCATTGCGCCGTCCAGCCGCCGTCGATCTCATAGTTGGCGCCGGTGATCGACGCAGCACTCTCGCCGGCCAGGAACACGGCGAGCGCGGCCACCTCGTCCACCGTCACGAACCGCTTGGTCGGCTGGCGCGTGAGCACCAGGCGCTTGGCCGCCTCCTCGGAGATGTTCTCCGACTTGGCAAGGTCGGGGACCTGCCTCTCCACCAGCGGCGTCCACACGAACCCCGGCGAGACGGCGTTCACCGTGACCCCCGTCTCGGCCAGCTCCAGGGCCACCGACTTGGTGAAGCCGGCCAGCCCGTGCTTGGCCGCCACATAGGCGCTCTTGAAGGGCGAGGCGCGCAGCGAGTGTGCCGAGCAGATGTTGACGATGCGCCCCCACTTGCGCCGCTTCATGCCGGGCACCGCGGCGCGGGTGGTGTGGAAGGCGGAGCTCAAATTGATGGCGATCACCGCGTCCCACTGCTCAATGGGGAACTCCTCGACGGGCGCCACGTGCTGGATGCCGGCGTTGTTGACCAGGATGTCGACGGCGCCGAGCTCCCGCTCGGCCTTGGCGATCATGTCGGCGATCTGGTTGTGGCGCAGCATGTTGGCGCCGTCGAACAGGACGCGGGTGCCGTGCCGGGCCACCGCCTGAACCGCCTTCTCGATCTCCTTCTCCTCGCCCAGGCCGTTGACCACCACGTTGGCGCCGGCCGCGGCAAACGCGCGCGCGATGGCATGTCCGATGCCGGACGTAGAGCCGGTGACGACGGCGGCTCGCCCTTTGAGGGACATGGAGGACGTGGGGGAGGACGTGGGGGAGGACATGGAGCGGAGAACCTCGATTGCAGGGCCGGAAGGGGCGTCAGTCCGAAACGGCATGGCCTCCCCGCTGCCGCCCTGTGCCGGACCTGGCGCCGGGCGGGCCGCGAAGGCCGTGTGGCAGATGCTAAACGCTAGGTGGCGAGCCGCGCCAGCGCCATCTCCCGCAGCACGCGGTTCTCCATCTCGGCATCGTCGAGGCGGATCTTGACGAGGTCGCCGATGCTGACGATCCCCACCATGGCGCCGCCTTTGAGCACCAGCACGTGGCGGACGCGGTTGTCGGTCATCAGCCGCATCACATCGCCCACCGTGTCGTCCGGGCTGCACGCGGGCGCTGGCGTCAGCATCACGCGCCCCACGGGCATCTCGATGGCGGCAACGCCGAAGCGGGCCACGGCCCGCACCAGCTCCCGGTCGGTGAAGATGCCGAGCGTCCGCCCGCCGTGGTCCACCACGACGACGGAGGCAATGGCGCGCCGGTCGAAGATCTGGGTGACGTGGTCGAGCCGGCTGTCCGGCCAGACCGTCACCACATGGCCGCCCTTGTCGGCAAGCACATCGCTGATGCGCACGGGCTCCGCCTCCTTCAGCCGGCCGGGGAAGCGCCGCCCCGGGTTTGCGGTGGGCGGCGGCGCACTCCCGCCTTCAACTCCATCTCAGCACGGCACCATTCCGCCGCACGCGCCTGCGGCAGGTTAACGTTACCAGGGCGGCAAAAGATCCGGGCGGCTCTCCCCCGCGCGCTGCTGGACAGGCGCAAACCCAGCCCCTATAAACGGCCGCCTTCCCATCAAGCGAGCAGCTTGCCCAGGTAGCTCAGTTGGTAGAGCACGTGACTGAAAATCACGGTGTCGGTGGTTCGATTCCGCCCCTGGGCACCATTACTTTTCAAGGACTTAGGCCACTCGGCAACCGGGCACAAGAACGGGTACCCCAGCTGCAGGATCGCGGGTGCCCGTGTGGCGTATGCGCTTGCTCCGGCGGATTGCGGGGAGGATAGGGCGGCGCAGCTTATGGTTGACGCTGCGATCTATGGCATTGTTCCGGCTCGCGTTGCTGTAAGAGGCGGCCCGCCTTTCAGCTCGCGAAGTCATTCTCTGCTTAGCCAGGTAGGGCAACTTCGACCGGCAGTGGCTTGCCGACGCGGCGGTGCGGTCGATGCAAGCGACGCGTCGTGGTGATTCGGCAGCGGTGCAGCGGGCTCGCGACCCTCGGCATGGTCAGCAAGACGTTCGTAGCCCGCCGCCAGTCCAACCATGCTGCGCTTACAGTTGGCGTCAGTCATCCGACTGGCCGCCGCCAAAGCGTCAGCAGCGAGCATTCTTAGTCGTGTAGCGTCGCTCAGTGGCATGCGTACCCCTTTTCCTTTCGGCCCGCAACGCCAGCATGCCGCGTTTGGTTCCTGATTCGGCCACAAGGCTGACATATTTCATGTTCGCAGCACTAAATCGGCACCAGCGCGCTCCACACCCCGCTCGCCATAAGCATCGCCTAAGCATCCCAGGTGGTGGATTTGCGCGCCCCGATCATCTGTCCAAGGCGTCGCGCGCTCCCGCCCCGGCGCACGGCCGCCCTGCTGTCCCAACATGTCCACGATCTTACTGGCGGCACGGATGGGCCGCGCGCCGCCCCGCGATGGCAGCGTCGCTGACCGGGGCCTGGGCCGCCCGGCTCGGTCGGCCGCAGCGTTGGAGCAGTCGTCGAATCATGTTACTTCTGTTTTATGTCGGCCATCGGATAAACGATGGTCTGTGCGGGGTAGCCGTAGGGGGCGTTCGGGATGCGAGGCAGCCGCAACAGCGACGGGCGGTTCGGCAATGCGCTGTGGGGGCATGGCTGCATCCTGGCTGCCATCGGCCTGCTGGCGGCGCTCATGTCCTTCCCGACCGGGTGGTGACGTTCTGGTCGCAGCGACACGCGGGCACCGCCGGAGATGGCAAAGGCGAAAATCACGGAGCGTGTGATCGACACGCTGCGCATGGCATCGCGACGCACCGGTAAGTCGGCGTTCTTGTGGGATACGGAGCTGCGTGGCTTCGGCCTGCGTGTTTCGGCCAACGGTCACGGCACGTGGCTGGTTCAGAAATGGATCGGCGGCCGGCGCGGCAAGCTGAAGCGGATCGCCATCGGCCACCTTCCGCCGATGACGGTCGAGGAGGCCCGTACCAAGGCGCGCAGCGGGGCGCTGCGGGCCGTCGCGGAAGCGGAATTGGGGATGTTGCACGTGTCGGCATCGCAAACGGGCAGCGTGCAGCAGGAGGAGTTCGGCAAGAACCCCCCCACACCCTCTTGCCGGACTTGAGGAACAGCGGCGCCGCGGCCTCTCTCTCCCCGGCGTCGCTGTTCTATTTGGGCGGGGTCAGACCCCCCGCCTTCAACCTGTCGGCAAACTCCACCTTCTGCGCGAGGGATCTGACCCATCACGCGCCTACGCGGGCAACATCGCGACCGCCTCGATCTCGAACAGCAGACCGGGTATCGCCAGCCCGGCCACGCCGACGGTGGTGCTGGCGGGCGCCGCCGACGCGGGCAGATAGCGGTTGCGCACCGTGCGGAAGGTGGCAAGGTTGCGCTCGATATCCACCATGTAGTTGTTGATCTTGATGAGATGCTCGAAGCCGGCGCCGACAGCCTCCAGCGCCGCCTTCAGGTTCTCGAACGCCTGCACGGCCTGGGCCTCGAAGTCGCCCGGTGCGCCGGCGGTGGCGCCGCTCCTGTCCAGGCCCACCTGCCCGGCGAAATAGACGATGCGGGCGGGGCCGGTGACCTCGACGACATGGCTGTAGCCCGGCGGCGTGTGAATGGTCGGCGGATTGAGACGGCGCACGGTCGTGGACATCTGTTTTCCTCAGAATGGCGAGTGGCGAATAGCCAATGGTGAGTGGCGGCGAATGGGGTCATTCCAATCGCCATTGGCCATTCGCCATTCACCCTGTTGCGATCAGGCTGTGAGCCCGGCCTGGCGGGCCAGGTCGGCGAGCTTCACCTCCGGGCGCGCACCGATGTGGGAGATGATCTCGGCGGCGGCAAGGCTGCCGAGCTTGCCGGCCGTCCCCAGGTCCAGCCCGCGCGCCACGCCGAACAGGAAGCCCGCGGCATAGAGATCGCCGGCGCCCGTGGTGTCCACCACCTTGGCCACGGGCGCGGCAGGGATCTCGATGGCCTTGCCGCCGCCCAGGATGACGCTGCCCTTCTCGGAGCGGGTGAGGGCGGCCAGCTTGGTATCGGCCTGGGCGCGCCGCGCCGCCTCGTCGATGGACGCGGTCTCGTAGAGCGAGGTGACCTCCGCCTGGTTGGCGAACAGGATGTCGACCGAGTTGCGCACCAGGTCCAGGAACTCGGCCCGGTGCCGGTCTACGCAGAATGCGTCGGAGAGCGACAGCGCCACCTGCCGGCCGGCCTTGGCCGCGATGTCCGCCGCCTGCCGGAACGCCGCCTTGGCCTCGGGGCGGTCGAACAGGTAGCCCTCCAGGTAGACGATGCGCGCCGAGCGGATCAGCGCCGCATCCACCTCGCCGCTGCCGAGCTGCGGGCTGATGCCGAGGAAGGTGTTCATGGTCCGCTGCCCGTCGGGCGTCACCAGGATGAGGCAGCGCCCCGTGGGCTCGCCGTCGCCGGCCGGCGGCGTGTCAAAGGTCACGCCGATGGCGCGAATGTCGTGGCGGAACACCTCGCCGAACTGGTCGGTGGCGGTCTTGCCGATGAAGGCGGCCTTGCCGCCGAATGACGCGATGCCGGCAATGGTGTTGGCCGCCGATCCGCCCGAGATCTCCGTGCCCGGCCCCATGGCTGAGTAAAGCCGCTCGACCGTCGGCGCGTCGACCAGCTGCATCGAGCCCTTGACGCGCTCGTGCGCGGCCAGGAAGGCGTCGTCGCAGCGGCCGATAATGTCGACGATGGCGTTGCCGATGCCGACGACGTCGTGGTCTTGCATGTAGGGCTCCCTCCTCGGTGCGAATAGTGAGTAGCGAATAGCGAGTAGCGCTGTTGCTCCCTATTCCCTACTCGCTATTCCCTATTCGCTACTCGCTCACCCGCGCAACCCGGCAATGGTCGCGAACGGCGTGATGTGCTCCACTGCCGTCCGCACGTCCACCACCACCGGGCCGTCGTGGGCCAGCACGCGCTCGGCCATGCCCGCGGTCTCCTCGATGGAGGAGATGGTGAGCCCCAGCGCGCCGAAGCTCTCTGCCCACTTGGCGAAGTCGGGGTTCTTGAGATCGGTGCCGTGCACGCGGCCCTTGTAGGCGATCTCCTGGTGCATGCGGATGGTGGCGTAGCTGCCGTTGTTGGAGATGAAGGTCTTGACCTTGGCGCCGTATTGCACGGCCGTCGCCAGCTCGCTGCCCGTCATGAGAGCCCCGCCGTCGCCCAGGAAGTTGATCACCTGCCGCCTGGGGAAGCGCAGCGCCGCCGCCACCGCCGCCGGCATGCCGATACCCATCGCGCCGCCGACGCAGCCGATAAGCAGGTGCTCGCCCGAGAATGGGAAGTGCCGGTGCACCCAGCCCGAGAAATTGCCGGCATCGGTGAGGAGGATCGCGTCCTTGTCGAGCCGCTCGGCCAGGGCCGCCACCACCGGCCCCATGTCGAGCAGGCCGTCGGCGGGCGGAGTCCAGGGCATGGCCTTGGCCACCGGCTCGTGGAGCCTCCCGATCCACTGCGCACGACCGCCGGCCGGCGCCTTGCCGGGCAGCCGCGCCAGGGCCTCCAGCACCGCCACCGGGTCCGCCACCAGCGCCTTGGCGGCGTCGTAGTTGCGCCCGATCTGGCGCGGGTCGTCGTGGACATGGATGAGCGGCTGGCGCGGCGCCGGCGAGGCCGGCAGCGTGTAGCCCTGGGTGCTCACCTCGCCCAGCCGCGTGCCGACGGCGAGCATGAGATCGGCCTCAAGGTAGCGCTCGGCCGCCGGCTTGGGGATCTTGAACCCCAGGTGCCCGGCGTAGTGGGGGTGGGCGTTGGGGAAGTAGTCCTGCCGCTTGAAGGTGAGCGCCACGGGCAGCGCATGCGCCTCGGAGGCCGCCAGCAGCGCCTTGCGCCCGCGCGGCGTGCCGAGCCCCACGCCGCCCGCGATCAGCAGCGGCCGCTCGGCCTTGCCGATCATGGCGGCGATCTCCTCGATGTCCATCGTCGCGGCCGGCCCCGCCCGCGGCACCCGGAGCGGCTCGACGACGGGGGCCTCGGCCATATCCTCCAGCATGTCCTCCGGCAGCACGACCACAACCGGCCCCGGCGTCGGCGCCTGCGCTTCTACGAATGCGCGGGCCACGATCTCGGGGATGCGCCCGGCGTCGTGGATCAGGTACACGCTCTTGGCCATGTCGGCGAAGGTCTTGCCGTAGTCCACCTCCTGGAACGAGCGCCGGCCGATCTCGGCCCGCGGCACCTGGCCCACGAACAGGACGAGCGGCACCGCGTCCTGCTCGGCCACGTGCACGGCGATGGCGGCATTGGTGGCCCCCGGCCCGCGGCTCACGAACGCCACGCCGGGCAGCCCGGTGAGCTTGGCATCGCCCACCCCCATGAAACCCGCGCCGCTCTCGTGCCGGCACACGACGGTCTCTACGGCATTGCTGTCGTGCAGCGCATCGAGGACGGCCAGGTAGCTCTCCCCCGGCACGCAGAACACCCGGTCCACGCCATGCGCGGCAAGGCAATCGACGAGAAGATCGGCGGCGCGGCGGGACATGGCTTCTCCAGGCAGAGCGGGATGGCGGCCGCATCCAACCACAGCGATAGCGCGTCGGCTACCCATCGTCCCCGCCAAACCCGCGCCCGAACTGTGGCTAGTCTAACCCGGCCTACCTTCTGGAGCCTGAAACCTGGGGTTGCAGCCTCCCGCACCGCGATGCGACGATCTTGGCGCAAGCGCATCTGGTCGCCGTATCGCGTCTTGCGCTACAACTTACGAACCGGGCCTCCGCCGTGCGCGGCGGTGCGTGCACGCCTTCCATGCGGGCATCCGCCAGGGCGGGAGCCGGACAAGCATCGCCAAGTCGACTCGAAGGGAGATCAGCATGCAACAACACAGACCGTGGGCCGCCTCAAGTCGTGTGAGGCGGCGACCGTCCGGGGCAGCGGGGATGATGGCGGCCGGAGCGTGCGCCCTCGTTGTGGCGCTCGCCGCGCTGGTCTTCGCCGCTCCGGCGTTCGCCCAGCAGTCGCGCACCCTCAAGATGCAGTCGACGTGGCCGGCCAGCCTCACGCTGCAGGACAACTTCAAGTTCTTCGCCGAGCGCGTCGACAAGCTCACCGGAGGCGCCCTCAAGATCGAGGTCAACGCCGCCGGCCAGATCGTGCCGCCGTTCGAGATCCTCGATGCCACGCACAAGAAGGTCATCGATGGCGGCCACGGCATCTCCTACTACTGGGTCGGCAAGAACAAGGCCGCGACCCTGTTCTCCAACACGCCGGCCGGCATCGTCGGCATGGACCACATGGACTACATGGGCTGGCTCTACGAGGGCGGTGGCTTGGACCTGTGGTGGGAGTTCTACACCAAGGAGCTGAAGCTGAACGTCATCGCCTTCCCGATCCTGCCGTCGAGCCCGCAGGCGCTCGGCTGGTTCAAGCGGCCGATCCAGAGCGTGGAAGATTTCAAGGGCATGAAGTGCCGGCAGACCGGCATCGTCGCCGAGATCTACAAGAACATGGGGCAGAACACGGTGAACATGCCCGGCGGCGAGATCGTTCCTGCAGCCGAGCGCGGGACCATCGACTGCGCCGAATGGGTGGGCGGCATCGAGGACCTGCGCCTCGGCCTGCCACAGGTGTGGAAGTACCACTACACGCCCGGCATGCACGAGTCGGCCTCCATCGGGGAGCTGATCATCAACAAGGACGTTTGGGACAGCCTGCCGGCGTCACAGCAGGAGGCGATCCGCTCGGCCACCACCGAGACCTTCTTCCGCTGGTGGGTGAGATGGCAGAAGCAGAACGCAGACGCCATCGAGGAGATGCAGACCAAACACGGCACGCAGATCCTGAACACCCCGCGTGAAATCCTGATCGAGTTCTTGAAGACCTGGGACAAGATGGCTGCCGAGGAGAGCGCGGCCAATCCGTTCTTCAAGAAGGTCTTCGAATCGCAGAAGGCCTACGCGGCGAAGGTGATCCCGGCGCGGCGCTTCATGTTCCCGCCATACTCCTTCTTGGCGAACTACTACTTCCCGCCAGCGACAAAGTAGAAGCCGGAGTCGAGCGGGTGTCAGACCCTCTGGGTCTGACACCATGACCAACACCGATTTGAGCAATGGTGTCAGACCCGGAGGGTCTGACACCCCCAGGACCTGGATGCCCGAGCCCATCGTCACCTGCATCGAGGACTTGCGCGCGCTCGCCGGGCGGCGGGTGCCGCGGATGTTCTACGACTACGCCGACTCGGGTGCCTGGACCGAGAGCACCTATCGCGCCAACGAGGCGGATTTCCAGCGCGTCTATCTGCGCCAGCGCGTCGGCATCGACTTCTCCAGCCGCAACCTCGCTAGCACTATGGTGGGCCAGCCGGTGGCCATGCCGGTGGCCCTTGCGCCCGTCGGCATGACCGGCATGCAGCATGCCGACGGCGAGATCCTGGCTGCCCGCGCCGCCGCTGCGGCGGGCGTGCCTTTCACCCTCTCCACCATGAGCATCTGCTCGATCGAGGACGTGGCGGATGCGACCGACAAGCCGTTCTGGTTCCAGCTCTACGTCATGCGCGACCGCGACTTCAACGCGCGCCTGATCGAGCGCGCCAAGGCCGCGGGCTGCTCGGCCCTGGTGCTGACGCTCGACCTACAGGTCCTCGCCCAGCGCAACAAGGATATCAGGAACGGTCTCACCGCCCCGCCGCGCATGACGCTGGCGAACATCGTCGACATCGCCAGCAAGCCACGCTGGTGGCTCGGCATGGCCCGCACCAGGCGCCGCACCTTTCGTAACATCGTCGGCCACGCGCCGGGCGTGAAGGACACGCGCGCGCTCGCCTCGTGGACCAACGAGCAGTTCGACCCGACCCTCGACTGGGACGATGTGAAGCGCATCAAGGACCAGTGGGGCGGCAGGCTGATCCTCAAGGGCATCATGGATGCTGAGGACGCCAAGCTTGCGGTCGGGAGCGGGGCCGACGCCCTGATCGTGTCCAACCACGGCGGCCGCCAGCTCGACGGCACCATCTCCTCGATTGCGGCCTTGCCGCCGATCGCCGCTGCGGTGGGCGACCGCATCGAGGTCTTCATGGACGGCGGCATCCGCGGCGGCCAGGACGTGCTCAAGGCGCTGGCCCTGGGCGCCAGGGGCGTCTTCATCGGCCGCGCCTACATCTACGGTCTCGGGGCCATGGGCGAGGCCGGCGTCGCCAAGGCGCTGGAGCTCATCCGCAGGGAGCTCGACGTCTCCATGGCCCTGTGCGGCCTCCGCGACGTCCGCCAGGCCGGCCCCGACAACCTGGTGCGCCACGGGTGACGGACTGGAGGGCGAAATGCCGTTTTTTGCGGCATGGTGCCGATGCGCCCTTGCCAAGGACTGAGCAGCGAACAGGTGATCTCGGTGCAATTCGCGCTTCGCACAATTGCGCCCTACGCTCTGCCGCCTCAATATGAGGTAGATTGAGCCCTGTACCCGGCAGCGCTCTGGTTTCCAAGAGGAGGAGTCAGAGAATGCCAAAGCTAAAATGGGATATTCGCAACAAGGGCCGTGCATGGAACGACGAGGTCTGGCAGCGGTACGAGCTGATCCCGCACACTTAGCGGGGCTTGGCTGCGAAGTGGGCCTTCAGGTTAGCCCGGACCTCATCGACGGTGTAGCGGCGAGGGTCGGCGATCGACGTGAGCAGGGTTTCACGCAAGGCCGTAAGCTTGACGCTGTAATCGATTGCCTCTTCGTAGGACGCGAAATGCCCGCCCTGGACCTGAGCATCCAACCAAGCCATCGATTCGGGGGAGAGCGCGAGGTTCATACCGGTCTTATAGCGGCTTGAGGGCGGTGACCGCAAGAATGCGGCACCAAACGCATTGCACGTCCGGCGTCTTCCTATTATGAAGCGCCATCCAAGCCGCCCGGCGGGGCATGCCGTGGCGGCTTTGCATGCTTTCAACAACACGCGCCAGTCCCTCGGGGCTGAGCCAAAAGGAGAGCCAAATGCCCAAGCTGAAGACCAAGAGCGGCGCCAAGAAGCGCTTCAAGATGACGGCAACGGGCAAGGTCAAGGCCCAGGCCCAGGGCAAGCGTCACGGCATGATCAAGCGCACCGCCAAGTTCGTGCGCACGGCGCGCGGCACCATGGTGCTCAACGACAGCGACGCCAAGATCGTCAAGAAGTACATGCCCTACGCGCGGTGAGGCAGACGGGGCTCGGACGGGGTCAGACCCCTGGCCACCACGCCTCGAACTCAACTCATCGGCAGCGACCAGGGGTCTGACCCCGGTCACAACCCTCATCTGATGGAGTGAACCAATGGCACGCGTCAAGCGCGGCGTCACCGCCCACGCCAAGCACAAGAAAGTCCTTAAGCAGGCCAAGGGCTACTACGGCCGGCGCAAGAACACGATCCGGGTCGCCAAGCAGGCGGTCGAGAAGGCGATGCAGTACGCCTACCGCGACCGCAAGCGCAAGAAGCGCACCTTCCGCGCGCTCTGGATCCAGCGCATCAATGCCGCGGTGCGCGAGCACGGCCTCACCTACGGCCGATTTATCGACGGTCTCGGCAAGG
The DNA here is from genome assembly GCA_044868325.1 of Hyphomicrobiaceae bacterium. GTDB lineage: Bacteria > Pseudomonadota > Alphaproteobacteria > Rhizobiales > Hyphomicrobiaceae > AWTP1-13. The sequence continues at coordinate 11,291 of JBIOWI010000068.1, forward strand.
CCGGGATCGAGATCGACCGCAAGGTCCTGGCGGACCTGGCGGTGAAGGACGCCGCAGCCTTCAAGGCACTCTGCGACCAGGCGGCGGCCCAGCTGAAAGCGGCGTAGGGGACGTAGGGCGGATTAGGCGTTAGCCGTAATCCGCCGACCCACCGGCGCCAACGGCGGATTACGGGCTTCGCCCTAATCCGCCCTACGGGCATCGTCATGGCTGATACCGTTGATCTCGCCTCCCTGGAGAAGGCGCTCCTCGCCGAGATTACCGGCGCGGGCGACCTCGATGCCATCGAGCGCGTGCGCATCGCGGCCCTCGGCAAGAAGGGCCGCATCCCCGAGCTGATGGCGAAGCTGGGCTCGCTCCCCGCCGACCGGCGCAAGGCCTTCGGCCAGGCCGTCAACGGCCTCAAGACGCGGGTCGGCGACGCCCTGGAAGGCCGCAAGGCCGAGCTGGAGCGGGGTGCGCTCTCGGCCCGCCTCGCCACCGAGAGGGCCGATGTGACCCTCCCCGTGCGGGTGGGACCGCTGCAGGACGGGCGCATCCATCCGGTGAGCCAGGTGTTCGACGAGGTGGCGGAGATCTTCGGCGACATGGGCTTCGCCATCGCCGAGGGACCGGACATCGAGACCGACGACCTCAACTTCACCAAGCTCAACATCCCGCCCGAGCATCCCGCCCGGCAGGAGCACGACACCTTCTACATGAAGGCGCCAAATGCTGGCCGTGGCCGCGAGGGCGACAACGCTCCCGTCATGGTGCTGCGCACGCATACGAGCCCGGTGCAGATCCGCTCCATGATGGCGCAGAAGCCGCCCATCCGCATCATCGCGCCGGGCCGCGTCTACCGCATGGACTCGGACGCGACGCACACGCCGATGTTCCACCAGATCGAGGGGCTGGCGATCGACGAGACCACCCACCTCGGCCACCTCAAGTGGACCCTGGAGGAGTTCTGCAAGGCCTTCTTCGAGGTAGACGAGGTGCGCATGCGCTTCCGCGCCTCACACTTCCCGTTCACGGAGCCATCAATGGAGGTGGACATCGACGCCGCCGCCATCGGCAAGCCGGGGCAGTGGCTGGAGATCCTCGGCAGCGGCATGGTGCACCCCAACGTCATCCGCAACTGCGGGCTCGACCCGGACAGGTACCAGGGCTTCGCCTTCGGCATGGGGCTGGACCGCATCGCCATGCTCAAATACGGCATCCCCGACCTGCGCGACATGTTCGCCGCGGATTTGCGCTGGCTGCGGCACTACGGCTTCACGGCGCTGGATTTGCCGTCGCTCGCCGCGGGCCTGTCGGGCTGAGGCGGGAGGCGCGGCCGAACTCTCGACTGCGCCAGCGACCCATAAAGCGAGTTGACGTTAGCCATGAGACAAGGTCCGCGCCGCAACGTCCCCTCCCCCCTTGGGGGGGGGGGGCAGGG
>JBIOWI010000069.1:0-7275 GCA_044868325.1 Hyphomicrobiaceae bacterium
CGGCGGCTTCCGCACGGCCAAGCTCGCGCGCCTCCTGCAGGAGACGCACGGCGTCGGCCTCACGACGGCGATCGCCATCTCCCCGGCGCTCGAATGGTCGCTGCTCAACGGCAGCGACTACGACGTGCTGCACGCGATGGACTGCTTCTGCACAATGGCGCTGGCCGCCACCTTCCACGGCCGCTCGCGCGCGTTCGCGGCCGGCACGCCGGTCGAGCGGCAGCGGCGCGAGATCGAGGCCTTCGCCACCCGCGAGCTGGCCCATGCCCTCCTGGTCGGCACGGCCCACGACGCCGAGGAGCAGGCGAGCGTCTTCGCCCGCGCCGCCGATTTCCTCGGCCTGCCGGTGGAACTCGTGCGGCTCGCGCACGGGCGGGTCCCGTTCTGGCGCTTCGCCCGGGAGCTTCTGAGGCCGGAGCGGAGGATCCTGGGCGCCTACGACGCGACTATCACCGGCGTCGATCCGTTTCCGGACCGCGAGTACCATTTCGGCCCGGATCCGACGCTCGCCAGCATCGAGCGCGTCTTCGCCAGTGGCATCAACCACGTGCTGCGCGCGGAGATCGGCATCCAGTCGGAGCGGCGCTACGAGCTTTTGAGCTTCGATGTGAACCGCGAGTGGAAGCGCGACGAGGTCCGCCATGCCTTCGAGCCGCCGGCCGGCGCCACCGACGACCTGCGCTTCGCCATGAGCATGAACCCGGACATGAGGGTGCTCATAACCCACGGCTACTACGACATGGTGACGCCCTACTTCTCCTCCGAGCGGCTGGTGCAGCAGATGAAGCTCACACCGCAGCAGCGCGAGAAGCTCTTCATCCGCCATTTCGACGGCGGCCACATGTTCTACACCTGGGACGCCTCCCGCCGCGCCTTCCGCGACTGGGCGCGGGAGTTTTACGCGTAGGTTGGGTTAGCCGCGAAGCGGCGTAACCCAACACGACGGTCTCGGCTGCCATGTTGGGTTACGGCCCTTCGGGCCTAACCCAACCTACGTTGTTGCTCAAGCCAGCCGGGCGTTGATCGCCTCCAGGGCTTTGGAGCCCGGGCACAGCTCGGACGTGGGCACGGCGTTGAGCGGGCGCGTATCGGTGGCCAGGATGTCGTGCATGTCGCGCTGGGACTGGTCGATGTAGAGCATGCCGGTGGTCACCGTGCCCCTGGCGGCGTTGTTGCGGATGGTCATGAGCGCGGCATCGGCATCGCGCGGGTCGTGCTGGGCGCCGAGCTTGCTCAGCATGAGGCGCGAGCCGTCGTGAAGCTCGATGTCGGCCGTGGTGCCCTCGGCGAAATCGACGACGATCTCCTCCTTCGGCTCGACGTAGTCGAGGTGCTTCTCCGAGGCCATGTTGTGGGCGCGCACGTAGTCGTAGCTCTTGGTCGAGGCCGGGTGGTTGTTGAAGGTGACGCACGGGCTCACCACGTCGAGCAGCGCGAAGCCGTTGTAGCTGATGGCCGCCTTGATGAGGGGGATCAGCTGGGCCTTGTCGCCGGAGAACGAGCGGGCGACGAAGCCGGCGCCGAGCTGGATCGCCATCTGGCACAGGTCGATGGCCTCGAACGGGTTGGCCTCGCCCTTCTTCGACGGCGAGGTCTTGTCGTTGGTGGCCGAGAACTGCCCCTTGGTGAGGCCGTAGCAGCCGTTGTTCATGACGATGTAGGTCATGTTCAGCCGCCGCCGCACCGCGTGGCAGAACTGGCCGAGCCCGATGGAAGCCGTGTCGCCGTCGCCGGACACGCCGATGTAGACGAGATCGCGGTTGGCGAGCGCCGCCCCGGTGGTGACCGACGGCATGCGGCCGTGCACGCTGTTGAAGCCGTGGGCGCGGTTAAGGAAATAGGTGGGCGCCTTCGACGAGCAGCCGATGCCCGACACCTTGGCGATGCGGTGCGGGGCGAGGTCCATCTCGAAGCACGCCTCGATCAGCGCGGCGGTGATGGAGTCGTGCCCGCAGCCGGCGCACAGCGTCGACATGGTGCCTTCGTAGTCGCGCCGGGTGAGGCCCTGCGCGTTCCGCGGCAGCGCCGGATGGTGCGCGACGGGTTTCGGCATGAAGCTCATGGCGTGTCGTCCTTTATTCTGCGGCGGCCTGGGTGGGGCGCAGCTCGCGCAGCACCGTGTTGCGCACGAAGGCAGCCGTCATCGGCATGCCGTCGTAGCTCAATGCCGGGATCAGCTTGTGGCCGGGCACGTCCGCCTCGGTCATCAGGAGCGAGCGCATCTGCGCATCGCGGTTCTGCTCCACCACGAAGATGCGCTCGTGCGCGGCACAGAAGGCGAGCACCTCCTTCGTGAAAGGGAAGGCCTTGAGGCGCAGCGCATTGATCCTCACGCCCTCGCGCTCCAAGAGGTCGAGCCCCTCGTTGACGGCATGCACATTGGCGCCGAAATAGATGAGGCCCGTCTTGCCGGCCCTGTCGCGGATCGTCACCTCCGGCTTCGGCACCAGCGTGGCGGCGGTGTCGAACTTCCGCCGGATGCGGTCGATCACGCGGGCGTGGATGCGGCCGTCCTCGGTGTAGCGGGCGTTCTCGTCGTGCGAGGTGCCGCGGGTGAAGAAGGCGCCCTTGGAGGGGTGGGTGCCGGGCAGCGTGCGGTAGGGAATGCCGTCGCCGTCGATATCCTGGTAGCGGCCCCAGTCGCGGCCCTTGATCTCCTTGAACCGCTCCAGCGTGTCGGCGTCGAGCACCTTGCCGCGGTCGTGCACCTTTGCGTCGTCCCACGAGAACGGCTCGCACACCCACTCGTTCATGCCGATGTCGAGATCGGACATGACGATCACGGGCGTCTGCAACCGCTCGGCCAGGTCGAACGCCTCGGCGCCCAGCGAGAAGCACTCGGTCGGGTCCTTGGGGAACAGCAGGACGTGCTTGGTGTCGCCGTGCGAGGCGTAGGCGCAGGCGAGGATGTCGGACTGCTGCGTGCGGGTCGGCATGCCGGTGGAGGGGCCGCCGCGCTGGATGTTGAACAGCACCACCGGCACCTCGGCAAAGTAGGCGAGGCCCAGGAACTCGCTCATCAGCGAGATGCCGGGGCCGGAGGTGGCGGTGAAGGCGCGTGCGCCGTTCCAGCCGGCGCCGATGACAATGCCGATGGCGGCCAGCTCGTCCTCGGCCTGGACGATGCCGTAGAGGTTGCGGCCGTCCTTGGCGACGCGCAGGCGCTTGGCGTTCGCCTCGAAGGCCTCGGCCAGCGAGGTGGACGGCGTGATCGGATACCAGGCGCACACCGCGGCGCCCGCATAGATGGCGCCGAGGCCGGCTGCGGCGTTGCCCGATACCAGGATCTTGCCCTTGGTGCCCTGGGCCGGCTGCACACGGATCGGCAGCGGGCAGTCGAAGTGGCGCAGCGCGTAGTCGCGACCCAGCGCCACCGCCTCCATGTTGGCGGCAACGAGCTTCTCCTTGCCCTTGAGCTGGGACGCCACGGTGCCGCGCAGCACCTCGAGGTCGATGTCGAGCAGCGCGGTGAGCGCCCCGACGTAGACCATGTTCTTGAACAGCTGGCGCTGGCGCGGGTCGTTCCACTTCTTGGCGCACATCTGGGCGATGGGGATGCCCAGCACCTTGATGTCGTCGCGCGGCCACACCCGCGGCAGCGTGGAATCGTAGAGCAGCCAGCCGCCGGGCGCGATCTCGCCCAGGTCCTCCTGGTAGGACTGCGGGTTCATGGCGACCATCAGGTCGATGCCGTCGCGGCGTGCGAGGTAGCCCGCCTCCGACACCCGAACCTCGTACCAGGTCGGCAGGCCCTGGATGTTGGAAGGGAAGATGTTCTTCGGGCTGACGGGGATGCCCATGCGGAACAGCGTCTTGGCAAAGATGCCGTTGGCGCTGGCCGAGCCCGAGCCGTTGACGGTGGCGAACTTCACCACAAAGTCGTTGATGCCGCTCATGTCAGCAGATCACCTCGTGTAGACGGGTCAGACCCCGCGCCGAAGCGGTGGGCTTCGAAACGCCACGTCGTGCCGCGGGGGTCTGATCCCGTATCATCTGAGATAGGCATTGTGATGCGTCAGGCAGGCCTGAGAGGCCTGCGCTTCCACGTACATGAACTTCTGCATGTCCCACGCTCCAGTCGGGCAGCGCTCGGCGCACAGCCCGCAGTGCAGGCACACGTCCTCGTCCTTGGCCATGATGCGGCCGGTCTTCAACGTGTCGGAGACGTAGATGTCCTGCGCGGTGTTGCGTGCCGGCACGCGCAGCTGCTGGCGCAGGGCCGCCTCGCCGTCGTTGAAGGTGAAGTTGATGCAGTCGACCGGGCAGATGTCCATGCAGGCGTCGCACTCGATGCACAGGGGCGCCGTGAACACCGTCTGCACGTCGCAGTTGAGACAGCGCTCCACCTCCTTGGCGGCGAGCTTGTCGTCGAAGCCCAGCTCCACCTCCACCTTGAGGTCGCGCAGCGCCTTGGCCTTGTCGGCGTGCGGCATGGCCGTCCGCTTCAGCGGCGCATAGGCGTTCTTATACGACCACTCGTGGATGCCCATCTTCTGGCTGATGAGGGTGACGCCCGGCCCCGGCCGCTCGGTCAGGCTCTCGCCCCGGCAGTAGCGGTCGATGGAGATGGCGGCCTGGTGGCCGTGCGCCACCGCCTTGATGATGTTCTCCGGCCCCCAGGCGGCATCGCCGCCGAACAGCACGCCGGGCCTGGTCGACATCATCGTCACCTTGTCGACCTTGGGCATGCCCCATTTGTCGAACTCGAGGCCGATGTCGCGCTCGATCCAGGGGAAGCTGTTCTCCTGGCCGATGGCCATCAGCACGTCGTCGCACTCCAGCACCACCTCCTCGCCGGAGGGCTCCAGCCGCGGCCGGCCACTGGTGTCGATGCCGACCTCCGTCATCTTCTGGAACCGGACGCCGACGAGCCGCCCCTTCTCGATCAGAAACTCCTTCGGAGCATGATTGTCCAGGATCGGGATGCCCTCGTGCTCGGCGTCCTCGATCTCCCACGGCGAGGCCTTCATCACCCGCCGCGGCGAGCGCACCGTCACCGTCACCTCGGTCCCGCCGAGGCGCAGGCTGGTTCGGCAGCAGTCCATGGCGGTGTTGCCGCCGCCGATCACCACCACGCGCCGGCCGATGCGATCGATATGCCCGAAAGCCACCGAGGTGAGCCAGTCGATGCCGATGTGGACGTTGGCAGCGCTCTCCCGGCGGCCCGGGATGTCGAGGTCCTTGCCCTTGGGCGCGCCGGTGCCGATGAAGACCGCGTCGAACCGCTCGGCAAGCAACGCCGCGAGGCTCCCGATCTCATGCCCGAAGCGCGCCTCGACGCCGAAGCCCAGCACGCGCTCCACCTCCTCGTCCAGCACGCTCTCGGGCAGGCGGAAGGAAGGAATATTCGACCGCATCAGCCCGCCGGGCTTGGCGTCCTTCTCGAACAGCACGCAGCTGTAGCCCAGCGGCATGAGATCGCGCGCCACCGTCAGCGAGGCGGGGCCGGCGCCGATCAGCGCGATGCGCTTGCCGTTCTTCTCGGCAGGGATCTCCGGCATGAAGGCGTCGACCTCGCCCTTGTAGTCGGCGGCCACGCGTTTCAGCCGGCAGATGGCGACCGGCTTCTCCTCCACGCGCACGCGCCGGCAGGCGGGCTCGCACGGCCGGTCGCAGACTCGCCCCAGGATGGCCGGGAAGACGTTACTCTCCCAGTTGAGCATATAGGCCGCGGCGTAGCGGCCCTGGGCGATCAGGCGGATGTACTCGGGAACCGGGGTGTGGCTCGGGCACGCCCACTGGCAGTCCACGATCTTATGGAAATAGCTCGGGTCGGCAATCTCCGTGGGGGCCGTTCGCCCCCTGGGCCCGGCCCCGACTTCACTCGACTGCATTACACGACCGGTCCTTGCACCGTTTCGTTGCTATCGTCTCATATTCTATCGGACGGCCCGCACCAACCCAACTTGTACGATGGTACGAAAGGTGGATTCTCACGCGGGATTGTCTGCGGTGTGGCCCTCGCGCCATCGCGGCGTTGCTGCAGCTGCTAACATTGTGCGACGCGCAAACCGAACGTAAGCCGGCGCCCGATCCGTCGCTCGGGACCGCGAGGCGTTAACGCTGCTGGCGACGTATTCACCATCGCGAAAGATGGCGTCGCCGCATCGGACAGTCCCGTTAGGCCTCTGCTGGTTTTCCCCGAGTGCCGGCGAACCGCGCGGCTGCCATGCTGGTTTCAGAAGGGCGCCAGCTCATGAACGGTGCTGTCGAGCGGCGCAGCATCCCGACCCGAGCATCGAGCCGGTTGCCTGCACCGCGAGAGCCCAGTCGGAGCCCCAGTCGGAGCCCTAATCGGAGCCATGTCAGCGAGCCACCGTTCCGCAGGGCGCCCGCCGCATCCAGCATCCGCCGCGACCCACGTTGCCGCGCTCATCGATTTCGACGGCACCGTCGCCCCCGACGACCCGACCGACCGGCTGCTCGACCGCTTCGCGGCCCCTGAGTGGCGCGTCATCGAGGCGGAGTGGCAGGCCGGACGGATGACATCCCGTGAATGCATGCAGCGGCAGGCAGTCATGCTGCGAGCCACGCCCGACCAGATCGACGCGGAGATCGGCACGATCCGGATCGATCCGGCTTTTCATGATTTCGTCAGCCTCTGCCGCCGGCGTGGTGTCGACATCACGATCGTCTCGGACGGTTTCGACCGGGTCGTGCGTGCCGTTCTGGAGCGCGCCGGCGTCTCGGTCCCGTTCTTTGCCAACACGCTGGAATGGCAGGGCGCCAACCGCTGGCGCCTCGCCCTGCCGCACGCCCGCCGCGACTGCCGCTCCGACGCGGCCAACTGCAAGTGCGCCCACGGCGCCCTCAACGGAGGCCCGTGCGTCGTCGTCGGCGACGGCCGCTCCGACTTCTGCATGGCGGTCCGGGCCCGCTTCGTCATCGCCAAGGGAGTGTTAGCCGAGTTCTGCCGTGCCCGGGGGCTGGCACACGCCTCGTTCAGGAATTTCGACGACGCTGCCCGGCACCTGGCCGAGTGGCTCGATCGCAACGGCGACTGGCCGGCCGGCGCACCGGCTTCCCGCCGCGGCGTCTGCCCCAGTCTCGGCGGCGTGTCGGGCGGCGAGCCAGGCATTTGACCTCATGGCCGGGGTCAGACCCCTTCGTGTAGGGGTCAGACCCCTCGCCTCCGACGGCCGTGTTGAACGAGAGGTCCGATGCGAGGGGTCTGACCCCGCCCCCTCGGTCGAGGCGAGGTGTCTGACCCCGGTCTCGGTCTGCCCCATTTGGAGCACGTGAACCTCCGAGATGACTCCCACCGACCTGAGCATT
>JBIOWI010000070.1:0-9936 GCA_044868325.1 Hyphomicrobiaceae bacterium
GCGCCTGGCCACTTTGGGTCCGCTGCAGTCGGTCTCGTTTCGGGGCGTAGGCCTCAGCGGGCGCGACGTTTACGAGGCCAAGTTCGAGAACGGCATGGCCATCTGCCGGATCTACATGGCCGAGGACGGCAAGATCCAGGCGCTGCTGTTCCAGTGGGGGCCTTAGGCCGTGTGCTCGGAGCGTGGACCGCAATGGCGACGTGTCGCCACGCACCAGGGGTGAGGCCGCGAACCGCCAGAAGCCGACATCCCTTTGTGGCGCGAATGGCCCAGTGGTTCGGCCTTCGCGCCAGTTCAGCTCGGCACGCTAGGCTTGGTTGGTTGCCACCCTGGGCTGCTTCTCGAAGAGATTAGGAGGCGCGCGGCTGATGCCAGCAAAATTCTCGCGGTACTCGCCAGGGGTCATTCCAGTGCAACGCTTGAAGACGCCTCGGAAGAAAGCTGCGTCCTCATACCCAACTGCGACGCTTACAGCCTGCACCGAACGGGCGCCCCGTTCGAGCAGCTCCTTGGCGATGGCGACGCGCAGGGCCCGCAGGTAGTTGCCGGGAAGCCGCCCCGTTGCGCTCTTGAAGCGCCGGATGAAATTGCGGGGGCTCATCCCGAGGTCGCGCGCCAGCCCCTCAGCCGAGATGTCGCGCGCGTAGTTCTTCTGCATGTAGGCCTCGGCGGCACGAATCTTCTCGTCGTCGTGCGGCCGTGAGAGCGGCAGGACGGCGTAACCGGACTGGCAAGGGCGCGGCATGTTGATGAGCAGGGCTTTGGCGCATCGCACGGCGACCTCGTGGCCGCAGAATTTCTCGACGAGATAGAGACTGAGGTCCATCGATGAATAGACGCCGCCACTGCACAGCACGCGCCGGTCCTCCGTGATCAATTTCTCCGGGCGCCAGTCGACCTTGGGGTAGCGACGGCGGAAATCGTCTGCAGTGGCCCAGTGGGTCGTTGCCTCCCGCCCGTCCAGGAGGCCGGCTTCGGCGAGATAGGCGGCGCCGGTGCAGGTGCCGGCGATATAAGCACCCTTCCCAGCCTGCTTGCGCAACCAGGGAATCAACGCAGCGTGACGGGTGAATTGCCTCTCCAGATCCAAGCCCGATGCTGGGACGACAATCAGGTCGGTGTTCTCGATGCTGCGGATGGAAACCTGCGGAAGCAGCCGCAGTGAGTACGGGCTGACGACGGACTCACCGTCGGACGAGGCGATGGTGACGCGGAAACGCGGGTCAGGCGCCTCGCCCTGCAGCACGTTCCAGAGCAGGCCCGCGCTGTGGAACACCTCGATTGGGCCAATGGCCGTGGAAACGTAGTTGTCGTTGAGAAGGACGACGGTGACATCGAGCATGCTGACCCAGTCCTGTCGAACGCCAATCACGGATCGTGGTACGGATCTTGGCCGCTGGTCTCCCGAGCCACTTGCCAAAGCCCTATCAGCGCGCCTGTTGGATCTGCTATCAGGCTGATACGTGCGAGCCCGCCGGAATCGTGGGGTGGGACGACAATCTGCGCGCCGAGCTCGGCAGCCTTCAATGCGGTAGCGTCCAGATCGGGCACTGACACATAGGGAGTCCAGTGCGAGGGGACGCCGTGCTCAATCTGCTTGCGAGCCAGCTGATACAGCGAGGCGAACGGTGCCACACGGTCCGCGAAGGTACTGAAGTGACCCTCACCCATACGCCGATCCCGAACCGTCCATCCAAAGAGCCGGCAGTAGAACTCCTTGGCCGCTCTTTGGTCGACGGTGGCGAGATCGACCCAGCAGAAACGGAGAACCTGTCCTTCCAGACTATTATTGGGCATGGCACTCTTGGGCATGGCACTCCAACGCGTGGAACCAGCACATGGGGCAAACCGCCCGGTCCGGTGAAGGGCCGGGCGGCGCATGTCTCGTCATCGCGCCGTCATCGGATCGATGATCCCGGAGATTTCCGTCACCTTGTTGGCAGGAAATCCACTGATGCGGGCGTGCTCGCGGACAGCAGCCTCGTCTTCGGCCAAATAGATGCAGAACGTCTTGTTGTCGGCCACGTAGGAGTGGATCCACTGCGCCCTCCCGGCCAACTTGGCCAGCGCCCCGTTGGATTTCGCAGCGGCCTCTGCGAGCTGTTGACCCGTCATGCCGCCAACACCCGCAATCTCACGCTCGATGACATAGCGCTTCATGAAGACCTCACTCTGTTTGGTTTCGACGCCAATCTACGGCAGCGCCTCTGGTCCAGACAGGTGGCAAGCATGACATTTAGCATGGACGAAAGTGACAATCCGGCAAGTGCCGCTAGCGGCTGACCTGGCCGGCAGTCGCATCATGGCCGTTGGGCCATATCCGGTAAGGTCTTGCCGATCACAAAAGCGCCCCATATTCCCTAAGGACGCGCAATATCTCCCCTCGCTGCGCCTTGGCCTCCGGCGAGCCGCTGCCGCCGCGGCCCGTGCTCCGGGTTGCCAGGAGCAGCGGGGTCGAGCCGCTCTTGTTCCTGGCGAGCGCATCGGCACCGCCTTCGAGGAGGGCCTTCACGGCGGCTGCGCAACGTGTGCGCACGGCGCGGTGCAATGGCGTGACGCCGCTCTTGTCGACGGCGTTCGGGTCGGCGCCCGCTGCGATGAGGCAGGCGATGGTGGCCGCTTGGGCGTCGGGGTTCCACGCGCGCGAGGCCGGCACGCCATCGGCAGCGTAGTGAAGCGGCTCGGCGCCCCGCCGGTTCCGAGCGCGGACGTCGGCGCCGTTGGCGATCAGGTCTGTGGCGATGTCCCTCCGGTAGGCGGCGGCTGCGATGTGGAGGGCGGTGTCGCCCGCTTAGATGTAGTGCTGGATGTCATCGAGCCAGTGCGCCTTCTCCTCCTCGCGGGTCGCGCCCTCCCGGGCCGGCATGCGCGCCAACCCGGGTGACGCGGCAATCAATCGGGCGACGGTGGCCGAGCCTGTGGCCGAGTCTCCGGCCGCTATCGCCCGCATCAGTGCGTTCAATGGAGAGTCTGTCGGTCGCATCGTCTTGACACGTCCATATGAGGCGGGCTGGCTCGGTGCAATGCGCTTCGCTTGTTGCGCCCTACGGCTGCGGCACCTTGCCCAGCGCCGCCAGGATGCGCTCCGGCGTGAAGGGCTGGGCGTGGACCTTGGCACCGAAAGGGCGGAGGGCGTCGTTGATGGCGTTCATGATGGCGGCGGGGGCGCCGGCGGTGCCGGCCTCGCCCGCACCCTTGGCGCCGAGGAGGGACTCGCGCGTGGGCGTCTCGACATGGCCCACCTCGATGTCGGGCATCTCGGCGGCCATCGGCACCAGGTAGTCGGCCATGGAGCCGATCAGGAGTTGGCCGTCGGGCGAGTAGGGGCACTCTTCGTAGAGCGCCGCGCCGATGCCCTGGACGATGCCGCCGCGCACCTGCTCGTCGACCAGGAGCGGGTTGATGATGCGGCCGCAGTCCTCGACGCACCAGTGCCTGAGGAGCTTGACCAGGCCGGTCTCGGCATCGACCTCCAGGTAGGAGGCCTGGATGCCGTTGGTGAAGGCGAAGGGGTATTGCTTGGTGATGAAGTGGCGCGTCTGCATGAGCTCGCGCGGCAGGTCCGGCGGCAGAGTATCGCCGCGGAAGTAGACGATGCGGGCGAGCTCCGACAGCGGCATGCGCGACTGGCCTCCCGACTGGCCCCCCGATTGGCCTGGGCCGCGCTCGACGATCTCGCCGTTGACGAGGTCGAGCGTCTCCGGCCGCGCCTGCAGCATGGCGGCAGCCACCCTGAGCGCCGCCTCCTTGACGGCGATGGCGGATTGCAGCGCGGCCTCGCCGCCGATGCCGGCGCCGCGGCAGGCCCAGGTGCCGCCGCCGCAGGGCGTGACGAGGGTGTCGCCGGTGACGACACGCACCCGGTCGATGGGCACGCCCACGCCCTCGGCCACGATCTGGCGGATGATGGCCTCGGTGCCCTGGCCCTGCTCGGTGACGCCGGTGGCGGCCACCACCGAGCCGTCCGGGTCGATGCGCACCGTGCAGCCGTCCTGGGCGGAGATGCGCGCCCCGCCGATGCCGTACATGAAGGGGCTGGGGTTGGTCAGCTCGATGAAGGCGGCGAAGCCGATGCCGCGATGGATGCCCTGGCTGCGCAGGCGGTCCCGCTCGGCGCAAAGCGCCGGGTAGTCGATCATGGCCAGCAGCCTGTCGAGGGAGGCGATATGGGACAGGCCCTCGAACCTCATGCCCGCCGGCGAGGTGCGTGGGTAGCTGCCGTCGGCCATCAGGTTGCGGCGGCGGAACTCCACCGGATCGAGGCCCACGGCCTCGGCGGCGAGGTCGACCAGGCCCTCGGTGACGGCGGTGGCGATGGGGTGGCCGACGGCGCGGTACTGGCAGGTGGGCGTCTTGCTCTGGAACACCACCGTGGTCCTGGCGCGGTAGTTGGCGAAGTCGTAGGGGCCGCCCACCAGGTTCACGACCTGGTTGCCCTCCACCGCGCTGGTGCGGGGATAGACCGAGTAGGGGCCGATGCCGGTGAGGTCGTCGACCTCGATGGCGGTGATGCGGCCCTCGGCGTCCACGGCCATGCGGCCCTCGATGCGGTGGTCGCGGGCGTGGATGTCGGTGGTGAAGCTCTCCAGCCGGTCGGCGATGAACTTGACCGGACGCGCCATGATCTTGGCGATGGCCGCCACGGCCACCTCGTCGGGATAGACGTGCACCTTGATGCCGTAGCTGCCACCCACGTCGGCGCAGATGACGCGCACGTCGCCCTCGGGCAGGCGCAGATGCTGCGCGAGCACGCCCTGCATCATGTGCGGCGCCTGCGTGGCGTGGTAGACGGTGAGGTTGGCGGAGGCGCGGTTGTAGTCGGCCAAGATCGAGCGCGGCTCCAGCGTCAATCCGGTATGACGCGCAGTGTGGAAGGTGGCCTCCACCACCTTGTGGGCGGCGGCGAAGGCAGCCTCGACATTGCCGCTCTCGTTGACGCGCTGGAAGCACAGGTTGTCGCCGAGCTCGGGATGGATGAGGGGGGTGGCTGGGTTGAGCGCCGTCTCCATATCCACGACCGCCGGCAGCGGCTCGTAGGCGACGTTAACCTTGGCGGCGGCATCCTCGGCGACGGCGCGAGTCTCGGCCACCACGGCGGCCACCGCCTCGCCGACCCAGGTGGTCCGCTCGATGGGCAAGGGCCGCTGCGGAGCGGACTTCATGCCCTTGAGATGGGCGAGCACGGCCACCCAGGGCTCGCAGTGGGCCGCGAGGTCCCTGCCGGTGAAGATGCGCAGCACGCCCGGCACCGCCAGGGCCTCGGCGGGGTCGATGCCGGCCATCCTGGCGTGAGCATGGGGACTACGGACGAACGCCACGTGAACCATCCGGGGCAGGACGATATCGTCCACGAACTGGCCGCGGCCCTCCACCAGCTTCCTGACGTTGGGACGTGGTACAGACTTTCCGATGTAGGAGTTTGGCCGGTCGACGGAGCGCGGATCGACGATCTCGTTCATGCTCAGCGCTCCAGGCGATCGGCAGTCGGGGGTCGGGCGTCGGCAGTCGCAAGTGCCGCCTTCTCCGACCCCCGACCCCCGACCCCCGACTGCCGTCTTCCTGCAACCGCAGCAATGGCATCGACGATGGCGTGATAGCCGGTGCAGCGGCAGTAGTTGCCGGACAGATGCTCCCGGATCTGCTCGCGCGTCGGCGCGGGGTTCCGCTTCAGGAGGTCGGCGGCGGTCAGCAGCATGCCGGGCGTGCAGTAGCCGCACTGGGCTGCGTTGCGGGCGATGAAGGCCTCCTGCAGGTCGCGGATCTCGCCCGCGTCGGAGACGCCCTCGATGGTCTCGACCTGGGCTCCGTCGAGCGTCGCCGCCAGCACCAGGCAGCCGCGCACGATGGCGCCGTCCACCAGCACCGTGCAGGCGCCGCAGAAGCCGTGCTCGCAGCCGGCATGCGAGCCCATCAGCCCCAGATCGAGACGCAGGAAATCGATCAGATGGCGGCGCGCCTCGATGCGGCGCGAGACGCGCTCGCCATTCACCGTCAGGGCGATCTCGATGTCCTTGCTCATGCCGCGCGCGCCTCATCGAGACCGACGATACGCTTCAGTGCCCGCGCCAGCAGCACGCGGGCGAGGTGACGCTTCGTCTCCCGGCTGCCGTGCTGGTCGGCGGGCGGATCGAGGTCGGCGTCAAGCGCCGCCTGGGCGGCGGCGATGGTGGAGGCGAGCACTTGCTGGCCGCCGACGACCGCCATCGCCCGCTCCGCCACCACCGGCCGCTCGCCAAGACCGAAGAGCACGATCCGCGGCTCGATCAGGGTGCTCCCGGTCACTCGCGCCTTCGCGGCTACGCCGGCCATGGCGTAGTCGCCCGAGCGGCGGGCCAGCTCCAGGATGGTCGCGCGCTCGCCCGCTTTGGCCACGGGCAGCTCGACCGCGGCGATCAGCTCGTAGGGCTTGAGCGCGGTCGTGTAGAGGCCGGTGAAGAACTGCGCCGCCGGGATGCGCCGCTCGTCGGCGGCGTTGCGGGCGACGATGGTGGCGTCGAGCGCGATGCAGCAGGCGGGCAGCTCGGCGGCCGGATCGGCGAACGCGAGCGACCCGCCGAGGGTGCCGCGGTTGCGGATGGCCGGATGGGCGATCAGCGGCACCGCCTCGGCGATCAGCGGCACGTGCGTGCGGATCAGATCGTGCCGCCCCAGCTCGGCATGGGTGGTGAGCGCGCCCACGCGGATCGCCGCGCTGCCGGCTTGCGCAACGCCCCGCAGCTCGCGCAGCCGGGTGATGTCGATGAGCGTGCCGGGGTCGGACAGGCGGAAGGCGAGAGTGGCGAGCAGGGTCTGGCCGCCGGCCAGCACCTTCGCGTCGGGGCCGGCATCGCGCCAGAGCTGGAACGCCTCGCTCAGTGTCGCCGCGCGCACGTAGCTCAACGGCGGCGCCTTCATGGATGATCCTCCCTCCCGGACCGCTTTTGTCGCCCGTTTGCGCGCTCACTCTATGGGGCTGCTGCATGGGGTTCAAGAAGAACAGCAGAGGTCGGTATCGGCTGGCCGTACCTCTGATGTCTCAGTTCATTCGACGTCAGAGCTGGGACCAATCTACGTTACGGGATCGGTCCGGCGAGCCCAACGGGACCTAGCGGCCTTCCGCGATCGTCTTCCCGAGCTGGCTCAGGTCGTGTGCACCTCTTTCAGGTGAAGTCTGCGCCGTGGGCTCAATATGGTCGCTTTCGCGCTGAGGCGCTAGAGTCCGATTCGGTAAGCCGCCAGGACCATTGCGGACGATGTCTTTGTTGGAGGACCTCGTGGATCGATTCGAGGCGCCTGTCAGGCGCTTTTCCGCGCCCATTGCGGCAGGCGCCCTGTGCGTCTTCTTTGCCGTCCTCTACCTCACGGTGGATGTCGGCCTCTACAAGAGGCTCTTTCTCTTCCTGGGCGTCGACCCCTACGTTCCGCTTTTCATCGACGCCACAGTTCTCCTCACCAAGGCGGAATGCCACGCGCGCGGCATCGACATCTACCTCACGAACCCCTGCGATCCCCTGGGCCGAACTGAAATCTATTCCCCCCTGCTTCCCTACCTCTCGCTGCTGAATGCGGGCGCCTGGAACGTCAACATCCTCGGTGCTCTGCTCGCCGCTCTGTACCTGGCCGTGCTGGCCTATCTGCTTCGGCCCGACAGCTGGAAAGCCGCCGCGGTCGGTGTCCTCGCGGCCATATCGCCGCCGGCCATCTACGCGGTCGAGCGTGGCCAGCTCGAGATCGTGCTTCTTGCCCTGGCGGCGCTCTGCGTCGCCTTGAACGACCGCAGCCTGCCGTGGCGCTGCCTCGGCTATGCCGGCGCGCTCGGCGCGGGGCTCCTGAAGATGTTTCCCATGACGCTGGGTGCGCTGTCGCTACGGGAAGGGCGGCACGCGCTGTGGATCGCACCCCTCTGGCTCGGCGTCTTCGTCCTCACGGTCGTCCTGTTCCGGCGCGAATACGCGCTCATCGTGGAGATGCTGCCGAAATACCGGATCGGATACTACGCCGACCAGTTCTGGGTCGGGAACCTGCCCTTTCGCTTCAGCCGGCTGCCGCGCGACACGGTGCCAGGGCGGCTCTTGCACCTGACGGTCGCTGCCGTGTTCCTGGCCGGCGCGGCGGCGCTGGCCTGGCTCCTGCATCGCAGGGGCTTCAGGCCCGACTGGGACAGCTGGGAGGCGAAGCTCCTTCTCGTCGGCGCGCTGCTGCTGACAGGTTGCTTCGTGACAGACCTGAATACCTACTACCGCGCCATCCACATGCTCTTTCTGCTGCCCTTCCTGCTGGCCGCGGCGACTGCGGCCGGCGCGGCCGGCCGATGTCTTCCGCCGCGCGCCGCATGGGCCATGGTCGCGCTGATCCTGGCCCTGATGTGGATCGCCGTTCCCGTGAACGCAGGCGCGCAGCTCCAGATGCACGGCTCCGCCGAACTGGTCCCGATCGGCCGCAGGCTGTCCAGCCTCTCGACCGGCTTGCGCGATGTGGGCTGGCTGGCCGCCATGCTGCCCATCGCCGCGGTCGCCATCCTCGGAGTCGTCGATGGGTTGCGGCGCTTCCTGCACGACAATCGCCTGCTCCCGCGCGACGCAACAAGGCCGGCGTGAGCGGCATGGCGCGGAGCCCCCTCTCCCCGCCGCCCTCGGGCCAACCACACGCGCAAGCCTCGCCACAAGCGCCCCGAGGGCGGCGGGGGGAGGGTTGGCAAGCGCTGCGCAGATCCCCCTCCCCTTGTGGGGAGGGG
Organism: Hyphomicrobiaceae bacterium; assembly: GCA_044868325.1. Taxonomy (GTDB): domain Bacteria; phylum Pseudomonadota; class Alphaproteobacteria; order Rhizobiales; family Hyphomicrobiaceae; genus AWTP1-13. The sequence continues at coordinate 8,714 of JBIOWI010000070.1, forward strand.
TTAGGGGTGGGGGAACCACCAACCTCGATGTTCTGGGATTCCCCCCACCCCGTCCCTCCCCCCACAAGGGGGAGGGGACCCTGCGGCGCGCTCCCGTTTCGTCATCGAGGGTCGGCGCCAGCCAGTGATCGGCTGACGCCTACGCCCGTGCGGGTTGGGCTGCGCCGATGCCGGCGGTGCGGCCGGCCATCGACCAGGCGCCCGGCCCGCTGACGTAGTAGAACAGCAGCCCGCCTATGATGGCGATGTTCTTGAGGAAGCTCGACATCTGCGCCTGCTGCTGGGCCTCCGGGAACTCCCAGAACCTGTGGGCGAGCACGGTCGCCACAATCACGAAGGCGATCAGCAAGAGCGACGAGATGCGCGGCCACAGGCCGAGGATCAAGGCGATCGGCACCAGCACCTCGATGGCCACGGCAACCACGCCCACGATCTCGGGATTCGGCACGCCCAGCATGCCGAGGTACTTGGCGAAGCCGCCGCCGTAGCCCTGCAGCACCTTGGGAATGCCTGCAGTCAGGAACAGCGACGCCATCAGCAGCCGCCCGACCAGCAGGAAGGTATCGTTCACACGCTCCATAGTAGTCCTCCTACTACTTTAGTCGCACCCGCACTGGCGCACCGTATAGGCCGGAGCCGCCGTCGCCGCCAGCTTTTCGGAGATGCCGGTCGTAGGGGGCAGGTTCCTAGGGATTGGGCCTTGGGAGCCCTGGCGCGACCTCAACGGCGACGCGGGCGCCCGTCAAGCAGGGCTGCGAGCGAGATCTCCGCTGGGCTCTGCAGATTCAGTAGCCGCCGGGGCGTCCGGACCTCGGTATAGGGTTCGAGACGGGCCTGCTCTCCTCCAGGCGCTTGCTCTCCAGGTTTATGCGCTCGTTGAACGAGATTGTGCAGTCGCCGTTCTTGTCGAGCAGGGCGAACGCCGGGTTCGGCTTGTCGGCCAGCTCCGGGAGCGTGATGCGGCCATCGCCGTTGGCATCGAAGTAGGCGAGCCCGATCGTCGCGAACAGCCGGTCCTGACGCGACATGGCTTCGAACTCCTGGCGCGCGAGGATGCCGTCGCGGTCGCGATCGGCGTCCTTGAACAGCCCCGTCGCATACTGCTTCCACTCGCTGCAGGTGACGTTGCCGTCGCGGCTCATGTCCCAAGTGGCCACGGCCGCGACGAACTTGAGGTCGGTCGCCGACGCGGAGGCCAACGGGCCGGCATTGCTGCTGCAACC
>JBIOWI010000071.1:0-3115 GCA_044868325.1 Hyphomicrobiaceae bacterium
CACGTAGACGTAGGTCACCCGGCACTTGACCTGCTCGGTAGGGTTACCCTTGATGCCGAGACGGCCCTCGCCCACCCAGCGGCCTGCAAGGCTCTCGAGCGGAGAGACATCGACGGCCGCGGCGGGCTGGACGCACCAGACGGTCAATCCCTGGATGATGGCTGCCGACAGCGCCCTCCACATGCCGGCGCGCTTCGGTGCTGCCGGCCGCCGCGCGACCCTGCTGTTCCACATAGTATATATGCCCCTACACCTCATGCTGCTGGCATCCGGTCGAAACTCTACTCGAACCCGGCCACGCCCGTCGGTGTCGGGGCTGCCACGGCTTGCTTACAAAAGCGTGAACGCCTGAGCGACGCCGAGGCGCCCCCCGAAGCGCCCCCCGAAGCGCCCCTGGCGGCGGCCGCCGTTCGGGGCCTTTTTGCCTCCGCGCTGTGTCGCGTTCGATTGCCCCCGGATTTTCCAGGTGTTAAGCCTTGACCGAAGGAATGGAGCCTCGGCCCGTCTCAGGCGACCGATGCGGTGTAAGGGGCTCCGCCATGCAAGGGAGGACTGAACGTGACTCGAGCTGCCAGACTGCTCGCGCTCGCCGTTATAGGCGCCGGCTCTTGGCTTTGCACCGCCGCCGCGATTGCCCAGGACAGCAAGCTGCCGTCGGCGCTGAGCTTCACCGCCTACGATACCGGCTCCTCCGGCTTCAATATCGCCGTGGCTGTCGGCAAGATGCTGAAGGACAAGCACGGGGCCGACGTGCGGGTGCTGCCCGCCGGCAATGATGTGGCCCGGCTGGCGCCGCTGCGGGCGGGCCGCGCCCAGGCCTCGGCCATGGGCATCGGCGGCTACTTCGCCCAGGAGGGCGTGTTCGAGTTCGCGGTGAAGGAATGGGGGCCGCAGCCGCTGCGGCTGATGCTGTCCTCGACCGACTGCAACGCCATCTCGCTCGGCGTGGCAAAGGACGTGGGCGTCAAGGAGGTGAAGGACCTCAAGGGCAAGCGCGTCGGCATCGTCGTCGGCTCGCCGGCGCTCAACCAGAACGCGTTCGCGGTGCTGGCCTTCGGCGGGCTCACCCGCGGCGACGTAAAGCTGGTCGAGTTCTCCAGCTACGGCGCCATGTGGAAGGGCATGCTCAACAACGAGGTGGATGCCGCCATCGCGTCCAGCATCTCCAGCCAGGCCAAGGAGGTCGAGACCTCGCCGCGTGGTCTGTTCTATCCGACGACACCCGCGGCCGATACGGCCGGCTGGGAGCGGCTGCGCAAGATCGGGCCCTATTTCGCCCCGCACAAGGCTTCTTGCGGCGTCGGGCTCTCGGCGCAGAACCCCACCGAGCTGCCGTCCTACGCCTATCCGATCTTCATGGCCTATGCGGGCCTGTCGGCCGATCTGGTCTACGGCGTCACCAGGGCGATGATCGTCGACTACGACGCCTACAAGGACAACGCGCCGGGCGCCGCCGGGCTCGACGTCAAGCGGCAGAACCTCACCTGGGTGCTGCCCTACCACGAAGGGGCGGTGCGGGCGCTGAAGGAGGCGGGCGCCTGGAAGGCGGAGCACGACGCCCACAACCTGAAGCTCCTGAAGCGGCAGGAGACGCTGGCGACGGCCTGGGATGCGTTCGTGAAGGGCAGCCCGCCGGAAGACAAGGAGGCCTTCACCAAGGGCTGGATGGCGGCGCGCAAGGCGGCGCTGGCGAAGGCCGGCATGGACGCGATCTTCGAGTAGGGCAGGTTTCAGGTTCCAGGTTCAAGGTTTCAGATCCTCCGTCCGACCCTGAAACCTGATCCCCAATCCCTGAAACCTGACTGAGGTCGCCCGTCATGCATTCCGGTCGCGATGCCGGAAACGCCCAGGCCGGCCCGGCGGCCAAGCCGCTGGATCTCGCCGATCCGCACGCCCTAGGCGGCCCGGTCGAGGCCGAGGTCACGCAGGTGCGCAAGCTGCGGGGGCCCTGGCGCTGGCTGCTGATCGTCTTTACGGCGGCAACCATCGCACTGTGCATCAATCAGCAGTTCACGCTGCGCTTCTTCGTGGGGTTCACGCAGCTCAACACGGAGTACTACTACCTCCTCATCCTGCTGATGCTGCCGTTCACGTTCGTGCTGTTTCCGGGCGCCGGCCGCGCGCGCATCGACCGGGTGCCCTGGTACGACATCGCGCTGTTCGCGGCGACCGCGGCGGCGGCGATCTATCTCATGCTCAACGTGCGCAAGGCGGCAGAGCTCGGCTGGGAGTTCGGCGGCGCGCCCATGTCGGTCAATGCCGCCGGCCTCGTGATGTGGGTGGTCCTCATGGAGGGCCTGCGCCGCACCGGCGGCTGGAGCCTGATGCTGAGCGTGCTGCCGTTCACGGTCTATCCGATGTTCGCCGAGTCGAGCTGGCTCGGGCCGCTGAGGGGCACCCAGGCGACGCCGGAGCAGGCCATCGCCTATCACACGCTGTCCGTCGAGAGCGTGCTCGGCATTCCCATCCAGGCGTTCGCCGAGACCGTGATCGGCTTCCTGGTGTTCGGCACGGCGCTGATGATGACGGGGGCCGGCCGGTTCTTCATCAACCTCGCCTTTGCCCTGTGCGGCACCTTCCGCGGCGGGGCAGCCAAGGTGGGGATCTTCGCCAGCGGGCTCCTGGGGATGATGTCGGGCAGCGTGGTGTCGAACGTGCTGACCGCCGGCACCATGACCATCCCCACCATGAAGCGCACCGGCTTCGCGGCCTCCTATGCGGGCGCCATCGAGGCCTGCGCCTCTACCGGCGCGGTGCTGGCGCCGCCGGTGATGGGGGCCACCGCCTTCGTCATCGCGCAGTTCCTGAACGTGAGCTACGCGGAGGTGGCGCTGGCCGCGGTCATTCCGGCGGCGCTCTACTATCTGGGCCTCTTCACGCAGGTGGATGCCTATGCCGCCCGCAACAGCCTCAAGGGATTGCCGCGGCAGGAGCTGCCGAGCCTGTGGGCGACTCTCAAGGACGGCTGGTACTACATCTTTGTGGTGGCCCTCCTGATCGTCATGCTGCTGCACTTCAAGCGCGAGAGCCACGCGCCGTTCTACTCCACCGCCCTGCTGCGGGTGCTGAACCAGCTGTTCTCCAAGACCAACCGGTGGACGTTTCGGACGGTCGC
>JBIOWI010000072.1:0-2141 GCA_044868325.1 Hyphomicrobiaceae bacterium
CGCCGGCGGCTCGCGTTGGCTGACGATTCCAGGAAAATGCGTCGTGCCATGGAGTCGGACCCGCAGGATCTGACCCCATCCGCGATGTCACCCGTTGACGTCGTACGCCGCCAGCGCGGCCAGGTTGACGATGTCGCTGTCCTGGGCGTTGAGCTGGCAGATCTGGACCGAGTGCGTCAGGCCCACCAGCATCGGGCCGATCAGGGTGGCGCCGCCCAGCTCCTTCAGCATCTTGGTGGAGATGGAGGCGGAGTGGAACGCCGGCATCACCAGCACGTTGGCCGTATCCTTCAGGCGGCAGAACGGATACTGCTGCAGCGCCTCCCGGTTCAGCGCCACATCGGCCGCCATGTCGCCGTCGTACTCGAAGTCCGCCTCGCGCTTGTCGAGGATCGCCACCGCCTCGCGCACCTTGTCGGAGCGCTCGCCGCGCGGATGGCCGAACGTGGAGTAGGCGAGCAGCGCGACGCGCGGCTCCATGCCCAGCCGCTTGGCCACGCGGGCGGCCTCCACGGCGATGTCGGCGATCTCCTCGGCGTCCGGCATGTCGGTGACGCTCACGTCGGCCACCAGCACCGCGCGGCCGCGGCTCAGCGCGATCGACACGCCGATGACGCGCCGCCCGGCCTTGGCGTCGAGCACCAGGCGCACGTTCTCGTAGGCCGTGTGCCAGTTGCGGGTGACGCCCGTCACCATGCCGTCGGCGTGGCCCATGGCGACCATGCAGGCGGCATAGACGTTGCGGTCGTTGTTGACCAGGCGCTGGCAGTCGCGCAGCAGGAAGCCCTGGCGCTGCAGGCGGGCGTAGAGGAACTCGGCGTACTCGTGCCGGCGCTCGTCGCGGCTCGTGTCGTGCGTCTCGATGGCGTCGCTGAACTCCAGGCCGGCCGAGGCGAACGCTTCCGCCACGTTCCCCTCGCGGCCGATCAGCACCGGCTGGCCGAGCCCCAGGTTGAGGTAGGCGTTGGCCGCGCGGGCGATCTGCGGCTGCTCGCCCTCGGCAAAGATGATGCGCTTGGGCGAGGAGCGCACCTGGGCAATGATGTTGGCGAGCCAGCCGGCGACCGGATCGAGCCGGCCGGCGAGCTGGGCCGCGTAGCCCTCCATGTCGACGATGGGGCGACGCGCCACGCCCGTCTCCATGGCCGCCTTGGCCACGGCGAGAGGCACGCGCTTGATCAGCCTGGGGTCGAACGGAGCCGGGATGATGTACTCGGGGCCGTACTTCACGCGCCGGCCGAGGAACGCCACCGCCACCCGGTCCGGCACGTCCTCGCGCGCCAGCTCGGCCAGCGCCTTGGCGGCGGCGATCTTCATGGCGTCGTTGATGGTGGAGGCCTGCACGTCGAGCGCCCCGCGGAAGATGAACGGGAAGCCCAGGACGTTGTTGATCTGGTTCGGGTAGTCCGACCGCCCCGTGGCCACGATGGCGTCGTCGCGCACCTCGGCCACCTCCTCGGGGGTGATCTCCGGGTCGGGGTTGGCCATGGCAAAGATGATGGGCTTGGGCGCCATCTTGCGCACCATCGCCTTGGTGACGGTGCCGGCGGCGGAGAGGCCGAAGAACGCGTCCGCGCCCTCGAGCGCCTCCCCCAGCGTGCGCGCCTTGGTCTCCGCGGCGTAGGCCGACTTCCACTGGTTCATGCCGTCCTTGCGGCCGCGGTGGATCACCCCCTTGGTGTCGCAGAGCACGATGTTCTTCTTCGGCATGCCCATGGCCACCAGCAGATCCATGCAGGCGATGCTGGCGGAGCCCGCGCCGTTGACGACGAGCGTGAAATTCTTGATGTCCCGTCCGGTCAGCTCCAGGGCATTCATCAGGCCGGCGGTGGCGATGATGGCGGTGCCGTGCTGGTCGTCGTGGAAGACGGGGATGTTGAGCAGCTCCTTCAGCCGCTCCTCGATGATGAAGCAGTCCGGCGCCTTGATGTCCTCGAGGTTGATGCCGCCGAAGCTCGGGCCGAGATAGCGCACGCAGTTGATGAAGGCTTCCACATCGGTGGTGTCGATCAGAAGATCGATGCCGTCGATATCGGCGAAGCGCTTGAAGAGGGCGCCCTTGCCCTCCATCACCGGCTTGGCCGCCTGCGCGCCGAGGTTGCCGAGCCCAAGGATGGCCGTGCCGTTCGAGACCACGGCCA
>JBIOWI010000073.1:0-14651 GCA_044868325.1 Hyphomicrobiaceae bacterium
CCGGCTCGGCAGCCGCGGCCATGGCTGACATCCTCTACGTACCGTATCTCCTCGCACTGTCGGTCCTTCCCCTCTTGGTGCGGTGGCGCCGGGGGCTGGTGGCGGCACTGGTCGCGACCGTCGCTGAGTTGGGGCTGATGCTGGTCGTCAACGATCTGGTGGCCCCTCCCAACCCCTATCCGATCGTACACCCGGACGCGTTGCCGCCAAGCGAGTCGCCTCTGGTGCAGATACGGCGCAATCAGATGTTTGGGCTGGCGACGGCGATCGCGTGGATGCTGGTTCCCGGCATGGCCGCGCTCATGGGCGGCGCGCTTGCGATCGCATGGTCTGCGATCGCGGCGATCTGGCGTGCGTCCGCGCATTGGCCATGACGGGGGCCATGACGGGGGCCATGACGGGGGTTCTCGCCCGCGACCCTACCGGCCGTCGCAGCGGATGAGAGCGACGCGGCAGGAGGTGCGGCGCTTGGGGCTGGAGGATTCGGCGCATTTCTCCATCGCCCCCTCCTCTGCCCAGTCGCGGTTCTTGTGCACCTCCCAGCCGACGCCGGTGGTGCCGGGCTCGGAATCAAGGGCCACGGCGAGGCAGCGGTCGCGGAAGGATTCGACGACGCGGCAGGCGTCGCGGGTGGCCTGTGGCGCATCGGCGAAGGCGCGGCAGCGCGCGAGGGCCTCCTTCTCGGCGGCTTCCTTGCTGGCGTAGTCCACCGCCCAGCCCATGGCGAGGCCCTGCCTCGCCACGTCGCCGACGTGGCTCACGACCAGCGCCGCGTCGGCTCGGGCGCCGCCTATGCCCAGTAGGGCGCCGGCGAGCAGGATGGCTCCTATCAGGGCCAGTCTTGCCGGGTTCATGGCGTCTCCTCATCGCTCAGATGGCGCTCCGCCAGCATGGCGTCGGGGTGTGTTCCCGGTATGACCATCGGGCGCCTTGTCGTCTCCCGGTTTCTGTGCGTCACTCGCGCCCGCAGCATGTCCCGGCCGGCCCCGGCGCCCGGGGATCCCAGGAGGGGATCCCAGGCCGGCCCGGTCGGCAGCCAAGAGGCCCCGCGATGAGCAAGTACGTCCCCAAGATCGATCCAAGCCAGATCGTCGCCATCGACGTGCACACGCACGCGGAGACCTCGGCGCGGGCGCCGCGCGATCCCTGCTCGCTGGTGTTCGACGAGGCCATGGCTAAGTATTTCAAGGAGGCCGGGCGGCCCACCATCCCGCAGGTGGCGCAGTACTACCGCGAGCGCAAGATGGCCGCCGTCATCTTCACGGTGGACAGCGAGGCCGAGATCGGCGTCTGGCGCATCGCCAACGAGGAGGTGGCCGAGCTCGCCGCCGAGAACGCCGACGTGCTGATCCCGTTCGCCTCCATCGACCCGGCGCGCGGCAAGATGGGGGTGCGCGAGGCGCGCCGGCTGATCGAGGAGTACGGCGTGCGCGGGTTCAAGTTCCACCCGTCCACCCAGGGCTTCTACCCCAACGACCGCAAGGCCTACGGCCTCTACGAAGTGATCGCCGGGCACAAGCTCCCCGCCCTGTTCCACACCGGCCAGACCGGCTTCGGCGCGCAGATGCGGGGCGGCGGCGGCGTGCGGCTCAAGTATTCCAACCCTATGCACCTCGACGACGTGGCGGTGGATTTCCCCGACATGCCCATCATCGCCGCGCACCCGTCGTTCCCCTGGCAGGACGAGGCGCTATCGGTGGCCACTCACAAGCCTAACGTCTACATCGACCTGTCGGGTTGGTCGCCCAAGTACTTCCCGGCCAACCTGGTCCAGTACTGCAATACCATCCTGAAGAACCGGATGCTGTTCGGCTCCGACTTCCCGGTGCTCACGCCCGACCGCTGGATCGCCGACTTCGAGAAGATCGCCATCAGGCCCGAGGTGCGGCCCCTCATCATGAAGGAGAACGCGCTGAGGCTGCTGGGGATCTCGTAGGTTGGATGGTGCGGGGGGAAGGCCTGCGGCAGCCTATATTGGAGCCCATGCGCTCCAGTGATGGCGGAGGAGGCCCGAAGAAATACGGCTTGCACTGCGCATATTGTTCTTGTAATGTTCTGATCGTGCAAGTCAGATCGTGAGGGGGGGGCGTGAGGGAGATGCCCGGAGCTGCTATCCTGAACCGCATGACCAAGATCGAGGACATCGAGAGAGCCGTCGAGCAGTTGTCGCTCGAGGAACTGGCCAGGTTCCGGGCGTGGTTCGAGGAATTCGATGCGCGCGTGTTCGACGAGAGGATCGACCACGACGCCAAGGCGGGCAAGCTCGACAAGCAGATGGCCGAGGCACGTGCCAATCACGAGGCTGGGCGGCGGGAGGAATTTTGAAGCCCGGCAGCGGGGGCGCTTGTGCGGCACTTCAGGGACCCGAGGTTCAAGCCGCTCTACGAGGCGTTGCCGGCGCGCGTGCGCGCCTCGGCGGACAAGAGCTTCGCGCTGCTCAAGCAGGACCCGAGGCATCCGTCCTTGCATTTCAAGCGCATCAAGGACGATTTGTGGTCGGTGCGCATCGGACTGGGCTACCGGGCGCTCGCTATTGAGGGAAAAGACGGCTTTCACTGGTTCTGGATCGGCAGCCACGCGGACTATGATCGGATGGTGGGATGAGGATGGCTGCCGTTGGGTCTGCGCTTCGCTTGACCCAACCTACGCCAACGCCGGAGATGGGACGCATGCAGCTCGTCGGACAGTACGACAGCCCCTACGTGCGGCGGGTGGCAGTCTCGCTCACCCTGCTCGGCCTGCCCTTCGAGCGCAACACCATCTCCGTGTTCGCCGATGCGGACGAGATGCGGCGCATCAACCCGCTGGTGCGCATCCCATCGCTGGTGCTCGACGACGGCGAGGTGCTGGTCGACTCCGCCGCCATCCTCGACCACATCGACGAGACGGTGGGGCCGGAGCGAGCGCTCATGCCGCCGCGCGGGGCGGAGCGGCGGCGGGCGCTGCGCATCGTTGCGCTGGCCACCGGCGCCATCGACAAGGCGGGTGCCGTCGTCTACGAGCGCACGCTGCGGCCGGCGGACAAGATCTACCCGCCGTGGATCGAGCGGTGCCGGGGGCAGCTCAACGGCGCGCTCGACGCCTTGGAGGCGCTGCCGCTCACGCCCTGGCTCATGGGCGGGCGGCTGATGCAACCCGACATCACGGTGGCCGTCATGCTCGGATATCTGCGGCTGCGCGCTCCCGACGCCCTGCCGGCCGGCCGCTATCCGGGCCTGGAGCGCCTCTCCTCCGCGTGCGAGGCGTTGCCGGCGTTCGTGGCCGCGCGCCCCAGCTCGGACGAGACCATGCCGTCCGGGCTTTAGGCCGAAGTTCCCCTGTCGGGTAGCGGTGCCGGGCGGATGAAACGTCGATGTTTCGGGGCCTGGAGCGCAAATTTGGTCGCGCCGGCAGCTCGGATTGTGCCCATGTATGCGACGCAATGACTCAGAATAGCAATAGGACGAATCGCGTACATGGAGCCCATGTACATCGACATCGTTCCCAATCGTAGCTCGCCGCCCGCCATCCTGCTGCGCGAAAGCATTCGCGATGGCAAGCGCGTCAGGAAGCGCACGATCGCCAACCTTTCAGCGCTGCCGATCGAGCAAGCCGAGATGATCCGGCGCGTGCTGAAGGGCGAGAAGCTGGGGCCCGTCGAGAGCACCCTGGAGGTGGTGCGCTCGCGCGCCCACGGCCACGTCGAGGCGGTGCTGACGGCCATGAAGCGCTTGGGCTTGCCGAAGCTGATCGACGCCCGCCCCTCGCGCGAGCGCGCCCTCGTCGTCGCCATGGTGGCGGAGCGCATTATCGCGCCCGAGGCGAGCAAGCTCGGCATGACGCGGGCCTGGGCCGATACCACGCTTGCCGACGCGCTGGGCATCGCCGACGCCGACGAGGACGCGCTCTACGATGCCATGGACTGGCTCGCCGAGCGCCAGGAGGCGGTCGAGAAGCGGCTGGCCAGGCGGCACCTGAAGGACGGCGGGCTGGTGCTGTTCGACCTCACGTCGAGCTATTTCGAGGGCGTCACCTGCCCGCTCGCCAAGATCGGCTACAGCCGCGACGGCAAGCGCGGCACGCTGCAGGTCAACTACGGGCTGCTGACCGACGCGCATGGGCGCCCGGTGTCGGTCTCGGTGTTCGAGGGCAACACAGGCGATCCCAAGACGCTGCTGCCGCAGGTCGAGAAGGTGAAGGCGAGCTTCGGTCTCGACAAGCTCGTCATGGTCGGCGACCGCGGCATGATCTCGAGCATCCAGGTCGACGCCATGCGCCAAATGGAGGGCGTCGACTGGATCACGGCACTGAAGAACGGCGCCATCGCCAATCTCGCCGAGGGCGGGCACCTGCAGCTCGACCTGTTCGACGAGCGCAACCTGATCAGCTTCACGCATGCGGACTATCCCGGCGAGCGGCTGATCGCCTGCCGCAATCCCGCCCTCGCCAGGCTCAGGGCCGAGAAGCGCCAGGACCTGATCGCGGCCACGGTGCGCGAACTCGACAAGGTTGTAGCGATGGTGACGGGCGGCCGGCTCAAGGGCGCGGCGAAGATCGGCATGCGCGTCGGCCAGGTGGCCAACAAGTACAAGGTGGCCAAGCACTTCGACATCGCTATCGGCGAGGCCGCGCTGACCTTCAAGGTCGACGAGGCGAGTGTGGCGGCGGAGGCCGCGCTCGACGGCCTCTACGTGATCCGCACCAGCGCTGCGCCGGCCGCCATGAACGACCAGGAGGCGGTGCTCAACTACAAGCGCCTGGCCGAGGTCGAGCGCGCCTTCCGCACGCTCAAGGGCATCGACCTGCAGGTGCGCCCGATCCGCCACCGTCTGGAGACGCGCGTCAAGGCCCACATCTTCCTCAGCATGCTGGCCTATTACGTGCAGTGGCACATGATCGAGGCGTGGGCGCCGCTCACGTTCAAGGACGAAGCCGACACCGACGCCCAGCGCCTCGCCGACCCCGTAGCCCCGGCAAAGCGCTCGCAGGCGGCGCTCGACAAGGTGCACACGCGCACGCTCGCCGACGGCACGCCGGCGATGAGCTTCACGCGCCTCCTGGCGCATCTGGCCACCATCGTGCGCAACACAATGCGGCCCAGGAGCGCCCGCCCCGGCGAGGCCACCTTCACGCTCACCACCCGCCCCACGCCCAAGCAGCAGCAGGCCCTCGATCTGATCGCCGCCATTGCCGTGTAGCCAGTCGCGCGCGCCTCGCTGCAATCTCAACAGATTGACGCAAAAGGACAAACGTCATCGGCTCCCGGGGAACTTCGGTTTAGGGCGAGCCGCCGTCGATGCCTACCGTGGAGTGAGCCGACCGGTATAGGCAGTGGTCGATGGGGTCAGACCCTGCGGGTCTGACCCCAGGGCACATCCTCATGTTTTCTAAATCGTCCGCGCAACACGGTAGGGCTGCCATATTGTCCGTTCCGACAAACTCTCACTGCTGGGTCGGCGCAAAAAATTTATGCTGCGCATTCCTGGAAGATTGTGCCATGGGGTCAGACCCGCAGGGTCTGACCCCGACTGCTGCACCCTACGACCCTACGGGCTTTCGTCTTTACGCCGTGCCAACGCTGTTGGCGATTGCCTGACATCACATGGCGTCGGCGATGGTCTCGATGGGCAGGAACAGTGTGCGGGAGTCCGCCGGGTATTGGACGAAGCCGTACTTCAAGTAGAAGGGCAGGACGTCCTCGTCGATCGCATGAACGAGTGCCGCACGGGCGCCAATAATGGTGCTCGCCTGAGCGATGCGTTGCAGCGCGTCCTTGAGGAGCGCACGCCCGAGGCCATGACCCTTGAGGCTCGCGTCAACTGCCATGCGCGCCAGTATGGCCACGGGCACCTGCTCCGGCGCGTTGCGGCGAAGCTTGCCCGGCGCTTGTTGCCGTTGCACGGAGCCCATCGCGATCGCGTAGTATCCAACCACGGCATCACCTTGGCATACCACGTACGTACGCGCCGTCCTGCCCTCCGCCTTGAGCGCGCGGTGGCGCAGAAAATCGTCCAACTCGATCCGGCCGCAGTCAAAGCGGGTCACGTCGTGCGCCTGGGCGATTGGGATGGGAGCGCTCAGCTCCCCTTTCCCGGCCTGCGCTATCTCTCCCATGGGGACTTGCTTGCAAACAGCCGCTTGAGCTGCGCATTCGCGCGCGGCGGGTTTGCCAGGACCGTGTTGAACGCTTCAAATTGAGCGTCGTCGAGAACAAAGATGCGCTGGTCCAGCAGCACGTCGATGGCGTGTTGGCGGGTCACATCCAGCATGAACTCCGTGCGCGACTTCCCGACCGCAGCGGCGGCCGCGTCAATGAGGTCGCGGGTTTTCGGAGGAACCCGCAAATTGATGGTGGTCGTGCCGGCCCGTTCGTGTTTCGGGCGCGCCCGCTTGGCTGTGGCAGCCATTTCACCCTCCGATCTTTAATGTCACTACGTTGTGCGCACGTATACACTATGTCTACACCAATGGCAACGCCAAAGCAGGTGCCTTGGCGCGGCGGCTTTTCCCTTGCGGGGCAAGGCCCGGACGGCTAGGCGTGTGCCCCATCCCACGCCGTCAAGCGTCAGCCAAGCCCAAGGGGAGTCCGCCCATGCGCGTCTATTACGATCGTGATGCCGACATCAACCTGATCAAGGGCAGGAAGGTGGCCGTGGTCGGCTACGGCAGCCAGGGCCATGCCCACGTGCTCAACCTGCGGGACTCCGGCGTGAAGGAGGTGGCGGTGGCCCTGCGCAAGGGCTCGGCGGGCGTGGCCAAGGCCGAGAAGGAGAAGCTCAAGACGATGGAGGTGGCCGAGGCCGCCAAGTGGGCCGACATCGTCATGATGCTCACCCCCGACGAGTTGCAGGCTGACATCTACCGGGACCACCTGCACGCCAACATGAAGAACGGGGCGGCGCTGATGTTCGCGCACGGCCTCAACGTCCACTTCAGCCTGATCGAGCCGCGCGCCGACCTCGACGTGGGCATGATCGCCCCCAAGGGGCCGGGGCATACGGTGCGGTCTGAGTATCTGCGCGGCGCCGGCGTGCCCTGCCTGATGGCCGTCTACCAGGACAAGAGCGGCAACGCGCACGATCTGTTCCTCTCCTACGGCGCGGCCATCGGCGGCGGGCGCGCCGGCATCATCGAGACAACCTTCAAGGAGGAGTGCGAGACCGACCTGTTCGGCGAGCAGGCGGTGCTGTGCGGCGGCCTGGTGGAACTGATCCGCGCCGGCTACGAGACGCTGGTGGAGGCCGGCTACTCGCCGGAGATGGCCTACTTCGAGTGCTGCCACGAAGTGAAGCTGATCGTCGACCTGATCTACGAGGGCGGCATCGCCAACATGAACTACTCGGTGTCCAACACCGCCGAGTTCGGCGAGTACGTGTCGGGCCCGCGCGTCGTGACGCCCGAGACCAAGGCCGAGATGAAGCGCATCCTGGCCGACATCCAGTCGGGCAAGTTCACGTCCCTGTGGATGCAGGAGTTCCGCTCCGGCCTGCCGCGCTTCAAGGCCACGCGCCGTCTCAACGACGCACACCCCATCGAGGAGGTGGGCGCCAGGCTGCGGGCGATGATGCCGTGGATCAAGGAGCGCGCGCTGGTGGACAAGAGCCGGAATTAAGCCGGGCACTGCCATTCTGTTTGACGGAATACCATGTTTCCGACTAGTATCGGGACGTGATCAGGGGCTTTGCCGACTCGGACACCGAACGCCTCTTCCGAGACGAGGATGTCAGGCGTTTTCGGGCCTTCGAGCGGCAGGCACGGCGCAAACTGGCGCTGTTGAATACTGCAACGAGCTTGAATGATCTGCGCGTGCCTCCAGGTAACCGCCTGGAGGCGCTCGCGGGGAACCGGAAGGGGCAGCATTCGATCCGGATCAACAAGCAGTGGCGGATTTGCTTCCGCTGGGTGAATGGCGATGCCCACGACGTCGAGATCGTGGACTACCACTGAAGGTGACGACCATGGCACGGCTCCTTGAACCGATCTCTCCAGGCGAGATCCTGCTCGAAGAGTTCCTGCGCCCTCTGGGTATCAGCCAGAACGAGTTGGCGCGCGAGATCGACGTGCCCGTGAGCCGCGTTGCCGGCATCATCAAGGGCAATCGCGCGATTACTGCCGATACCGCACTGCGACTGGGACAGTACTTTGGCACAAGCGCCGAGATGTGGCTGAACCTGCAGAGCCAATACGATCTTCGCCTGGCGCAGCGCACAACTTGGCCCGAGATCAAGTCGCGCATCAAGACGCGAAAGGCGGCTTAAGGCCCTTCGGCTTGCCACGGCCTTCAAAAAGGACCTCAAGCGTGTCGAGCGGCGCGGCTATAAACGCGCGTTCCTCGACGCAACCCCTCCCCCGAACTGGGCATTGCGTCCGCTGCCTACTCCCCCTAAAGGGAGTCCGACCGAGGATATAGGAGGGGCAATTGACGCTCATCAAGCCGTTCCGCGCCCTGCGTCCCGTGCCGGCACGCGCGCGCGAGGTGCTGGCGCCGCCCTACGACGTTCTGACGAGCGCGGAGGCCCGCCAGCGTACGCGCGGCAAGCCGTGGAGCTTCCTGCACGTCTCCAAGGCCGAGATCGACCTGCCCGAGGGGATGGACCCCTACAGCGACGCCGTCTATGCCAAGGCGGCCGAGAACCTGGAGCGCATGATCGCCGAGCGCGTGCTGCAGCGCGACTCCCGGCCGCACTTCTACGCCTACCGTACGTCCTGGCAAGGCC
This sequence comes from Hyphomicrobiaceae bacterium, assembly GCA_044868325.1. GTDB lineage: Bacteria > Pseudomonadota > Alphaproteobacteria > Rhizobiales > Hyphomicrobiaceae > AWTP1-13. The sequence goes on from JBIOWI010000073.1 coordinate 8,697, forward strand.
GCCGCCAGACCGGACTGGCCTGCGTGGCAGCGCTGGCGGGCTACGAGAACGGCCGCATCCGCCGGCACGAGCTGACCACGCCGGTGAAGGAGACCGACCGGGTGCGGCAGATCGAGGCGCTGAACGCCCAGACCGGCCCGGTCATGATGGCGTATCCGCACGCGCCGGAGATCGACACGCTCTTGAAGCGCGCCACCGAGCGCGACCCCGACGTGGCCGTCACGGCCGACGACGACGTGACGCACGAGCTGTGGGTCATCTCCGACGCCGCCCCCATCGAGGAGCTGACCTACGCCTTCGAGGCCCTGCCGGCGGTCTACATCGCCGACGGGCACCACCGCTCGGCAGCGGCGGCGCGGGTGTCGCAGACGCGCGGGGGCGCGACCGCTCCTGGCGATGCCTCGCACCGCTATTTCCTGTCGGTGATCTTCCCGCACCACTCCATGTCAATCCTCGACTACAACCGCGTGGTCCGGGATCTCAACGGCCGCACGCCCGAGGTCCTGCTCAGCGAGATCGGCGAGCGCTTCGCCGTGTCGTCCTCCGCCTCGCCGGTGCGGCCGACGGGGCCGCGCGAGCTCGGCATGTACCTCGCCGGCGGCTGGCATCTGCTGAGGCTCAGGCCGGAGCTGGTGCCCGAGGGCGACGCCGTGGGGCGGCTGCCCGTCTCGCTGCTCGCGCGCAACCTGATCGAGCCCATCCTCGGCATCGCCGACCAGCGCACCGATAAGCGCATCGATTTCGTCGGTGGCGGACGCGGGCTGCCCGAGCTGGCGCGGCGGGTGGACTTGGGCGAGATGGCCGTGGCCTTCTCGCTCTACCCCACCCAGATCGAGGACGTGATGGCGGTGTCCGACGCCGGCGCCATCATGCCGCCCAAGTCCACCTGGTTCGAGCCCAAGCTTGCCGATGGCATGGTGAGCAACGTGCTGGATTGAAGGGGCCCTCGCACCGGGTCCGACAGGACATTCCACCGCCGTACGCGCGTGGCGGCTCCCAGGTACACCGCAGACGCCATCTCCGGCGCAAGGCCCGGCTTTCCAGGGCGATCCCGGCGCGATAAATTGCGCCGCCGCTCGACGTGGGCGACGGCCACGCGACGGGAGCCGCAACGAAGTGCACGGCCTCCAACCGTCCGATTCGAGCCGACTCGAGTGCCGGAGCTTGGGGGCGTCCTCGCCGCGGGGGAGGGCGAGGCAGGGAGGGCCGATGTTGGGCAGCAAACTGCGGAGCGCCTTGTTCGTCGATTTCGAGAATATCGGTCCCAGGACATCGCCTGCGGCACTTCGCGCCATGATTGCCTGGCTCGAGGACGGGAGGTTCGACGAGGTAGGCCGCAAGCGCCGGCTGGTGGCCAAGCGCGTCTACTGGAACTCGAGCGCCGAGAAGCACCGGGACACCTTCGAGGCCGCCGGCTTCGAGGTGGTGCTGTGCGAGAAGTTCTCGGCCATGAAGAACGGCGCCGATATCCGCATGGCGCTCGACGTGCTCGACTTCTGCTGGCAAGCGCCGAGCATCAAGGAGTACATCCTTTTCACCACCGACAGCGATTTCGTGCCCGTGCTGCAGCGGCTCACCGAGAAGCGGAAGCTCTCGGCCATCCTCGTCAACGAGGCGACCATGGTGTCGCATACGGCGTTCAGCATCTATGCCGACCTGGTGGTGCCGGTGCGCGAGCTCATCAACGAGGGGTTCAGCTACACCCGGCCTGAGGGCGGCTGGCTGCGGACGCTGGTCCAGCGGAAGGCGCCGGATGACAGCCCCCGCCTTGCCCTTGGCCTGGCCGGCAAGACGGCCGCCGCTCGGGCCAAGGCCGCCCCGGCAGGGGCTGGCGCCGGCACTACGGCCAGCCAGGCCAAGGGCAAGGCCGGGCCTTCGCCCAACCTGCTCGCCCAGGCGGAGCGCGCGGTGCTGCGCGCCGCCAGCCGCACGCCGCAGAAGTACGTGCCCCGCAAGGACATCGAGAAGGAGCTGCAACTTATCAAGGGATTCAAGAAGGCGGGGCCCAACGCTTACCTCGGCAAGCAGCACTACCAGGGCCTGATGCTGGAGGTCGCCCGCATGAACAAGCGCATCAAGGTCCAGCAGGGCCGCAACAACAGCGCCTCCGTCATGTACGTGCCAGAGGACCAGCAAGAGGACTGATCGGGCGAGGAAACTGGCACGGTTTGGGTCGAGAGGCGAGAAACTCGATTGTTGCCCGGCGCCTCCAAGCAGCGGGTGCAGCCCCTGGGGCAGAAGAGCCTGGGACCGGCGCACCGATCATCGCACCGGCCAGCGCTCCAGGGCGTAGGCGAGCCGGCCGAAGTCGTGCACGGTGAGCGTCTCGCCGCGGGCGGTGGGCTTGACGCCGACGGCCGCCAGCAGGGGCTCCGGATCGGCCAGCAGCGGCTTCAGGCTCTGGCGCAGCATCTTGCGACGCTGGCCGAAGGCGGCGGCCGTCACCCTGGAGAGCGTCGCCACCCGACATTCCGGCAGCGGACGCTCCAGCGGGGTCAGCTCCACCACGGCGGAGGCCACGGCCGGCGGCGGCGTGAACGCCTCCGGCTTCAGCGCGAAGACGAGCCGCGCGCGTGTGCGCCACTGCGCAAGCACCGAGAGCCGGCCGTACGCGCCGCTGGCCGGCGCCGCCACGATGCGCTCCGCCACCTCGCGCTGGAACATGAGCACCATGCGGGCGAACCAGGGCGGCCAGGGCTCGGTCTCCAGCCAGCCCGCAAGCAGCACCGTGGCCACGTTATAGGGGAGATTGGCGACGATCACGGCTTTGGCGGCGCTGCCGGCGGCTAGGCTGCGCCAGTCGGCGCCGAGGGCGTCGGCATAGTGCACATCGAGCCGCCCCGGCCAGCGTTCCGCGATGGCGTCCAGCGCCGGCCGGCACCGCTCGTCGCGCTCCACCGCGACCACCCGCGCGGCGCCTTCCAGCAGCAGGGCGCGCGTGAGCCCGCCGGGGCCGGGTCCGACCTCCACCACCGCCCTTCCCTCCAGGGGGCCGGCCGCCCGGGCGATGCGGCGGGTGAGGTTGAGGTCCAGGATGAAATGCTGGCCGAGGCTCTTGCGCGCGGACAGGCCCAGACTCCTCACCACGCTGCCCAGGGAGGGCAGGCCATCGGGGGTGGCATCGTTGCTCATGGCGACCATTGGGCACAGGCATGGGGAATAGGGAATAGGGAGTAGGGAGATCAGATCGCGGATCCCTACTCCCTATTTCCTACTCCCTACTCCCTCGATGCGCCGCTGGCCTAGCTCGGCGGCCAGCTGCAGCGCCGCGATCAGACTGTCCGGTCGCGCCCGCCCGGTGCCGGCCAGGGCGTAGGCGGTGCCGTGGTCCGGCGAGGTGCGCACGAAGGGCAGGCCTAGGGTGACGTTGACGCCGCGGTCGAAGGCGAGCGTCTTGAGCGGGATCAGCGCCTGGTCGTGATACATGGCGATGGCGGCGTCGTAGCCGCGGCGCGCCTCCACGTGGAACAGCGAATCGGCCGAGTGCGGGCCGGTGACGGCGAGGCCCGCGCTCCTGAGCTCGGCGATGGCGGGCGCGATGATCTCCGCCTCCTCCGTACCGATCATCCCGTCCTCGCCGGCGTGCGGGTTGAGGCCGGCCACGGCGAGCCGCGGGGCCGGCACGCCGAAGTCCTGCACCAGGGCGCGGGCGACGATGCGACCGGTCTCGACGATCAGCGCGCGGGTGAGTCGCCGCGGCACGGCCGAGAGCGGAACGTGCACGGTCGCGGGCACCACGCGCAGCTCCGGCGCGGCCAGCATCATGACGGGGCGGATCGTGGTGTCTCCCGTGTGCCGGGCGGCCAGCTGGCCGAGAAACGCGGTGTGGCCAGGATAGTCGAGCGGGATGGACCTGAGCGACTTCTTGGCGATGGGGTTGGTGACGAGCGCGAGGGCCTCACCCGACAGCGCCACAGAGGTCGCGTCCTCGATGGCGGCGACGATCGCCGCATCCCCGTCCGGCGCCGCCCGTGCGCCCGCCCTCGCCGCGGGCCGCACGACGGGCAGCGCGCCCGCGAAGCATTGGGCGGCCTCCGCAATGTGGCCGATCGAGACGACCGGCACATCGAGGTGGAGCGCGCGCGCCCGGCTCCTGAGGACGTCCTCGCTGCCGTAGACCGCGAACGGCAACAGTCCGTGGGCCTCGCGGGCCTGCCAGCTGAGAAGGGTGATGTCCGGCCCGATTCCTCCCGGATCGCCCAACGTCACGGCGATGGGCGGTGGAGGTGTCCGTGTCCGAAGGGGACCGGCGGTGGAAGGCAGGCGCATCACTCACTTATACTCGATATTGGCCTCCTGCCGGAGGTTGCGCAGATGGCGCCGGGCCAGCACGTCGAGCTCCTTGGACTGCAGCTGGGCCATGGCTTGGCTGCGGCGTTCCTCGTTGCCGCTGAGCGACCGCCGTCCGCAGACGGCGTAGAGCTCGACGCCTGCCGCCGTGGTGACGGGCGGCAGCATGTCGTCGTCCTTGGCGCTCAGCAGCATGGACCGCATCGGCTCGGCGATGGAGCCCGGCTTGACGTACTTCATGTCCTCGAATCTGGTGTCGGGCGCGCCCTTCGCAAGCTCTGCCATGCTCTTGCAGCCGCTGTAGCGGCGGCGCAGCGATTCCGCCTCCGCGTAGCGCTTGGTCATCGCCGGCTGGTCGATCTTGCCCGCCAGGGCCAGTGAGAGGCGCTGGACCTGCAACTCGACGGTGTCCGCGCCGGCCTCGACGGCCGCGGCCGACAGCACGCGGTCGACGTCGCGCTGCGTCACCGAGACCTGGGCCGCGTAGCGCCGTCCGATCAGGTCGCGCCAGGCCTTCTGGGCGCGGAACCTCTCGCCCATGGTCGTAATGTCCACGCCCGTGCCCTTGAGATGCTGGGCGAACTGGTCGTAGGTCATCTTGTTGCGGCCCGCCAGCTCCGACAGGAGCTGCTTGATATCCTGGTCGCCGACCTCGATGCCGAGCTTCTTGGCGGCCTGCAGCTTGAGGCGATCCTCGATCAGCTCCTCCTTCGCGTCCTTCCTGAGCTTGGGCATAAGGGCGGAGCGGGCACTCTCCAGCGCCTGCTTCTGCAGGGCCGTGCCGAGCTCCTTCTGGCGCTCCTGGAAGATGGCAATGAGCTGCTCGCGCGACTTGCCGGGATTGGAGCGGATCACGTCCTGCTGCAGCGCCTTGATCTGCTGCTCCGTGCTGTCCGACTTGACGAGCCTCTGGAAGGCCTCCTTGGCCTGCGGGCCGAGGTTGGTGCTGAGCCCCAGGAAGCGCGCCCGCTGCTCGATCTCGTAGGCCGTGATGGCATCGTCGTTGACGATGACGACGATGCCTTGCCCGCTGCTCCTGGACGACGAGCCGCCTCCCTCATCCGACTTGGCCGGCGATTGGGCCGGCGATTGGGCCGGCGGCTTATCCGGAGGCTTGACCGGCGATTTGGCAGCAGCCGTGCGGCCCGCGGCCTGCGCCTCGACCCGCTGCTCCGAGACCGGCCACCCCGACACGCCCAACGCCAGGGCCAGGATAGCGGCCGCATGAGTCATAGGACGGCGATGGGCACTCACGTCGGGCTCTCCCTTGTTGGCGCGAAAGCGGGGCGCAGTGTGCGCGATTCTGCAGGCCGGCTTACCCCCCCGCCGGTGCGACGGTGTCGCTTGTCCACAAGCACACAACAACCATGGCGCAGCTGTGGCGGCTGCGCTCTTGGCCGCGGCAGGCCTCGCGATCCGACACGAAACGCGTGCGGCAGGCGCCGAGATGTCCCTCTCTCCGAGACATTCTCCCTCTCCCCGCGCAACTCCGGCCTCGCCGCGCACTCCGTAGCGCGGGGAGAGGGTTGGGGTGAGGGGCAGCCCCAGGCGAGAGCCTCTCCACGCGGGCCACGAAGTCTTGGTCCGGCCGCAACCAAGCCGTTGAGAGGTTGGAGCCTTTTGCTGCCCCTCTCCCCGTCGCCCCTCGGGACGACTGTGGCGAGG
>JBIOWI010000074.1:0-41805 GCA_044868325.1 Hyphomicrobiaceae bacterium
CGACACCCATGGCCGAGCATCCGCTTTGCCGCCAAATACCCGAGGTGGGAGCCGTATGCCTTAATTGGGCACGTACGGATCTGTGCGGGGGGCGTGAGGTAACTCACGTCCCTACCGCGATCACGACGGGCTCGACCGCGTCGCTGCGTCGGCAGAATCTACCACGACGGACTCGCCTGCCGTGTTGGGTTACGGCCCTTCGGGCCTAACCCAACCTACGCCGCTCCGCCCTGCCCGCCAGAAACGCGGCCATCGCCAGCGCCTGGACAAGTGCGGCGGTCACAAACACAAGCGTGCCATTGTCCGGCCCTCCGGCCACGGAAGCCATGTGTCGCAGCAGGCCAAAGATCGCCGGCGCGAAGGCATAGGTCGCCTGCGAGATGCCAACCGCCAGAGCCACGGCCCGCTGCACGTCATCCCTGGCGAATTCGACCTGGGCAATGAGCGGCGGCAGCGACGTCGCGTTGCCGAAGCCCACCCCGAACAGCACGACGCCCAGCATCAGCAGCGGTATGCCGGTTCCTCCCGCGCAGACGAAGGCAATCGAGCCGGCGAGCTGAGCCGCAGTGCTGGCACAGGCAATCAGCCGCCGATCGGCCCCCAAGGGCATGGCCCAGCCCAGGACGGTGCGGCCGGCAATCGCCATCACCGTGACGAGGCCCATCGCCAGCCCGGCCTGCTGCGCGCCGAGAGTTGGCGCCAGCAGCGAGAAGAGGTGCGAGGTCAGACCGATCTGAGCGAAGAGGCCGAGGGCCATGCCCGCGCACAGCGTGATGAACCTGATATCGCGCCATAGCAGGCGACCGGGCAGCGGACCCGCTGCCGGTGACGCGAAGGACGCCGAGGGCACGCCCGGCGCATCGCCATCGGGCGCCAGGCGCATCGCCTGCGGCGACCGGAACAGCAGCCGGTCGGCGAGCCCCCACATGACGAGGACCATGAGCAGCCCGACCGATGCTGCCGCGGCCGGGAATCCCAGCGCCGCAATCGCTGCCACCCAGAGCGGCGAGAAGACGATGCCGCCGACGCTGCCGCCGTTGTAGGCTATCGCCAGTGCGGAGGGACGGGCGCGCACGAACCACGGCGAAACGATGACGTTGAGGGCGGAGGCGCTCATCCCGCCCCATCCCGCACCGCCGATGACGGCGGCCACAAAGAGCTGCCACGGCGCCGCTGCTACCCCCCAACCCAGCGCACCACTGCCGAGACAGAGCGCCGCCGCCTTGGTCACGCGCGGAGCGCCGAACCGCCGGTGCAGCGTCGGGAGATTGGCGCTTGTGACGGCCCCGGCCAGGAAGTGCACGGTCACGGCGGCCGAGATCAGGGCGAGCGGCCAGCCCGTTGCCTCCCTTACGGTGCTCAGAAACACGGGCGGGCCGTAGAACCCGACGCCCCAGCCGAAGGCGGCCAGGACGAACGCGCCGTTGACCACGCGCCACCCATAGAACCCGCTCGATCGTGTTGCTGCGCCCATGCCCGGACGCTGCCCGTCTGCGGCGGAGAATGCTACGGTGAGGGCCGAAGCGTCGGGTGGCGGCGAGCGGTACGCTCGGGCCGCACGTGCCGAGGGTGCCGACGATGGCCAGCCATGCCAGGTTCGCAGAGGTCGCCGCGCTGGCGGGCGATCCCGCCCGCGCGAGCATGCTGCATGCCCTGATGGACGGCCGGGCGCTCACGGCCTCGGAGCTGGCGCGGGCTGCGGGCATCGCGCCGCAGACGGCGAGCGGCCACTTGGCCAAGATGACCGCGGCGGGGCTGCTCGTCGTCCAGAGCCAGGGCCGGCATCGCTATCACCGCCTCGCCTCGTCGGCTGTGGCCCGCATGATGGAGAGCATCATGCAGGTGGCGGCGGATCTGGAGCCGGCACGCCGCATCGTCGTCGGCCCGCGCGAGGCCTCGCTGAGGGCCGCCCGCACCTGCTACGACCATCTCGCGGGCCGGCTCGGGGTGGCGCTGGCCGACGCCATGGTCGGCCGGGGCTACGTCGAGCTCGACAGCGACGCCGGCTTGTTGACCGACCCTGGGGCCGAGCTCCTCCGTCGCCTCGGCATCGACCCGGGCGCCCTCGCCGGCTCGCCCGGACGCACCAGACGCGTCATGTGTCGCCCGTGCCTCGATTGGAGCGAGCGCCGGCCGCATCTCGCCGGTGCGGTGGGCGCAGCGCTGTGCACCCATTGCTTCGACAAGGGCTGGGTGCGCCGCATCGAGGGCACACGCGCCGTGGCCGTCACGCCCAACGGGCGGCGCAGCCTCCGAGAGGCGTTCGGCATTCGCGAATGGTGAGTGGCGACCACTAACGAGGCTCTGCCTCAGACCGAGAGCCTTGTCTTGTCGGGGGTCGGCAGTCGGGGTAGACGATCCTTTCGCCGCTTGCTCTCTTGTTGCGATTGCCGACGCCCGACTGCCGACTGCCGAATCGGCTTCACGAAAACCTGACGCATCTGCATCAACTCGTTGGAATCAAGCTGGGCTAGAGCTATCCGTGAGCCGGAACGGCCGATGCAACCGAGGCGGATGCCGCTCGCGTGCCATGCGGGCAGGCGTGCACCTCGATGGTCACGTGCGAGAGGCCGGCCACGCCGGCGAGCCGCGCCTTGTAGGCGTCCGGCGGCTGCGGGGTCTCCGCCACGATCGAGGCCACCACGCCGAGATGGCCAGGGCCCAGGCGCCAGAGGTGCAGGTCGGCGACCCTATCGGTGCCCTGCTCCAGGCGCCCCTTCACCTGCGCTGCAAGCCGCTCGCAGGGCACCGTATCGAGCAGGACGGCGCCGGACGAGCGCAGCAGGCCAAAGGCCCAATGGGCGATGATGACGGCGCCGACCAGCCCCATGACTGGGTCCATCCAGGCCCAGCCGAAGAAGCGGCCAGCCAGCAGGGCGGCAATGGCCAGTACCGAGGTCAGCGCATCGGCCAGGACGTGCGCGTAGGCGGCGCGCAGGTTGTGATCGTGGTGATGATGGTGGCTGTGCGACGGCTCTGCGCGCAGCAGCCAGGCGCTGGCAAGGTTCACGGCCAGGCCGACCACCGCAATTGCAATCGCCTGATCGAAGTCGATCGACACCGGGTTGAAGAGCCGAACGGCAGACTCGTAGCCGACCAGCAGCCCAATCATCGCCAGGATCATGGCGCTGGAGTAGCCGGCGAGGTCGCCGAACTTGCCCGTGCCGAAGCCGAAGCGCTCGTCCTCGGCGTGGCGGCGCGCGAAGCGGTACGCCAGCGCGGCCATGGCGAGCGCGCCGGCGTGGGTCGCCATGTGCCAGCCGTCGGCGACCAGCGCCATGGAGCCGAAGATCGCGCCGCCGACGATCTCGGCGATCATCATGGCTGCGGTCAGCCCCACCACCGCCCAGGTCCGGCGCTCGTTCTCCTCGTGCCGAGGACCGAGGAAGACATGGCTGTGCTGCCGGCGTCCCAGTGTCTCGCTATGCATCGTCGGGCCTCCGTTCTCGGGCCATCCTTGCACTCCTTTGCGAGGAAATCGTCAACGGGCACGTCCCCCCGACCGGCTCCATACCATGCAAGGCACTGGTCTGGATGGACCCATCGCACGTGCGGCGGCGTGACGCCCAGGCGCGGGCCGCGATAGGATGTCGCCAAAGGCTGAACGCATCCCGAGGAGCAGCGCCATGGGCATCCCGAAGATCGCCATCGACTACGGCTCGGCCGTGCCTGCGGGCATGGCGCGCGAAGAATGGGAGGCGCGGGTGCTGCTCGCCGCCTGCTACCGGGTGTTCGCCCACCTCGGCTGGACCGAGATGATCTACAACCACATCACGCTCAGGGTGCCGGGACCGGAGCGGCACCTGCTCATCAACCCGTTCGGCCTGCACTATAGCGAGGTGACGGCCTCGAACCTCGTCAAGATCGACCTCGACGGCAACATCCTCTCCGACAGCCGCTGGCCCATCAACCCGGCCGGGTTGGCGCCGCACGCCACCATCCACCGTCACATCGAGGCCGCCCACTGCGTCATGCACACCCACACCACGGCGGGCCTGGCGGCGGCCTGCACCAAGGGCGGCCTGTCCATGACCAACTTCTACTCGGCCCAGGTCTACGGCAAGGTCGCCTACCACGACTTCGAGGGCATCACGGTGAACCCCGACGAGGGGCCGCGCATGCTGAAGTCGCTCGACGGCAAGCCGATCCTGGTCCTGCGCAACCATGGCCTGCTCGCCTGGGGCGAGACGCTGCCGCAGGCCTTCGCCCACCTGTGGACGGTGCAGCGCGCCTGCGAGATCCAGGTGGCGGCTCAGGGGCTCAGGGACGAGCTGATCGAGATCCCCAAGCCGGTGCTGGAGCAGTGCACACGGGTGTCCCTGCAGTTCGACCCCAAGTTCGGCGCCGGCGTGGACGTGTTCAACGCCCTGATCCGCCATATCGACCGCATCGACCCGTCGTATAGATGCTGACCAAGGATGCGCGGCCGACCCGCAGTGCCGCCATCGGCTCGGCTTTCCCTGCGGGTCGGCCCGTCCTTGTCAGTTGGCACGCTTCCAAATGAGGAAGTCGCGCCCATCGACGTCGCCGCCTCTTCGCCTCGGCGTTTTCGCCTTGAGCTTGTCGGTGCACGCGACGTGCTTGTTTGCCTTGTTCGTGCACTTCGGAGCCTCGGCCAGCGCAGCCGGGCTTTGGGCAGCCGCGACGGCGGCGATGGCGAGAGCGGCGGCGACGGCAGTACCTCTCAACATTGCATCCTCCCTTTGGTTCGGTCCTTCCGATCCTCTGTCGCTCGACTCCAGGCTTTGGTTCATGCCGCATTGGCGCCGAATTGGCGGCTCCGTTTCCGCGCCTGCTGCTATATCATGCGACGAAAGGGCGGCGGGTTCGTTGGATGCCATGCCATGCGTGTGCTCGTGATCGGAGCTGGTGCAGTCGGCGGCTGGCTCGCCGGAGCGCTGGCGAGGGGCGGCGCCGAGGTGGCTCTGCTGGCACGCGGCGCCACACTGCAGGCCGTCCGGGAACGCGGGCTGTTGCTCATGGAGGGCAAGCAGGTCCAGGCGTTCGCCCTCCCCGCCTCTGACCGCGCCGAGGACTTGCCGAAGCCCGACTCCGTCGTGGTGGCCGTGAAGACCTACGCCTTCGCCGAGGCCGCGGCAGCCGCGGCACCGGCGCTGCGCCCAGGAATGCAAGATGGGCCGCTGCTGGTCACGGCCATGAACGGCCTGCCCTGGTGGTTCGTCAACGGCCTCGACGGGCCGCTGCTGGGCGCCCGGCTCGATAGCATCGACCCCGGCGGCCGGGCAGCGGCGCTGCTCGCCGAGGTGCGCCCGGCGGGGGCGGTGGTGCACGCCTCAACCCGGGTGGAGGCGCCGGGCGTCGTCCGCGTGGTCGCCGCCGACCGCCTGATCCTGGGCGAGCCGGAAGGCGGCACGTCTCCGGCACTCGCTGAGCTCGCGCGTCTCGCCGAGGCTGGCGGTGTAGCGTGCCCCGTCACGTCCGAGATCCGCACCGAGATCTGGGCCAAGCTGTGGGGCAACGCCAGCATGAACCCGGTGAGCGCCATCGTGCGCCGCTCGTCGCACGGCCTGTTCGCCGATCCCTGCCTGTCCGAGCTGTTGCGCACCCTGATGCAAGAGTTCGCCCGGGTCGGCGAGTGCCTCGGCCTCAGGCTGCCCATGAGCGTGGACGAGCGCCTCGACGTGGCGCGCAAGCTCGGCGACTTCCGCACCTCCATGCTGGTGGACGCCGAGGCCGGCCGCCCCCTCGAGGTGGAGGGCCTCCTGGGCGTCGTGGTGGAGCTGGCTGAGAAACTCGGCGAGCCGGTGCCGGCGAGCCGCGCGGTGTATGCCCTGGCGCGGGCCGCAGGGCCGAAGGCGTAGATGGATTGGGGCCTGCCGGCCGGTGGAGGCCTTGCCTGTCGAGCCGTCAAGAGCTGTGCGAGCCGACCGACATGCAGATCGCAACCCCTCGCTTCGTGCTGCGCGACTTCACGGACGCAGATCGTCGGGCTTTCGTCGACTATCAGATGGACCCGAGATACCAGGCCCTCTACGATCAGATCGGCTCCGATCCGGGGCGTGCGAACGGACTGTTCGATCTGTTCGGCGCCTGGCGGCGGGAGGATCCACGCCAGAATTTCCAGATCGGGATTTTCGAGCGGACAACCTCGCGGCTGTGTGGCTGTGCGGGCCTTCGTCATGCCGGGAGGCTGGAAGGAACGGCCGTGCTCGGTCTGGAGCTGACACCCGATGACTGGGGGCGGCATGGCGCGGCAATCGAGGTGGCAGGCGCTCTCGTAGAGTACAGCTTTTCCATGTTGGGACTTCATACCGTCACGGGCGACACGGCGAGTGGGAACCGCCGTGTCGACAGACTCGCCCGATGGTTCGGTGCCGTCATCGTTGGCCGGCGCGAGGGCCCGGCATGGATGAGGGCGCGGGGCTGGCAGGAGGTGGAATGGGCGCTGTCTCGCGAGGCCTGGGAGACGTCGCCTGCAAGACGGCGGCTTCTGCGGACAAGCTGACCCGGTTTCACCCTGTCCCTCGCCTTTCGTGGCACGGCGCCGGCACGGGTCGCGTTTGCATCGCTCGCCGCGGTGGGGCAAAACCGGGCCAATGCCTGCACGGACCGGCGAAGCCGCTGCAGCCCCTTCACGCCAACAGCGAGGATTGCGATCCGTTGTCCGAGCCCGCCGCATCGCTCCCTCCCTGGCGCGCCACCGTGGTGACGTTGTTCCCCGAGCTGTTCCCCGGCCCGCTCGCCGCATCGTTGGCGGGGGATGCCCTGAAGCGCGGGCTGTGGAGCCTCGACACCGTCGCCCTGCGCGACCTCGGCATCGGCCGCCACCGCCAAGTGGACGATACGCCGGCCGGCGGCGGGGCCGGCATGGTGCTGCGCGCCGACGTGGTGGCGGCGGCGCTGGATGCGGCGCGGGAGCGAACCTCAGACGGAGCGCAGGCGGTCTACCTCTCCCCGCGCGGTGAGCCACTCACTCAGGCGCTGGTACGCGAGCTCGCTGCGGCCCCCGGCGTCATCCTGCTGGCTGGCCGCTTCGAGGGACTCGACCAGCGCGTCATCGAGGCCCGCGCCTTGCGCGAGGTGTCGATCGGCGACTACGTGCTCTCGGGCGGAGAGCTGGCCGCCATGGTGCTGATCGACGCCGTGGTGCGGCTGCTCCCCGGCGTGGTCGGCAAGGCAGCCTCGCTCGCCGAGGAGAGCTTCGAGGCCGGCCTGCTGGAGTATCCTCACTACACCCGCCCGCGCGACTGGGAGGGCCTCGCCATCCCCGAGGTGCTCCTCTCCGGCGACCACAAGCGCATCGCCGAGTGGCGGCGCGCGGAGGCGGAGCGGCTGACACGGGAGCGCCGGCCGGACCTGTGGGCGCGGCATCCCGGCAAAGGGAGGCGGTAGGCGATGGTGGCCCTCACACCGGACGTTGGCGGCGCTGCGCCTTCGCGCGCGGACGAGCGGCGCGCGCTCGGCGTGGCCGGGGTGGCGCATGTGGTGCACGATGGCTACACCGACCTGCTCTACCTGCTGCTCCCCATCTGGCAGGCGGAGTTCGGGCTGGGCTACGCCCAGGTGGGCATGCTGAAGTCCTGCTACGTGGCGGTGATGGCCACCCTGCAGGTGCCGGCGTCGCTGCTGGCCGAGCGCATCGGTCCGACCTGCGTGCTGGCCGGAGGCACCATGCTGGCGGCCTCCTGCTTCCTGCTCGCCGGCGCCTCCGCCGGCATCGTCGGCCTGGCGGCGGCCCTCGTCCTCGGCGGCATCGGCGCCAGCGTGCAGCATCCGATTGCCGCGAGCATCGTGGCGCGCGCCTTCCAGGGCGCCCGCTCGCGCACGGCGCTGGGCGTCTACAACTTCACCGGCGACCTCGGCAAGGTGGCCATGCCGATGTTGGCTGCAGGCCTGTTCGCGTTGATGGCCTGGCGGCCGGCGCTGTGGGTGGTGGGTGGCCTGGGCCTCGCCGTCGCGGCGCTGGTCGTCGCCTTCGCACCGGCACAGGCGCGCGCCGCCACGGCGCCGCAGGAGCGCCGGCCAGCAGAGGAGAGCGCCGCCTCGCCCGGTGCCGTCACGCCCCTGCGCTCGCGCAGCTTCAACCTGCTCCTGGCCATCGGCACTCTCGACAATGCCACCCGCAGCGGCTTCCTCACCTTCCTGCCGTTCCTGCTGCAGGCCAAGGGGGCATCGCTCACGACCATCGCCGTTGCCCTCTCGCTGGTGCTGGCCGGCGGTGCTGCCGGAAAGCTGGTGTGCGGCTGGCTCGGCGCCCGCCTCGGCGTGCTCCGGACGGTGCTGCTCACCGAGGGCCTCACCGCGCTTGGCATGCTGGCGCTGCTGCCGCTGTCCCTGCCGGCTTCGCTCGTCGTTCTACCCGCCGTCGGCGTCGCGCTGAACGGCACCTCGTCCGTGCTCTACGGCACCGTCCCGGAGGTGGTCGCCCCCGCAGCGCGCGCCCGCGCGTTCGGCATCTTCTACACCGGCGTGATCGGCGGCTCGGCTGTCGCGCCGCCGCTCGCGGGCCTCGTCGGCGATGCGATCGGCGTGCCCCTCACTGTCGCCGCCATCGCCGCCGCCGTGCTCGCCACCATCCCCCTCGCAGTCGCCCTCAACCCGAGCCTGCCGCGGTACGCGAGGGCGTGACAGGAAGCCCGCGCGCCATCCTGGTATCCTTAGTTGAGATGCTGGGCAGGATCTTGCGAACTGTGGCGAACCCGGAGGATGTGCACTTCCTTGGTGGCTTCGTCTACGGTGTAGAAGACCAGGTAGCGATAGCGTACGATGGGCAGGACACGAATACCTGGGCGCTCCGTAGGGCGGGCGCTGTAGGGATGCCGGTTGAGCCTCTTGATGGCTCCTTTGATCCGGGCCTTCACGCGCCTGGCGGCGCTTGGATTACGTTCTGCAATGTAGGAGAAGATTTCGTCGAGCTGTCTGAGCGCTTTGGCCGTGTAACGGATCTTCACAGCCCATGCCGAGCGAACATAGCGGCTACCTCGGCGTCACTGGCGAACTCGCCACGGCGAGCCTCGGCCAGCGCTTCCTCAAGGTCGGCGCGCTCCTCATCGCTGAGCTTGTAAGCCGCGGAGGCGAGCCGATTCATGTGCTCAAGCACTTCAGCTGCCGCATCCTGACGCTCAAGCGGCCAAGCTTTCACTGCTTCGAGGACTGTCTCCAGCCTTTTCGATATCATGAGCTTGCTCCCGGACAAGCGAATAACAGCTTCTCATAGCGCCGATATCTGCACGTGTCACTTCTAACCTCCAACAACAAGTTTCGCACTCACACCTTGAACTCCTCGATGCCGGCGAACGCCGAGCGTAGTGCCTCGGACCAGGTGGCGGAGACCCCGCTCACTGCTGGGCGCTCTGTTGCTGCACGGCGACGGACACGTCGAGAACCTCTCCGGCACCGCCCCGGCGCGAGCCCACGATGGGCGCCGCATAGCCGGCGTCCAGGCCGCAGGCGAGCCGCACGTAGCGGTCGGTGGTGCAGATGCGGTTGGCAATGTCGAACCCCACCCACCCCAGCGCCTCGACGTAGGCCTCCGCCCAGGCGTGATTGGCGCTCGCGGGATCCGAGCCGTCGATAACCAGATAGCCGGTGACGTAGCGGGCGGGGATGCCCAGCGTGCGGGCGGCGGAGATGAAGATGTGGGCGTGGTCCTGGCACACCCCCTTGCCGTCGCTGAGCGCCTCGGCGGCGCCCGTGTGGGCATCGGTGGCGCCCATCACGTACTCGACCCTGTCGCGCACCGCCGCCACCAGCGCGTGCAGCCGCTCGATGGCGCCGGAGCTGCCGACCGACTGCGCCAGCGCCCGGATGGCGGCGTCGGGGCGGGTCTGCGGCGTCTCTTTCAGGAACACGCGCGGGGGGATCGCCTTCGTGAGGCCCGCAACGATGCCGTTGCAGTCCTCCGTCTCGACGGTGCCGGCGGCCTCGATGGTGAGCTCGCTATGAGGGGTGCTCACGGTGATGAGCTGCACGGTGTTGCCGAACCCGTCGCGGAACTCCAGCGGCCTGGGGCAGCCCGATGCCCGCACCTGCCAGTCGGCGATGCGCTGGCCCTTGAACGGTGCGGGCGTCAGCCGCAGGCTCTGCACCGTGTAGCCGACGGGCTCGGTATAGACGTAGCGGGTGACGTGGCGGACGCTGATCAGCATGGTAGCGCGGTGTCGGTGAAGTAGTAGGCAGCGGAGATCTCCGAGCCCAGCCTGTTGTTGCGGGCGATGAAGCCGGCCAGGAACTCGTGCAGGCCGGACTGGAAGATGGCGTCCATGTCACCCTCGGTGAGCCCGGCCAGGATCTCGCGTGCCAGCCCCTGCGGGCCGGCGGCGGGGGCACCGTAGTACCGGCCCAGTTCCGCCAGGGCGAGCACGATCTCCTCGTAGCTGGAGCGCAGGGAGCGCGGCATCTGCCGGTTCAGGATCAGGTAGTCGGCAATGCGCCAGGGCTTGTAGCTGTCCTTGTAGACCCAGCGGTAGCTGCGGTGGGCCGACACCGAGCGCAGGATCGCCCCCCACTGCACGTTGTCGACCTCGCTGCCCACCAGCTCGTTATGGGGCAGGAGCACGTAATACTTCACGTCCAGGATGCGGGCGGTGTTGTCGGCCCGCTCCAGGAAGGTGCCGAGCTGGCAGAACGAGAAGGTGTCGTTGCGCAGGATCGTGTTGAGCAGAGCGCCGCGGAACATGGCGGAGCGTTCCTTGATCCAGTCGAGCAGCGGCGGCAGGGCGTTGGCTGCCAGCGCGTCGGCATCGATGGCGGAGAACTCCAGCCAGGCCGCGTTGAGGCTCTCCCACATCTCGCGGGTGAGAGCGGTGCGCTGGGCGCGGGCGTTGCGGCGTGCGGTGGCGAGGCAGGAATAGACGCTCGACGGATTGGCCGGGTCGAACAGCACGTAGTTGACCACGTGGCTGGCATCGTAGCTGCCGTGCTTGGCGAGGTAGCCCTGCTCGCACCCGGCGCTGCGTAGGGTGGATCGCCACTCCTCGTTCTGCCCGTGCCCCTCGCGCGGCAAGAGCGCGATGCGATAGCCCACCTCAAGCAGACGCGCCGTATTCTCCGCCCGCTCGATACAGCGCGACATCCAGAACAGGTCGTTGGCGGTGCGCCCTAGCACGGCGGCCTCTCCGCACGGTCCCCCTCTCCCCGTCGCCCTCGGGCCATCAACGAGCCTGAGGTCGCCACATGAGCCCCGAGGGCGACGGGGAGAGGATCGGGGTGAGAGGCAGCCCAGGGCTCCACCCTTTCAAAGGTGGGTCTCGACGGCGCGTCCCCCACGCCGATTGAGACGAGTTCTCTAAGGCCCTCGTGGAGAGGCTTTCGCTTGTGGCTGCCCCTCACCCTAGCCCTCTCCCCGCAAGCGGGGAGAGGGGATCCGCGCAGCGCTTGCCTCACCCGCATCGTCCTACTCCTGCAGAACCCACGTATCCTTCGTTCCACCACCCTGGCTGGAGTTCACCACCAGAGAGCCTTCGCGCAGTGCCACCCGCGTCAGCCCTCCCGGCGTCAGCCGCACACGGTCGCCGACCAATACGAAGGGCCGCAGGTCCAGGTGCCGCCTGGCAAACCCCTTGTCGACCAGCGTCGGGCAGGTGGAGAGCTCCAGAGTCGGCTGCGCGATGTAGCGGTCGGGGCGGGCTTTCACCAGCATCCGGAACATCTCGATCTCGTCGCGGGTGGCGGCAGGCCCCACCAGCATGCCGTAGCCGCCCGAGCCGTGCACCTGCTTCACCACCAGCTCGGGCAGGTGCTCCAGCACGTAGGCGAGGTCGTCCGGCTTGCGGCAGACATAGGTCGGCACGTTCTTCAGGATCGGCGGCCGGCCGGTGTAGAACTCGACGATGGCCGGCATATACGTATAGATCGATTTGTCGTCGGCGATGCCGGCGCCGGGGGCGTTGACGATGCTGAGCCGCCCGGCGCGGTACACGTCGAACAGGCCCGGCACGCCGAGCACGGAGTCCCGCCGGAACACCAACGGGTCGAGGAACGCATCGTCCACGCGCCGGTAAACCACATCGACCTGCTTTAGCCCCTGCGTAGTTTTCATCTTGAGGGCGCCGTCGGCCACCACCAGGTCCTGGCCCTCAACCAGCTCCACGCCCATCTGGTCGGCCAGGAACGAGTGCTCGAAATAGGCGCTGTTGAAGATGCCGGGCGTCAGCACCACCACGGTGGGCTCCCGGTCGAGGTTCGATGGCGCCACGCTCTCCAGCGTCAGGCGCAGGTTGTCGGGATAGTCCTCCACCGCCGCCACGCGGTTGCGGGCGAACAGCTCGGGGAACATGTGCATCATGGTCTCCCGGTTCTCCAGCATGTAGGAGACCCCGGAGGGTGTGCGCGTGTTGTCCTCCAGCACGAAGAACTCGTTCTCGGC
This sequence comes from Hyphomicrobiaceae bacterium, assembly GCA_044868325.1. Lineage (GTDB taxonomy): Bacteria > Pseudomonadota > Alphaproteobacteria > Rhizobiales > Hyphomicrobiaceae > AWTP1-13. The sequence goes on from JBIOWI010000074.1 coordinate 12,329, forward strand.
CGTCCGCACGATGTCGATGCCGATGATATGGGCGTAGACCCCGCGCGGCGGCTCCACGCACATCATCTCGGGGAGAAACGCCGCGTTCTGGATGACGAGGTCCTCGGGGATGCGCCCGGCGCGAATAATCTCCTGGCGGTGATAGATGTCGTAGACGAAGGCGTTGAGGGCGCGCACGCGCTGCTCGATGCCGGCCGCCAGGCGGCGCCACTCGGCCGCGCTCAGGATGCGCGGGACGATGTCGAACGGGATCAGCCGCTCGGTGGCGGCGTCCTCGCCGTAGACCGCGAACGTGATGCCGGTGCGCCGGAACAGCGCCTCGGCCTCCCCGCGCTTGCGCGCCAGGTCCTCGATCCGCTGGCTCTCCAGCCACTGGTGCACCCACCGGTAGGGCTCGCGCACCCCGTCGCCGTTGCCGTGCATCTCGTCGAAGGCGGTCAATGCCATCCCCAACCGCTGCCGATCGTCCCCGTGCCGGCTCCAACGCCGTCCCACGAGACCGCAAGTGCAAATCTTGGGCAACTCTCCGACGAAGACAAGGAATCGCGCGCTCCGCCGCGCCGGCCCGGTTCTGTTTGCCTTTGCGAAGGGCACGCAGCCCGGCTATTGGGCAGTCCGGTCGTCTCTTGGTTAATCCTCCCCTTGTGCGCCGGCCCCGGCCGTGGCGCTGTGCCGCCATCATGGGACACGCCGACTTCATCAAGGCCAACACCAGGCTCCTGCCTGTGCCCCTGGTGCCGGAGCTGCGGCTGCACCTTGCCGAGGAGTCGCTGGCGATCTGGCGCCAGACCGAGGAAGAGCTGGGGCGTCTGAACGTGCCGCCGCCGTGGTGGGCCTTCGCCTGGGCCGGCGGACAGGCGCTGGCCCGCTACGTCCTGGACAACTCGGCCCTGGCTGCGGGCCGCAGTGTGCTGGACCTGGGCGCCGGCTCGGGGCTGGCCGGCATCGCCGCCCGGAAGGCCGGCGCCGCCCGCGTGCTGGCCGCCGATACCGACCCCTTCGCCGTGGCCGCCATCGCCCGCAACGCCGAGGCCAACGCCGTCACCCTTGAGGCGACGTCCGACGACCTCCTCGCCGCTCCACCCGTCGGGTTCGATCTGATCCTGGTCGGAGACCTGTTCTACGAGCGCCCGCTGGCCGAGCGGGTGCTCGCTTTCCTCGATGCGGCCCGCACTCAGGGCGCCGGGGTGCTGGTCGGAGACCCGCGCCGCAGCTATTTCCCCAAGGACCGCTTCAAGCCGGTCGCAGAATACTCCGTTCCAGTGACGCGCGACCTGGAGGACATGGAGATCAAGCGCACGGCCGTGTGGCGACTGGCGTGACGGCTGCTGCGGGCGCCGGTGCTACAATGCCGGCGAGTCGAAAGCAGGAGGAGCGCTACCATGCTCGGCAGTCTCAACTACTGGCCCATCCTGATTGCCGCCATCGCCGGCTTCGCCTTCGGCGCCGTCTGGTACATGGCGCTCAGCCGCCAATGGCTGGCGGCGCGCGGCCTCACGGAGGCCGAAGCGAAGGCCAGGACCGGATCGTCCCCGCTCCCCTTCATTCTCTCCTTCGTCGCCCTCCTGATCATGGCCTGGATGCTCGCCGGCATCCTCCTGCATCTCGCCCGCGGCGGCACCGAGATGTCGGTCCGCTCCGGCCTCATCTCCGGCTTTTTCCTGTGGCTCGGCTTCGTCATCACCACCATGGCCGTCAACCATGCCTTCCAGGGCGAGCGTCGTGCCCTCACGCTGATCGACGGCGGCCATTGGCTGGGCGTGCTGCTGATCCAGGGCGCCATCCTGGGATGGTGGGGCATCGGCTGATCGTCCCAGTCGAGCCTGCACCGGAACCGCCCCGCTCCAGCAGGCGTTGCCTGTGGAGTTGAAGCCGCGGGAGATGGGCATGGCAGTTGCGCAAACGCAAGGCAGGTCCGTTTCTTCGACCGGTGTGGGCACCGTCTGCGAGACCGACATCCCGGCGCGGCTCGACCGGCTGCCTTGGGGGCGGTTTCACACGCTGGTGGTGGTGGCGCTCGGCATCACCTGGATCCTCGACGGGCTGGAGGTGACACTGGCGGGCTCGGTGGCCGGCGCGCTCCGGCAAAGCCCGGTGCTGCAGCTCAGCAGCACCGACATCGGCTTCGTCGGCAGCGCCTACCTGGCCGGCGCGGTGCTGGGCGCCGTCTTCTTCGGCTGGCTCACCGACCGGCTCGGGCGCAAGAAGCTGTTCTTCATCACGCTCGCCGTCTACCTGGTCGCCACCGCGGCGACGGCGTTCTCCTGGGACGTGTGGAGCTTCGCCTTCTTTCGCTTCCTCACGGGTGCCGGCATCGGCGGCGAGTATGCGGCCATCAACTCCACCATCCAGGAGCTGGTGCCGGCGCGGGTGCGCGGCTGGACCGACCTCGTCATCAACGGCAGCTTCTGGGTAGGCGCGGCGGCGGGTGCGGCCGGCTCCATCGTCCTGCTCGACCCGGCGCTCTTGCCCACGGATCTCGGTTGGCGGCTTGCGTTTCTGATTGGAGCGCTCCTGGCCCTGGTCATCTTCTTCATGCGCGCGTGGCTGCCCGAGAGCCCGCGCTGGCTCATCACCCACGGCCGCCCCGCGGAGGCCGAGGCGGTCGTCGCCGCCATCGAGGAGCGCTTCCGGCGCGCGGGGCATGAGCTGGCGCCGGGGCCGTTCCCCAAGATCCGCCTGCGCGCCCGCACCCACACGCCCCTCTCGGAGGTGGTCGCCACCTTGTTCCGGGCGCATCCGCAGCGCACGTTCGTCGGGCTCGCGCTGATGGCGTCGCAGGCGTTCTTCTACAACGCCATCTTCTTCACCTATGCCCTGGTGCTCGCCGACTTCTACGGCGTCCCGGCCGATCGGGTCGGCTGGTACATCCTCCCTTTCGCCGCCGGCAACTTCCTCGGCCCCGTGTTCCTGGGGCGCCTGTTCGACACGATAGGCCGCCGGCCCATGATCGCGTTCACTTACGCAACCTCCGGCGTGCTGCTGGCCGCCACCGGCTGGCTGTTCGCGCTAGACTTGGTGTCGGTGGCGACGCTGACGGCGTGCTGGATGGCGATCTTCTTCTTCGCCTCCGCCGCGGCCAGCTCCGCCTACCTGACGGTGAGCGAGACCTTCCCCCTGGAGATCCGTGCTCTCGCCATCGCCATCTTCTATGCCGTCGGCACCGGCATCGGCGGCATTGCCGGCCCGCTGCTGTTCGGCGCTCTGATCGAGACCGGCTCGCGCTGGAGCGTCTTCTCCGGCTACCTCCTGGGCGCCGCCCTGATGCTGTGCGCCGCGGCCGTCGCCGCCCTGTGGGGCGTCGCCGCCGAGCGCAAGCCGCTCGAGTCGGTGGCTCGGCCGCTGGCGCTGGAGGAGTAGGTGTCCGTCACTCGACCTCTGACGCGGCATGTGGTATCAATTCGCCATGACAAAACTGCTCGAAAAGGCCCTCAAAGCGGTACGCGGACTGTCGGAAGACGAGCAGGACGAGATCGCGCGCACGATTCTCGCCCTCGTCGGAGACGATGATGAGCCGGTGCCTCTGACGGACGATGAGCGGGAGGCGATTGCGCGCTCCAAGGCCGAGGCCGTGCGGGGCGAATTTGCGACCGACGAGGAAGTGCGAGCCGTCTGGGCCAAGTACGGGCTGTGAGGCTTCGCTACACACCCTCAGCCCTCGCCGATCTCGATGAGGTCTTGGCCTATATTTCGGCGCGTTCGCCGCAGGGCGCCAAGCGTGTACAGGCTCGCATCAAGGCCATCACGGACCTGCTCCAGCACCATCCTCGGGTTGGAACGATGACGCATGACCCGACCATACGTCGCATGACGACTTCGCCATACCCCTACTTGATCTTCTACGAGCCGACCGAAACCGAGATCATCATCCATGCGGTTCGCCACGGGGCGCGCGACCCATCGAATGCACTGGGATCGGCTCAAGTCAACGAATGAACCGCGACCGAGACGCTTACGGCATGACCGCCGCAGATTGGGCGCGGCTCAGGGCTATGACGGAGACGGAGGTACTGGCTGCAGCCCGCCGCGATCCCGACGCTCGGCCGCTGGAGGACCGCGGGCCGGACAGCGTCGGACCGGCGGGGCGCGTGGCGTTCGTCAAGCGCATCCGCTGGCAGCTGGGGCTGTCACAGACCGAGTTCGCGGAAGCCTTCCGCATTCCCGCCGGCACGCTGCGCGACTGGGAGCAGCACCGCCGGGAGCCGGACCAAGCTGCGCGGGCCTATCTCCAGGTCATCGCCAGGAACCCGGAAGCCGTCATCGCAGCGTTGCAGGCATCTCCCCATCGCGGGCGGTCAGCCGCCATTCTGCACGCTCCAGCCGGTGCACCAGGCAGAGGTCCTCGCCGAACCGGCGCTCCTCGACGGGCCTGAACCCGAGGCGCCGGTAGAAGCGGATGGCACGGGTGTTGCTGGCCAGCGGATCGATCAGGATCGCCTCCACCGCGGTATCGGCGAAGCAGAGGTCGATGGCCCAGCGCATCATGCGCGTGCCGTAGCCGCAGCCCAGATAGGCCGCCTCGCCGATCCAGATGTCGATGGCGCGCAGGTTGGCGGGCACATCGCCCCAGTAGTGGCTCGCCTCCTCGGCTGGGTCGATGATCTGCAGGAAGCCGATGGGCACGCCGTCCACCTCGGCGATGAGCTGGGAGCGCCAGGGGTGATCCTGGCCCAGCTCCGTCTCCCACTGCCAGTCGTCGTTGGGGTCGGACGCCACCACGTGCGGCTCCTCGTCCCAGCGGCGCAGCAGCGGGGCATCCGCGACGGTGGCGCGCCTCAGCGTCAGCATGTGCCTACGAGCGAATGGCGAATGGCGAATGAGCGTAACATGGCCACTCGCCATTCGCCATGTTCGCCGCCGCGCCTCCGCCGCAGTTCGGCGCCAGTCTCCGGCACCGAGGGCCGCAGATTGGCTAACCACGGCCCGGGAGGACAACGACGATGAGGAAGACACTGGTTGCGGGCGTCGCGATGGCCGTCGCGGCGGCGGCCTACGCGCAGACGGCCGATGACGCCTTCGGCGTGTGGGAGAACCCGGATAACAAGTCGCACACCGAGTTCTACAAGTGCGGCGACAGCATCTGCGCCAAGATCGTGAAGGTGGTGGACGGCCAGAAGACCGACGATAAGAACCCCGATCCGGCAAAGCGCAGCCGCCCCATCGTCGGCCTCGTCATCATGCAGGGCGCCAAGAAGACCGGGGCCAACACCTGGGCCGGCACGCTCTACAACCGCGCCGACGGCAAGTCCTATTCGGGAACCGTGACGGTCAAGAGCAAGAGCGCCCTCGACCTTTCGGGTTGCGTGGCCGCCGTCTTCTGCAAGACCACAACGTTCACGCGTGTGAAGTAGCCGAGAGGCTCGGCAGTCGGGGGTCGGCAGTCGGCAGTCGGGTAAGGGGTGGTGGCAGATGTTGCCGTCGGGCGTCTTCAGGCCTCCTCGGTGCTTCCGTCATGCACCCTCTTCCCGCGAGTTGGTGAAGCCTCGCCCCCGACTGCCGACGCCCGACTGCCGACTGCCGGTCTCAGGCCGGCGATCAGCCTCAGCCACGGGGCCGCGTGGAACCCACACATCAGCAGATACATCGCGGCCATGCCGGTCAGCGGCGAGGCGTGGTGTGCGGGCGGGCACATCGTGCCCGAGGCGTCGCCACCGAGAGCGCCCGTCAGCAGCGCCATGGCCGCGAAGGTGGGCGCGGCTGCCAGGGACAGGCAGTCGCCTGCGCCGAGGGCGGCCGCGGTGCCGTTTCCAGCGCCGGCAATACCGTGCGCGTTGACCGTCATCGTTGCGGCTCCGTTGCTGTCCTTGGCAATTCTCGGCATGCGACCGTCGAAACTGGTCATGACGGGGCAACGACGGCCTCGGTCAGGCTTTCCCCTCCGCGTCGCGCTTGCGGAACGCGGCTTCGCCGGCGTCGGACACCTCGACCCATTTCGGATCCGGCGGGGCGCTGGCTTCGTAGTTGTCGTGCCAGTTCCACCACTTGTAGGGCGGGGTCTGCGGGTAGCCCTCGGGCGAGTCCTCCCACGCCTCCTGGCGGCCGAGCGCCGTCATGTCGAGGTAGCTCCAGGTGCTGCCCATGGCCTCGTCGCCGCGGCTGTTGATGAAGTAGGTGCGGAACACACGGTCGCCGTCGCGGATGAACGCGTTGTGGCCGTGCCATTCATCAACCCCGAAGTCGGCGTCGAAGCTGTCGGTGACGGTGTACCAGGGCATCACCCAGCCCATCCTTGCCTTCAGGCGCGCGATGTCCGCCTGCGGCGCGCGCGAGGCGTAGGCGAGCGTGGTGTCGCGGGCGTTCAGATGGGCCAAGTGGGCGACCTGATCGGCGCCCAGGGAGCAGCCGCGGCAGGCGTGCTCGGGCCAGCCAAACACCCCGGGCTCGAAGAAGGCGCGGTAGACGATCAGCTGGCGGCGACCCTCGAACAGGTCGAGCAGGCTCGCCTTGCCCGCTGGGCCGTCGAACGCATAGGCCTTCTCCACGGCCATCCATGGCATGCGCCGGCGCTCGGCGGCCAGGGCGTCCCGCGCGCGGGTGTGCGCCTTCTCCTTCACGAGCAGCTGCTGGCGTGCGGCCTCCCACTCCTGCGGCGATACGATCGGGGGCGTCTTCATGGGGATATGCTCCTTTCGGTTTTGGTCCAGGTCCGAAGCTCAACGTTCGCGTCGGCCATTGGTGCCGCCATGGCGCGACGTCAGTCGCCTTTGCCGATGTGGACATCGTTGGGATAGGGCGCGCCCTTCCCGTCCTCGATGAGCGACTTCATGCTCATCAGGAACATCGCCCACTTTGTGCTGCAGTGGGCCATGAGGTCGCTCGGCTGCTTCCAGCCCTGGTGCTTGAAGAGGACCTGGGTGAAATCGCCGTCCTTGGTGAGATCGAAGCTCAGCTTCGTGCCGATCCACGCCGGAGGCCCCTCCACCACCTGCCAGAGCACGCGCTTGCCGGCCTCAAGCTCCAGCACCTTCATATCGGTGCCCTTGTTGCCAAAGCGGAACTGGATCGTGCCGCCAGCGTTGCAGCTGCCTTGCGTATCGGCTGTCCACCAGCCGGCGAGACCGTCCAGTGTGGTCAACGCCCTGTAGGTGTCGCCCGGGGGCGAATTGATTGCGATTTTGTGCAAGATGTCCGGCATTTGCGGTATCTCCTTCCGCCTCGGGTTTCTGTACGCGACAGATCTAGGGTCAACGGTCGCGGCGGTGGGAGTGACAAGTGTGGCGGGATTCGCATGGACTCGCTGATCACGGCCGCGGCGCGGGCGCTGGCCGCGGGTGATCCCCTCGGCGCGCTGAACCGCGTCGCCCTGCGCGACGACGCGCCGGCGCTCGCGCTGCGCGGCATCGCCATGGCGCAGCTGGGTGACCTCGCTCGCGCCAAGGGCCTCCTGCGCCGCGCGGCGCGCGCCTTCGGTCCGAGGGAGGCCGTGGCCCGCGCGCGGTGCGTCGTCGCCCAGGCGGAGATCGCCCTGGTCTCGCGCGATCTCGCCTGGCCGGCGAAGGCCCTGGACGCGGCCCGGGCGACGCTGGAGCGGCACGGCGACGCCCTGAACGCCGCGCATGCGCGCCACCTGGAGGTGCGGCGCCTCGTGCTGATCGGTCGCCTCGACGAGGCCGAGCGCAAGCTCGCCGAGCTCGATCCGTCACCCTTCCCGCCCGCGTCGAGGGCCGCCTACGAGCTGGTCGTCGCCGGCATCGGCATGCGCCGTCTCAGGACGAAGGCGGCGTGCGATGCGCTGGCCCGCGCCGCGCGTTCCGCGCGTCGCGCCGGCATTCCCGCGCTGGAGGCGGAGGTGCAAGGCGCGGCTGTCGCCTTGAGCACGCCTGCGGCACGCCTGGTCGGGCGCGGCGGGGAGCGGCTCCTGCTGCTGGAGCAGGTCGAGGCGCTCCTCGCCTCGGAGACGCTGGTCGTGGATACGTGCCGGCATGTGGTGCGCGTGGCCGGCACGGTGGTGGCGCTCGCACGGCGCCCGGTGGTGTTTGCGCTCGTCCGCGCGCTTGGCGAGGCGTGGCCGGAGGACGTGCCGCGGGCAGCGCTCGTCGCACGGGCCTTCCGGGGCAAGGTGGCCGACGAGTCGCATCGGGCGCGGCTGCGCGTCGAGATCGGCCGGCTGCGCGCGGCGCTGCGGGCGCTGGCCGACGTGACCGCGACCAAACGCGGGTTCGCGCTGGTGCCGCGCCGCGCCCGCGAGGTGGCGGTGCTGGCGCCGCCCGCCGAGGGGGCGCATGGGGCGGTGCTCGCCTGCCTCGCCGACGGCGAGGCTTGGTCCAGCTCGGCCCTGGCCCTGGCGCTCGGCGCCAGCCAGCGCACCGTGCAGCGGGCGCTCGACACGCTCGCCGCAGCCGGCAAGGTGCGCCCGCTCGGTCGCGGACGCGCCCGCCGCTGGGTCGCCCCGCCCGTTCCGGGCTTCACGGCGATGCTGCTACTACCGGCCCCGCTGCCGGTCGGCTAAACAGAGCTTCCTTCACCGGCCAACGTGACGGCTGCCTTGCCTCGCATCCGCTTTCGATGCATTCCTGCGAAAAACGGCCGCCGATCGCACGGTGAAGTTTGACCATAATGCGACTTGCTCAGAGCAGATCGAGGCCTAAACTCCTCCCGCAAGCATCCTGACGAGCCGGTACAGGTACTCGTGGCCGTCGTGGAAGGACTTCACGGGCACCCGCTCATCCTTTCCGTGCGCACGGAAGTCGTCCACCTCGTCGGCGAGACCCGAATGGCCGTAGGCGGGAATGCCGGCGTTGCGCAGATAGGCGCTGTCTGTCGCGCCAGGGCTCATGATCGGGATCACAGGAGCGCCGGGCCAGAATTCGGCTGACAGCGTCTCGATCGCCGCCATGACTTCCCCGTGCAGGGCGGACGGCGGGCTCGGGACCGGCAGCCCGAGCTGCGTGATGGAGATCCGATCGTCGGCTAGCACGCGCTTCAAGGTCGCCTCGACCTCGGCAATGGGCTCGCCGGGCAGGACGCGACAGTTGACCGTGGCCCGCGCTGTCTGCGGCAGCGCGTTCACGGCATGCCCGCCGTCGATCTGAGTGGCAACGCAGGTCGTGCGCAGCTGTGCGTTGTAGAACGGGTTCGCGGACAGGCGGGTGATCGCCAGCGCCTTCGGGTCGGGGCGTCCGGCGGCGATGGCGCGCATGTCGTCTGCGACCTGTGCGCTTTCCGCCTCCGCCGCGCGCAGGAAGAAGGTGCGCGTGGTGTCGCTCAGCTTGAGCGGGAAATCGAACTTGGAGAGGCGGGCTAGCCCCTCGGCCAGTCGGTGGATCGGATTGTCCCTGGTCGGCAGCGAGCTGTGGCCGCCTTTGTCCTTGGCCTCGAGCTTGTAGGTGACGACGACCTTCTCGCTCACCTGCACGCTGTTCCACACCGGCTTGCCACCTTTGAGGCCGACGCGCCCGCCCTCGTTCAGGGCGAACTCCGCATCGATGAGAGGCCTGTGGTTGGCCAGCAGCCAGCGAATGCCGAGCCCCAGGGCGTCGAAGATCTCCTCGTCCGTCTCCAGCACGAGGATGATGTCGCGGTCGAGGGTGTAGCCCTCCTGCTTGTAGCGGATCAGGTTGGCCACGAAGGCGGCAGCCATGAACTTGTTGTCGGTGGTGCCGCGTCCGTAGAAATAGCCGTCCCGCTCGGTGAGCTTGAACGGATCGACCGACCAGTCCTCGCGCTTGGCGTCCACCACGTCGATGTGGGCGAGCAGCAGGACTGGCCTGCGCTTACCCGTCCCGCGCAAGCGGGCGACGAGGTTGCCCTTGCGCGGCGCGGGTATGAGAACCTGCACGTCGGAGCCGGCGAAACCCGCAGCGCGCAGACGGGCGGCCATCGCCTCCGCCGCGCGGGCCGTATCGCCTTGGCCCACGACCGTGTTGATCTCGACCAGCTCCTTGTAGATGTCGAGCGCGCGCTGCTGATGGCCGGCGGGAGACGCGGCGGTTGCTGATCCCAGGCCGGATACGACAAGTGCACAGAACACAAGCGATCTCAGCACCATCTCCCTACGCCTGCTGTCCGCCAGAAAGTGATCCTCACAACGGCCCAAACCAGCCAAAGCTTCTTGCTTGCGCTCAAAGGTAGGATCTCAGGAAGGTCGATCCTACCTGCGGCTCGTGGTTGCCCAATCGAAGTGGCCAGCCGCTAGTATGCGCAATCGCTGCTAGTATGCGCAATCGAAGTGATTGAAATCAACGTTGTCATAGCTCCACATGATTTGATATTTCGCCCACCCACAGTCGGCTGTGTAGTTCGCGCTAAAGAACAGGTAGAATTCGTAACCGTCCTCTCGATAAGTCCATCCCTGACGATCTCCCACCGACAGATTGTCCACAAATGTCCAAGCGGTATCCCAGTCCACTTGCACCGAGGTCACCCAGCGATAGATTCCTCTGCCTCTAGGCCCAGCCATGTGAAAGCCGCCTAAGGATGAGGATGGATACCAGAAGGCGTTCGGCTGCCCCAGCGCGCGGGGTCCTTCGGCATTTTTTCTCTCGCGCAGTTTGGATTTATCCTCGGGCTTCGACGCAACCCGCTCCTCCTTTAGCGGCACCTCGGATGTTGATTTTTTTGTCGGACCTCTTTGCTCAGCTGGCGTCGCTTTCTTCTCTTGCGCTGCAAGCGGCGATGCGAGAATTGCAAACCCACCGAGTAGGATGGTAGCCGCGAAGCCTGCTTTGTACGTCATCGTTTCTCTCCCGTCCCTGATGAACCCTCTAATTCCCTGCTCCGGCGCCCCGGCCCGCCGGTCACCGCTGATCATCAGCAAGCTCAACGTCCCCGGTCTGGAGGCTGATGCAGAGCTTGCCGAGACGCCAATAGTCGGGCGCGCAGCCGGGTGCAGGCGCAGCGGGAGAGGACCTCGCCGGCGAGGCTTTGATGACATCGCCGCTGGACCGATCGATGCAGACCGGATCGAGCAGCCAGTATCCCGGCGGACAGCGCTCGGGGGACGCATCGCCCGCGTGAGCTGCAAGCGATGCCAGTGCAACGGCCATCGCCATGCCAATGGGGGCCGCCGCCAACGGCAACGGCCTCAAGCTACTATGTTTGCTCATCATTCCTCTCCACCGATAAACACCGAAAGAAGACGGCTGGGCGCGGACAGGCGCCAGGCCCCTAAAGAATGCCGGCGACCTCACTCAAAACTCTCTCCTCGTGCCGAGCTCTGATCCCCTTCAGAGCCGCCGCGCATTCGGCATAGCGGCCCGTCTCCGGGCCGACGCCGAGCCTGGCGCAGATGGCCCTGTCCTCTTGGTCGATGAGGCGCGCTCGCTCGGCTTCCTGGGCTGCGCGGATTTGCGGCCCATAGGCAACCAGGGCGCCGCACGTGACCACAACGGCAGCGAAGAACCCCCCGAACAGCGCGCGACCGAGCCAGGGGATCATGGCGCTATCCGATTGGCGTGGAGGCAAGATCGTAGGCATGAACAAACCCTTCTCAGAATGGGGCTCGCTCAGGGCGCGCCCGCGGTGTGAGCTGGGGGCCAACATGGCAGGGCAGCGGTAGGCGCGCTTTCAGAACGCATTAATTTTGTGTTGCGATTGTCTGATTTCGGTCCAGACGCCATCGCGATTGCCTGAATTTTTCCTCTGCGCGCCGCGTGTGCCACGATCGGCGCTGCGCCATCTGCGCTGGGAGCGGGAGCCTTGCGTGAGATGGCGTCGTTCGAAGGCGGAGCCTGGATTTCGAACTCCCGCTCTACGCCGACTGCATCCAACCCAAAGCCTGACCTTGCATAATTCTAACGCGCCACCAAATGGTTACGCCGTTCTCCACAGCGACCTCGCGACCCCATCGCAACCACGTCTTGGGCGTAGCGTTCTTACATCAGACACGAGCGCCAAGTCCCCGCGTAGGCGCTCAGTGCAAATCAGCGGGCTCTTCGCAGAGTGTGCGTTCGTACTGCGTCAGTGTGCGTACCGAAGAGCCCGCTTCTCTCTACCCCGAGCATGAGCGTTCGCGTGGCGGTCCTTCTGGGGTGCTCGCCCGGGATGAGCCGCGCAATAACACCCTACATGGCGTAAGGCGACCGGCGCACCGCTACTTCTTCCTAGTCCTCGCTGTCGAGGCAGGTGATCATCCGGCACTTGGGCCGTGAGCGACGTCGCCCGGAAACGTGGTGCCCTTCGCTCTGAGGCTGGCGACGAGCGAGTCCAGGTCCTCGACCAAGGCAATGATGCCGCGGGCGCCCGAGCGGCGGACTCGGAAACCTAACGGCGTCCCAACGGCCGGCAGGCACAGAGCGCCGCCACTCTTCGCACCTGCACAGCGGCAGCGCGAAATTGATGGTATCCCCATCGATTCTGACTTATAACCATTCCAGCGGGCCACGTCTTCGGCGCGCGGTTTCAGGGCGAGGGCCAGGGTAAGGGCTGGCGATGGCAACGGTTGTCGAGTTTACCCTCAACGGGCGGAAGCGGGTGGATGCGGTGCCCGGCAACCGGCTGCTGCTCGACCATCTGCGCGAGACGGCGGGCCTCACCGGCACCAAGACCGGCTGCGACGGCGGCGAGTGCGGCGCCTGCACGGTGCTGGTCGACGACAAGCCCACGCTCTCCTGCCTGACGCTGGCGGCCACCGTCTCGGGCCGGCGCGTGGACACGGTGGAGTCGCTCGGGCGGAACGGCACGCTCTCGGCCGTGCAGCGCGGCTTCCACGAGAAGCTCGGCTCTCAGTGCGGCTACTGCACGCCCGGGTTCGTGATGGCCTCGGCCGGCCTCCTGCGGCGCAGCCCGCGGCCGAGCGAGGCCGAGATCCGCGAGGCGCTCGGCAGCAACATCTGCCGCTGCACCGGCTATGTGAAGATTATCGAGGCGGTCCGGTTCGCCTCCGATCTGCTGGCCTCCGGGGAGGCGCGCCATGCGTGACCGGGCGAATGGCGCTTGGCCGGGCGAATGGCGAATGGCGAGTGGCGAATGGGGGGCCACTACTCGCCACTGGCCATTCGCGACCATTCGCCATTGGCCATTCGCCATTCGCCCATATCCCGGAGCCTGTCCATGAACGAGATTGCCCCTATCCATCCCATCGGCGGCTATGTGCCGATGGTGGACGGTCCGGAGAAGGTGTCGGGCCGGGCCAAGTATACGGCGGACCTCGTCGCACCCGGAATGCTGGCCGGGCGCATCTTTCGCAGCCCCTACGCGCACGCCGAGATTCTCGATGTCGACATCTCCGAGGCGGCGCGCCTGCCGGGCGTGCTGGCCATCGTCACCGGGGCCGACTGCGACAAGCCCTTCGGCGTGCTGCCGGTCGCCCGCAACGAGCACCCGCTGGCGCGCGACAGGGTGCGCTACAAGGGCGAGCCCGTCGCAGCGGTGGCAGCCATCGACGAGGCGACGGCGGAGAGGGCGGTGCGCCTCATCGGGATGCGGGTGCGCGAGCTGCCCGCCTACTTCAAGGCCGCCGATGCCCTGGCCCCCGGCGCAGTGCCGCTGCACGAGAAGAAGCCCGGCAACATCGAGCGCGACGTGCACTTCGAACTGGGCAGCGTGGCGGAGGGCTTCGCGGCGGCCGACCTAGTGCGCGAGGCCACCTACAACTGCGCCGAGGTGTGCCAGAACCAGATGGAGATGCACGCCGCGGTGGCCGAGTACGACGCGGTGCGCGATCGGCTGACCGTGCACGCCTCCACCCAGGTGCCCTACTACGTGCACCTGATGCTGGCCCAGGTGCTCGGCATGGACATGGCTCGGATCCGCGTGGTCAAGCCGTTCGTGGGCGGCGGCTTCGGGTGCCGCACCGAGTGCCTCAACGTGGAGCTGATCGCGGCGCTGCTGGCGCGCAAGGCCGGCGGCACGGTGCGCATCGTGCTCAACCGCGAGGATACCTTCATCACCCACCGCGGCCGGCCCGAGACCGATATCCGCCTGAAGCTGGGGCTCACCAGGGCCGGCAAGATCACCGCCGTGGAGTGCGAGTGCATCCAGCGCGGCGGCGCGCACTCGGGCTATGGCGTGGTGACGATCCTCTACGCCGGCTCGATGCTCTACGCCATCTACGACCTCCACAACGTCAAGTACGTCGGCAAGCGCGTGCTCACCAACACGCCCCCCTGCGGGGCCTTCCGCGGCCACGGCACGGTGGACGTGCGCTTCGCCTTCGAGAGCCTCATCGACCGGATGGCGCACGAGCTCGGGCTCGACCCCATGGCTGTGCGCCGCGCCAACCTCCTGAAGGCGCCCACCTTCACCGACAACGATTTGATGGTGAACAGCTACGGCCTGCCCGAGTGCATCGACTGGGTGGAGCGCGAGAGCGGCTGGAGGGAGCGCCGGGGCACGCTCCCCAAGGGCAAGGGCCTGGGTTTCGCCTGCTCGCACTATATCTCGGGCGCCTCCAAGCCGGTCAACTGGACCGGCGAGCCGCACGCCACCGTGAAGCTGAAGCTCGACTTCGACGGCTCCATCGTGGTCCTCACCGGCGCCGCCGACATCGGCCAGGGCTCCTCGACCATCCTGGTGCAGACGGTGGCCGAGGTGCTGGGCCTCTCCATCGGCCGGGTACGCATCGTCTCGGGTGACAGCGAGGTGGTGCCCAAGGACAACGGCTCATACTCCTCGCGCGTCACCTTCATCGTCGGCAACGCCGCCATCGACGCGGCCAACAAGCTCAAGGGCATCCTCATCGCCGCCGCGGCGCGCCGGCTGGAGGCCGCGCCCGACGACATCGAATGCCTGGGCGAGCTCTACCGCGCCGGCGCCCAGGACAAGGGCCTCACCTTCGAGGAGGTCGTCGTCGAGGCGCTCAAGGACGAAGGCACCATCACCGTCACCGGCACCTACTCCACCATCCCGGAGTCGCACGGCGGCAAGAAATACCGCGGCGCAGCCATCGGCGGCACCATGGGCTACAGCTACTCGGCCCAGGTGGTGGAGGTGACCGTGGACGAGGAGACCGGCGAGGTCACCGTCGACAAGGTGTGGGTGGCGCACGACTGCGGCAAGGCGCTCAACCGGCTCACCGTCGAGGGCCAGGTGCAGGGCTCGGTGTGGATGGGCATGGGCCAGGCCATGAGCGAGGAGGCGGCGTATCACGACGGCCTGCTCGTCACCGCCAACATGCTCGACTACCGCGTGCCGACCATCCAGGATTCGCCCCCCATCGAGGTCGGCATCGTCGAGAGCAACGACCCGCACGGGCCGTTCGGCGCCAAGGAGGCCGGCGAGGGCTCGCTGGCGGCCTTCCTGCCAGCGCTCACCAATGCCATCGCCGACGCCACGGGCCTGCGCTTCAACACCCTGCCGGTGACGCCGGACCGCGTGTTCGCGGCAATCGAGCGGCGCGCTAGAGCGGGGTCAGACCCCTCGCGCCCAACGCCGCAGTTGAGATCGGGGTCAGACCCCTCGCCTCGACAGTCGAGTTTAAGCGACAGCATTGGAGGCGAGGGGTCAGACCCCGCACGCCACGGAGCCGCCTGATGGAGGCTCTGCCCGAGTTCGAGTTGCTGTCGCCCAAGACGCTCGCGGAGGCGCTGGCCGCGCGCCGGGCTCACCCGCAGGCGCGGCTCGTCGGTGGCGGCACCGACCTCGTGGTCAACATCCGCCGCGGCATAGAAGCCCCGCCGGCTCTCATCGAGATGAACCGCGTGGCCGAACTGCGCACCATCGAGGCCGATGCCCGCGGTCTCGCAATCGGCGCGTCCGCCACGCTCGCCGAGATCTCCCACCATCCGGGCATCGTCGGGTACTTCCCGGTCGTGGCGCAGGCCGCCGCCTCCATCGCCGGGCCAACCCACCGCAACATGGGAACTCTGGGCGGCAATCTCTGCCTCGACACGCGCTGCATCTTCTACAACCAGAGCGAATGGTGGCGCTCCGCCAACAATCACTGCCTCAAGACCACGGGCGAGATGTGCCACGTGGCGCCCAGGAGCCGCGGCGTGTGCTTCGCCACCTTCAGCGGCGATCTCGCTCCCGCCCTGATGACCCTGGACGCCGAGGTGGACTTGGCCCGGCCGGAGGGCCGGCGCACGCTGCCGCTCAAGGACCTCTACATCGGCGACGCGCGCCACGACGGCTCGGGCCGGGGCGACGGCAAGCGCTACCTCGCCCTGCTGCCCGGCGAGCTGGTGGTGGGCGTGCGCGCCAGGGCCGTCCCGGGCCTCCGCTCGGCCTACGACAAGGTGCGCATCCGCCGCTCTATCGAGTACCCGGTGGCCGGCGTGGCGGTGGCGCTGAGGCGCGATGGCGAGGCGCTGGCCGACTTGCGCGTCGCCGTCACCGGCACCAACCCGCGGCCCGTCCTCCTGGAGGGCACGCGCGAGTTGTGCGGCGGCCCGCTCGACGGCCGTGTCCTGGAGGGCCTCGACGCCCTGGTGCGCGACCAGATCATGTCCATGAAAACGACGTTCACGCCCGGCCACTACCGCCGCCGCGTCGCCGGCGTGCTGGCCCGCCGCCTGGTGCTGCGGCTGTGGTAGTGCGAACGCTCATTGGCACGGCCGAGAGACTCCCCCAGCCGTGCCATCGGCGCCCGGTACGCGAGACGCTCAACCATGGCGCCCGCACCCATCTAAGCGCGGATGGGTTAAGGTTGTATTACGTCCTATCCAGAACTTGCGAGGAGCTGCACGAGCCGCGATCTGCCCCTAACACATTGAGCAAAAGCGCTTCTTCATCTGCCGCACGGACTGCGCTCGCACAGTGAGGCCCGAGGGGCTGGGAGGTTCACCCTCCGCTCTTTGGCAGGTGAATGAGACGACACGGCAGGATCGCTAAATGGCAAATCTTAGAAGAAAGGCTTCCGAGCAGAGTACAAGGCTTGCCAGTAGGATGAGAACGGTCCAGCCAACAGGCCGAAGGCGAACTGCGAGCGCTGCCTTCAACCCGACCGCCATGTAAACCAGCATTACCGGCAACAGGAAAAGTATATACTTCGTCTTGAGTGCCCACATGTCCTGAGCCGTGGCCCAATAAAAATAAACGGCAAATGTCGTCACCACCACAAATGCAAGAGGCCAGTAATGAGAGTGCCGGATAGTCAGGAAGAAACCGGTTGCCTTCAGCGCCAACGGCACCAACGCGAGGTGGAGCAACACGACGACCAGCCCAGGCGGGATCGTCTTCTTAGGATAAAGCTTCTCGTCGGGCCAGGCACCGTGGCGGGTTGGATTGGAGAAGAAACTCATGTCAGTCCACGTCATCGCATGCAGGGTGGTCCAAACGCTGTTGTAGACTGGCTGCAGCGTTAGATACCCCTGCGGCGCGTTCTCCTCATACAGGGAGGCGGCATCGACGAGGCGAAGCGATCGGAAGTCGTATTGCTCTATATGCGCCCGACCCTTGAGGAGTGTGAAACCTTCGGTCGCAGTACCTTGGGCAATGAAGGGTGTTCCATGTATCATGTAGTTGCGCACATATCTCCACCCAGCCAAAGCTCCTGCGAGTCCGACAATAATCATGCCGCTCACTATGATCTGCCGGCGTTCCGGCCCCGTCAGCAGCCGGACCAGGAGCCATCCACCCGCCCACACAAGAGTCAGCAGCCCGCTATATTTGGTGAGGAGCGCTAGGCCTGCCAGGAAACCCAAGAAAGCCGCATCTTTGTAGGTTATCCGATTGTGCACATGACAGCGAAGCAATTGGTACAGGAACTCACAATGGATAGCGGTCAACAGGATGTCCGCCTCGGGTCCCCAGCCACTGATCGCCAGACACGGGAGCACGGCCGCGATGGACAGCGACAAAACGAGGCGAAGCCCACTCACGCCAAAGAGGCGGAGCATCCGCCAGCACGAATAGCAGATCCAAGCGAAGCACGGCAGCGTCACGAGAAAGAGGCTGCGCAGCGCTATTTCTAGGTTGCCGCTTGTTAGCCAAGCAACAACGCTATACGGAACAACCCCTACAATAAAGAAAAGTGGAGGATGTGCACAAACCCAACACGACCAATACCAAGGAAGGCGTCCTTTATTATAAATCCACTCCACACCATGGTGGTAGTGGTCATAGATATAACCAAAGGGTTGTGGCGAGGTGGCGAAGAGCAGCAACTGGGTGGTTGCCGCCACGATGGCAATTCCCAATAGGATCCGGGCCTCGTGACGATGCGCCCAAGTCGCCAGGCGCGCGAGTGCATCGTCTGGATTGCCGGCCGATATCATCGAGGGCTCACGCGGAAGGGTCAGTTGGCTCAAAGTTTTTCAACTGATATTCCACTAGTAGCCATTGGTTGACTTAAGCCTACCGGTGTCCGTCATCGGATGCGTTGGGACAGATTGACGCCTTGGCGAAGGGAGGCGTCGTCCACCGCAATCGCGGCCGCCGCTGGCCGGATTGGCGGGCGCTGCAACCCACCCACAGGCCGTTGCGGGCGGGCTCTCCAGCCGGCGCCGCGAATCGGGCTATCCGATAGCCGATGGGAAGCCAAGCGCCGATCGCCGATCAGTTCTTCGCCGAGCTCGACCAGCTCGGCGTGGCGAAGGTGCGCGAGCAGCTGGCCGCGGGCGCCTGGGGCAAGTCCGGCCGCCGCGTGAAGCTCGCCAAGCTGTGGCTGGAAGACCAGGACCGGACGCAGTCCGCCGTCGCCCATGCCGAGATCGCCCGCGGGTCCCAGGACG
Organism: Hyphomicrobiaceae bacterium; assembly: GCA_044868325.1. GTDB lineage: Bacteria > Pseudomonadota > Alphaproteobacteria > Rhizobiales > Hyphomicrobiaceae > AWTP1-13. Next base: position 30,880 of record JBIOWI010000074.1, read on the forward strand.
CCGCCAAGCGCTCCGCCGCCGCGGCCGAGCGCAGCGCCGACACGGCCGAGGCGGCCTACGCCATCGCCAAGGACGCCAACTTCCGCGCGGCCCTTGCCATCGCGCTGGCCGCCGCCGCGCTCATCGTGCAGATCGCGCTGGCCTATCTGCGACCGTGAGGGGGACGCGCCGTGCCTCGCTGAGCCAACGCCGGGAGATGCTGGCCGCTTCCCGCCGAGGTGGGCCGCCTCCAACGGGTCCGTAGGGCGGATTAGGGCGAAGCCCGTAATCCGCCGTTTGTCGCCGCGGGCGATCAGGGGCCCGTTTTCGCCATGGTGATCGGCGGATTACGGCTATCGCCTAATCCGCCCTACGTTTGCTAAGGTCCGGGCGAAACGCCAACAAGAAAGGTCTGGGGGACGCCCTGATGTCCACTGCCCAAGCGCGCGCGCCGGCCGCTGTCACGCCTCTCAACGACGACATCGGCGAGGAGGTGCGGCTCAGGATGTACCGCATGCAGGTCGAGATCCGCGAGGCTGAGCAGCGGGCCTACGACCTGTTCCTGCAGAACCTGGTGAAGGGCACCAGCCACCTCTCGCTGGGCCAGGAGGCGGTGGCCACCGGCTTCGCCGCGGCCATGAAGCCCGGCGATCTCTCGTTCTGCACCTATCGCGGCCACGCCCACACGCTGGCGCGCGGCGTGCCCATCGAGCGGGTGCTGGGCGAGCTGATGGGGCGCGACAACGGCCTCATGCGCGGCAAGGGCGGCTCGATGCATCTCACCTCGGCCGAGCACGGGGTGATGGGCTCCTACGCCATCATCGGCGCGCACCTGCCCATCGCCTGCGGCGCCGCCTGGCGCGCCCAGTACAAGGGCCACAACGACGTAACGGTGTGCTTCTTCGGCGACGGCACCACCAACATCGGCGCCTTCCACGAGGCGCTCAACTTCGCCGCGGTCTGGAAGCTGCCCGTGGTGTTCGTGTGCGAGAACAACCTCTATATGGAGTATACGCCCATCGGCGAGGTGATCCCGGTCGAGCACCCCGCTGCCAGCCGCGCCGCCGCCTACGGCCTGCAGCCGGTGATCGTGGACGGCCAGGATGCCGACGCCGTCTACCGCGCGGCGCTGGCCGCTTACGACAAGGCGCGCAGCGGCGGCGGGCCGTCGCTGATCGAGTGCAAGACCTACCGCTACAGCGGCCATTCCCGCGCCGACCCTGCCAAGTACCGCCCCGACGGCGAGCTGGAACGCTGGAAGGGGCGCGACCCAGTTAAGATCTACCGCGAGCGGCTCAAGCAGTTCGGCATCGCCGAGGCAGCCATTGCGGCCATCGACGCCGACGTTCGGCGTCGGGTGGACGAGGCCACCGAGAAGTGCAAGGCGGCCCCGCCGCCGCCCCTCGACATCATCGCAACCGACGTCTACGCCGATGGAGGCTGGGCATGGCGGAACTGACCTATCGCGACGCCGTCGCCCGCGGCATCGCCCAGGAGATGGCGCGCGACCCCGACGTGGTGTTCCTGGGCGAGGACGTAGCCAAGGCCGGCGGCGTGTTCAAGACGACCGTGGGCCTTCTGGAGCAGTTCGGCCCCTTGCGCGTGCGTGACACGCCCATCTCCGAGCAGGCGATCATGGGCGCGGCCATGGGCGCCGCCATGACCGGCTTGAAGCCGATTGCTGAGATCATGTTCTCGGACTTCTTCGCGGTGTGCTTCGACTACATCGCCAACGAGTTCCCCAAGAGCCGCTATATGAGCAACGGCCAGCTCAAGTGCCCGCTGGTCGTGCGCACCGGCAATGGCGGCGGCGCCCGCTTCGGCGCCCAGCACAGCCAGAGCGTCGAGAACTGGGCCATGATGATTCCCGGCCTCAAGGTGGTGGCCCCCTCCACCCCGCGCGACGTGATCGGCCTGATGGCCGCGGCGGTGCGCGATCCAGATCCGGTGATCTTCTTCGAGCACAAGTCGCTCTACCCCGTGAAGGGCGAGGTGCCCGACGGCGAGATCGTCGACACGCTGGGCACCGCCAGGATCGTCCGCCCCGGCCGCGACGCTACCATCCTGGCGTTGGCGATGATGGTGCCGCGCGCTGTGGAGGCGGCGGAGCGGCTTGCCAGGGAGCACGGCATCGACTGCGAGGTCATCGACGTTCGCTCGCTGGTCCCCCTCGATACGCAGACCATCCTGGGCTCCGTTGGGAGGACGCACCGCCTCTTTACGGTGGAGGAGAACCCCCGCCTCTGCGGCTGGGGCGCCGAGCTCGTCTCCATCGTCGCCGACGAGGCCTTCTACGAGCTGGATGGGCCACCGGTGCGCATCACCACCCCCCATGTCCCGCTGCCGTCCGCCGACACGCTGGAGGATGCGGTCCTGCCGAGCGTGGACCGCATCGTGGACCGGGTGAGGCGGGCGATGTGAGGTGACGTCGATTGCTCCCCAACGAAGCGTTCCCGATGACCGAACCCACTCCTGCTAGAGGATTGCAGGCGCTAAGGTTGATGCTTGAGCGCAAGAGAGCCAAGGTGCGTCTTCAGGAAGAGCGCATGGTCTGCCTGACGGACTACTGGTCGCGAACCGAGCCCAAGTTGCGCGCCGCCCTTGATCTCGTGAACGGAGTGCTCGCCGAATACACCGGGATGCGCGTGGACTGGGCGACTGACTATATTGGCTCGAATGAAATACCGGTCAACTGGTCGAAAGCAAACCCGAAAGCGAGCCTCGGCCTAATTCAATATGATCGGGATAGATGGCACGTTCTCTGTTGGTGCCAGCTCAAGGATGTCCCTTCGGGACAGGTCGCCGCGTTTGGTCAAATCATCGCCGTGAACGAAGCCGGGTTCCTATCCATCGGCGCCGTGACGTGGGACGATCCTCGTCAGGACGCGCCCCTACAGGTCGCCGGACCAATCGATGATCTCAGTGTCGAGGCCTTCGCGGATTTGATTGCTGAAGGCATTCGCGCCTTCATTAGGGCCGAGCCGCAGATCCACGAAGGCATTCGCGGCATCATGCTCGGCTACCTGAAGACGTGATAACTACTTGGGGCCATCTCCCCTGCGTTTCTCTGCGTCGTGCGATCCGGTCGCTGAGCGCAACCTTCTCAACCTAGGTTTGCCGCTAGGCAGACTGACGCTCGCGTCGCCGGCGACGAACCGCCCCGCCCTCACGTCGCGAGGACCGTGCACGGCATCGTGGGCCGCCCTGTCGAGCGCCTCCTGCGCTTTGGCAACGTCGATGATCCTGGCCATCAGTCATCCCATTTCTCGGCCGGCTGGAAGCTGCCTTCCAGGCTGTCCCATATGTACCACTCGTCGACCAGTGGCCGGTAGAGCCTTTCAAAGTAGTCGAGGCTCTTCGAGAACCGCTTGCGAATGGCGTCCTCCGATACACCGTGTCCGCCCTGCGCCACCCTTCGGCGGACGCGCTCGATAGACATCTCGACGTTCGCCAAGCGAAGGTAGACCAGCGCGATGGAGCAGCCGGCCCGTTGCCAAGATGGTATCTTCTTGGCGTAGCTCAAGGACGCCAAGGTCGTCTCGAACGCGACATTGAGGCCCGCTCCGATGCAGTCGTTGATCCGCGTCAGCATCTCGCGTCCGGCGCGCCAATCGACCTGGGTCTGCGGCATGTCCGCAGATGCGATCTCGCGGGCCACTTCATCCGCATTGAGGAAGACGAACCGTCCACGAAAGGAGGACAGGTACTTGTTCGCAAAGCTCGTCTTCCCGGCGCCGTTCGGTCCAGAAATGATGATGATCTCTTGCATGGGCCGAATCGTACTCAGCGGGACGCCTGAATGCTTGAGTCAACGCGGGATCCTCAAAGGATGCTATTCCCTACTTCGCCCCACCCCCTTGCTGCTCCAGCTTGGGTGCCTCGGACGAGGCAGGCGCGGAGGAGGGAGCGTTGGGCACGAAGCCCGGCAGGTCGAACCTGGGGTTGGCCGCCGCGGCGCCCTTCTCGCACATGCCGGGCTTTTCGCAGATGCCCTGGTAGCGCATGAGATCGGACAGGCCTGGCACGGCAGACGGCGGCGGCTCGGCCGGCGCCGCCGCGGACGCTGGAACGCCGGTCACCAGCTCCTCGCCGTTGATGGAATGCGTGGCGAGGCGCGTCGCCTGCAGCTCCTTCTGCGTCAGCCAGCGGATCTCCCAGTTGGGCGTCGACATCATCAGGGCCATCGCCTCCCCGCCGATGCCCATCTCGGAGAGATGCTGCCGGATCTTCGCGTAGGTCTCCTCGGACTGCGCGTGCTTCCCGGTGACCGTCCGCTGCGACACGAGGGTTCTCTTTACCTCGACCGGAGCGCCGAAAGACGTGGGGCGCTTCCAGACCAGATACCTGCGCAGGGTCAAGGAGATCTGGTGCACGCCCACGCCCGTGCCTGGCCCCACCAGCCGCTGCGTGCCGCCTGCCAGGATGAAGGCGCACGACGAGGCGCACTTCGAGAAGCGTGCCTGCGCCAGCCCGCGCAGCTCCCCTCCCGTCCGGGCCTTGCGGCAGGCCGCATTGTCCGCGGCGCAAGGCGTGAGCACCGTCTTGGTGACCGCCACCTGGAGCCCCCTGGCGCGGATCAGCCGTCCGATGGCCAGGGCGTCGTTGACCGCGCCTCCCCCTGAGTCGATCAGCACCGGCAGCTTGCGGTCGCCGAGCTGGCTCAGGATCTTCCCGAACCTCCCCGCCGTGCCGGGAACGATCTTTCCCTGGGCGGCGATCCATTGCGGACACTGCGGCTCGCACCCGGAGTGCGCACTACGCACCACGTGCACCTGCATGGGAGGCTCCACGGGCGGGGCGGCCTTCTTGGGCTGTGCCGCCGCTGCCGGGCCGCAGGCCAGCGCGACGGCGGCTCCGAGGAGGGCAATGACTCTCATGGCGGTACTCCCCCAACGATCGATGCGGCCGGACGAGCAGGGCGAGGCTGGAGGCCACGTGCAGGCCGGCAAGGCAAGCTTAGCCTGGACGCTTCGTGCAGGGAAGATCTGGGGAGTAAGGCAATAAGGCAGTAGGGCAGTAAGGCAGTAAGGCAGTAAGGCAGTAAGGCAGTAAGCGTATCGGAACTGGCTGTCTTATTGCCCTACTGCCTTACTGCCTTGCTCGCAGCGGCGCGGATGGCGGCGATGTTCCTGGCGTAGGCGCCGTCCTTGAAGACGGCGGAGCCGGCGACCAGCGCGTTGGCGCCGGCTGCGGCGCAGGCGCCCGCGGTATCCGGTGCGACGCCGCCGTCCACCTCCAGGTGGATGGGGCGGGCGCCGATCATCTCCCGCACGCGGCGGATCTTGTCCAGCATGGCGGGGATGAACGCCTGTCCGCCGAAGCCGGGGTTCACCGTCATGACCAGGATCAGGTCGAGGCGGTCGAGCACGTACTGGATGGCGCTCTCGGGCGTCTGCGGGGTGAGCGAGACCCCGGCCTTCCGCCCAAGGGAGCGGATGAGCTGCAGCGACCGGTCGAGATGCGGCCCTGCCTCCGCGTGCACGGTGACGATATCGGCGCCGGCCGCGGCGAATGCCTCGATGAAAGGATCGGCGGGGGCGATCATCAGGTGCACGTCGAGCACCTTTTTTGTGTGCGGCCGGATGGCCTTCACCACGCCGGGGCCGATGGTGATGTTGGGCACGAAGTGCCCGTCCATGACATCGACGTGCACCCAGTCGCAGCCGGCCGCGTCGATGGCCCGCACCTCCTCGCCCAGCCGCGCAAAGTCTGCGGAAAGGATGGAGGGGGCGATGAGGATGTCACGGGTCATGGCTGGGAAGGTTTCAGGTTTCAGGTTTCAGGTAACAGGGCAGGGAGAGCAATCGCGACGACTCCCTGAAACCTAATCCCTGAAACCTGAAACCTGTCACTACCCTACTCCTCTCGTCCTGGTCTCCCCGCATCCGGCGCGATGCTCCAGGAAATCCAGCATGGCGCCGGCCAGGTCCGCGCCGGTGGCCTTCTCCATGCCCTCGATGCCGGGCGAGGAGTTCACCTCCACCACCACGGGGCCGCGGTTGGAGCGCAGCATATCCACGCCCGCCACATTGAGCCCCAGCACCTCGGCAGAGCGCAGGGCGGCGTTGCGCTCCTCCTCCGTGATGACGGCCGGCTCGGCCCGGCCGCCGCGGTGCAGGTTGGCGCGGAACTCGCCGGTCGAGCAGGTGCGCTTCATGCTGGCCACCACCTCGCCGCCCACCACCAGGGCGCGGATGTCGGTGCCCTCGGCCTCCTTGATATACTCCTGCACCAGGATGTTGGTGTCGGCGGCGCTGAACGCCTCGATGATCGACTTGGCGGAGGCCGCCGTCTCGGCCAGGATCACGCCGCGGCCCTGCGTGCCCTCCAGGAGCTTGATCACGCAAGGCGTGCCGCCGACCTCCTTGATCACGTCCTCCGCGCGGCGCGGACCGTGCGCGAACGCCGTCACCGGCAGGCCGATGCCCTCCCGGGCCAGGAGCTGCAGGGCGCGCAGCTTGTCGCGCGAGCGGCCGATGGCCACGCTCTCGTTGAGCGGGAAGACGCCCTGCATCTCGAACTGGCGCAGCACGGCGAGGCCGTAGTGGGTGATGGAGGCGCCGATGCGGGGGATCACGGCGTCGTAGCGGGGCAGGGTCTTGCCGCCGTGCATGAGGGTGGGCCGACTCGACGTGATCTTCATGTGCACCTGCAAGGCGTTGATCGCATCGATCTCGTGTCCGCGCTCGCGCGCGGCCTCGATGATGCGGCGGTGCGAGTAGAGGGCCGGGTTGCGGGCCAGCATGACAAGCTTCATGGGCGTCCCGGCCTCCCTCAAACGCCTGGCGCGCTGGCGGCCGTCCAGCGCCGAAAGCGGATGCGCATCGTTCATTGATACGTCACATCCGGGCGTTGGGATCAAGCCCTGCACGCCGCGTATCAACACACGAGGCTAAGATTCTGCAATTGCCGAAAGAATCGGCAATCAGCCTGAGGGAAGGGCGTACTCGCTCCGCGCTCCCGGCCCGGCGGTGCCATCGGGCTCGATGCTGGCGTAGAAGAGCCAGGCGCTGAGCACGGCCACGGTGAGCAGGATGGCGAGGCCCAGCGCGGCCCGGCGCAGGGCCCAGCCGAGCGTCATGAGCTGCGGCGGGTGTGCCAAATGCGAAGGCTGCGCCGGACCCTCCTCGGCGGTCGGGGAGGCCACCGTCGCCCAGGACGTGAGCCACACTCTGCCGCGCTGCGCGCTGCTGCCTTGCAAGGCCAAGCCCCCTACCTAACCCAAGTGGTGTGACAACGCATGGAAGAGCCCACGCGTTCCCGTGACCGCCGCTCTGCAGGATAATCCCCTCCTCTATCTCACTGGGCGCGGACTTGGGCGCCGTCAAGGCGCGGCCGGCCCACCGCCCGCATCCGTCCCCTTCTGTGGCACGGATGCGACAGGCAGAACGTGCCGGCGCTAACGCACCCGTCGCCCGAAGATGGCGATCGCCGCTACGGGCAGAACGAAGCCGATGGTCATGGCCACCACGGTAAGGGCCGGCAGGTTGCCGTAGGAGCCGCGCTCGATGTGGAAGATGAGATTGAGATACTTGGTCTGCATTGAGCCCGCCTGCAGGGCGAGGTTCATCAGAGACGCCATCAGCGCGAACCAGGTGGCGCGCTGACCGGCCGGTGCGTAGATGGCGACCAGCGTCAGCAGCGGGATCATGCTCAGGCTCACGAAGGGTGAGGTCGCCACCGTCTCGAAGAGGGCAATGCTGTGGGGGGATAGGCCGATAAGCTTGTACCACTCGAAGACGAGCACGAGCAGGGGTAGCGACAGGATCGTGCCAAGCACGGTGAGCCAGAGCAGCACCTGCGCCACCGGCTTGCGGGTGATCATGTCCGACAACAGCCACAGGACCACCATGGCCACGGCCGCGCCAATCTGCCCCAGCACCCCGAAGAAGGCTTCGCTGAAGCCGAGCACGTCAATGGCAAACCACGTGTAGCCTGCGCCAATGTCGGGCGTGGCGCGGAAGGCGAAGATGATGACGGCGGCAAGCGCGATGCGCACCCGCGTCGCGTGATCGATCTGCTGCGTGACGCGGGTCAGCATCCAGATGACCACGGCCATCGAGACCGCGAAAATGATCTCCTGGCTGTAGGCGGAGCCGCTCAAGGCCAGCGCCACGACGACGGCGCCGAAGGCGAGCCCGCCGCCGAGGATGCGCCAATCGATCGGTCTGCGCTCTGCCGTCTCCAGGCGTACGAGCACCGCGCCCGAAACCGAGATGACGGGCACGATCAGACCGATCAGGAACACCTTGTCGTAGGACAGGAACTGCGCCAGCACTCCCGCGAGCCCGGCGACGGCAAAGATGCCGAACGACAGCGCCAACCGGCCCAGCACCTGCACCATGCCGAGGTCGTGGTCGATGTCCTGCTTCGGGCGTGGGCTTCCGGTGGGATCCGTACGAGGCACCACCTCCGTGCTCATGGCGTCTGCGACGACGTCTTGAAGGACGATGCCGGTCACGCTCATGAGGTTGGCAATGACGTAGACCTCATTGGGTGGCAGGGCGGTGATCCAGCCGCCCGCGCTTCCCGCCAGCAGAACCAAGCTAATGGCAACCAGGCCCGCACCGGCGAATACGTAAGCCCGGCGTTGCGAGCCCAAGAGAGGGACGGAGTCGACCAGCTGGCCGAACACCATCTTGATGGTCCATGGGAGAGTGAACCAGACGGTAAGGCCGGCGAGCTCTGCCGGGCTCCAGGTCAACGACTTCCTAATCCAGAACGTTTGGGCCACGGCCGTGAGACCCAACGCGCCATAGGCGAAATACACCATGAGCAGCGGCAGGTAGGCCAGGCGCATGGCCCTGACGGGCGCGAGCAGGGCCTTCTCGATCTGCGCCCTCCAATAGGATGCAGGAGCAGGTCGGGTGGTGATATCCATGGGCTGTCTTTCATTCCTTGAAAATCGCCCGACCATGCCGAGCCGGCGGGCTTGCCGCAAGCAGCTGTCGCCGGGCTTACCATCTTTTAACGGTCGGACCGGTCGCTCGAGCCGTAGAGCCGTAGGTTTGGGTTAGGCCCGAAGGGTCGTAACCCAAGTGCGCCGGTGATACCGGCGAGGAGTAGGTGGTGCAAGTCCACTGCGATGAAGGAGTAGCGATCCGCATCGGCCCCGAGTCATGCGCGGGCGGTCGCGAGGCCGCACGTGAAGCGTTGACAGGGGAGCGCACAGGCCAGCCATTGAGCCGCGAAAGACACAATCCCGGGCGCCGACGCTGTTTGGGTAGCGGAAGGCCACACGAACGGGGGCGCTATGCGAGCCCCTGGACGGCCCGGCGTGGTCGCAGACCCTGGCATGTGCGCACGCTCCTCGTACGGGAACCGGGAGATCTCATGCCCGACCGTTCAGCCGCGCTGCCGGTCCGCATCGGGAAGGCGAGGAGCCGAAGCCGATGATGCACGGGGATGAGAAGTCAGACCCCGCCACTGTAGCTGTGAAGCCTGCGAACGAGGCGGCGCCGGCCGCTGAGGAGCGGGTGGAGCGAAAGGCGGGGGCCGAGGGGAACGCGGACGGGCAAAGCACGCCCCGGACACAGAGTCGGGGAGGCGTGTCACAGGCGCTCGACCGCGTGCGGGCCAGAGCCAGGGAAAGGAAAGACGAGCGGTTCACCGCGCTCCTGCACCACATCGACGACGAGCTGCTCCGGGAGTCGTTTGCTGTGATCCAGCGTAAGGCGGCACCCGGCGTGGACGGCGTGACGTGGAAGGACTACGCCGCAGACCTTGACCGAAACCTCACTGATCTGCGGGACCGTATCCATCGGGGCGCCTACCGGGCGCTGCCGTCGCGACGGGTGTACATCCCGAAGGCGGACGGCAGGCAGCGGCCGCTGGCGGTCGCGGCGCTGGAGGATAAGATCGTCCAGCGGGCGGCGGCCACGGTGCTGGAGGCGATCTACGAGGAGGACTTCCTCGGGTTCAGCTACGGGTTCCGGCCGGGACGAGGACCACACGATGCGCTCGACGCGCTGGCGGTGGCGATCGGGACCCGGAAGGTGAACTGGATTCTCGACGCGGATATCCAGGCGTTCTTCGACCGGGTGAGCCACGACTGGCTGATCCAGTTCCTGGAGCACCGGATCGCCGACAAGAGGATCATCCGCCTGATCCTGAAGTGGCTGAAGGTCGGGGTTCTGGAGGACGGTGTCGTGGTGCCTGGGGAGCTGGGAACGGGGCAGGGCTCGGTGATCTCGCCGCTGCTGGCCAACGTCTATCTCCACTACGCCTTCGACCTGTGGGCCGAGCAATGGCGGCGGCGGGAAGCCACCGGCGACATGATTATCGTGCGCTACGCGGACGATATCGTCGTGGGCTTCGAGCACGAAGCCGATGCGCGGCGCTTCCGGGACGACATGGGAAAACGACTGGCGGAGTTTGCGCTGACGCTGCATCCGGAGAAGACGCGCCTGATCGAGTTCGGCCGCTTTGCTGCGGAGAGACGGGCTCGGCGCGGGCTCGGCAAGCCGGAGACCTTCAACTTCCTGGGGCTGAGGCACATCTGTGGCCGCAGCCGCCGCGGCTCCTTCCTGCTGCGGCGGCACTCGCGGGTCGACCGGATGCGCGCCAAGCTCAAGGAAGTGAAGGACGGGCTGAGGAGGCGCATGCACCAGCCGATCCCCGCACAGGGGCGATGGCTGGGGCAGGTGGTCGGCGGCTTCTTCGGCTATCATGCCGTGCCGACCAACGAGGCGGCCTTGTCGGCCTTCCGCTATCACGTCATGGACCTGTGGCGGCGCACGCTGCGGCGGCGCAGTCAGCGGGACACCTGCACGTGGGAGCGGATTGTCCGGATGGCGCTCGACTTCCTGCCCAAACCGCTGATCCGACACCCATGGCCGAGCATCCGCTTTGCCGCCAAATACCCGAGGTGGGAGCCGTATGCCTTAATTGGGCACGTACGGATCTGTGCGGGGGGCGTGAGGTAACTCACGTCCCTACCGCGATCAT
>JBIOWI010000075.1:0-4646 GCA_044868325.1 Hyphomicrobiaceae bacterium
CCAGGCGGCAAGCTGAGCTTCGTCGAGCCGGTCGTCCTCATGGATGTCGAAGTAGCGAACGTCCTTGTGCTTCGACTCGCCGGGAGGGACAGGACGCAGCGACGTGCCGCGGAAGAAGGTCACCTTCACGTACCGTGTGAAGCAATGAAAGCTGAGGAACCAGCCCTGGCCCTCGCCTTCGACCCCGTAGAACGGCGAGTTCCATTTCACCGCCTTGCGCACGCCGGGGACGGTGCGCACGATGAGCGCGTCCAGGCGGCGCCCGACGTCGGCTTTCCAGCCCGGCATGGCGCCAATGTAGGCCTGCACGGGCGCGTCGCCATAGCCCTTCGGGATCTGCGGGTTTCCACCCGAGAGGAGAACCGGCTGCGCCGCCGCCGAAGGATTCTTACCCTTGAGGTTCAGCGCAACGGCTGCACGGACGAGATCCCTGAGCGCCGCCTCGTCGATCGCGTCCCCCTCACGAATGTCGATGGCACGCCTGACCTTCCCCTCGAGGCTGGAGTTGAAGAGACGCGAAGGATCCTCCAAGGATGCGCCCTTGGCGAACGTCATCTTGACGACGCTCTTGTAGGTCTCACCTGTGCAGATAATTCCGTTGTGCGACCAGACCGGGGTCTCCCATTTCCACTCCTCGACGATCTCCGGGTCCGCTTCCTCAATGATCTCGCGTACTCTCTGGAGCGTCCGCCCTCGCCAATCGCCGAGCTCCCTGATTCTCCCGTCGATCAGCTCGGATGCCGATCCGGCCTCGCTCCTTGCGGCCTTCACCGGCTGCTTGGGCTTCCTGCCGGGCATCTCACGCCTCAAGCCCGCCCAGCCTTCACCCGTACGCCGGGGGCGGTGCGCTCCCAGAGCACATTGCGCCGGAAGCGGTAGAGGCGGGCGGGGCGTCCGCCGGTGCGCAGACGATGTTCGCCGGTGGGCTCCACCAGGCCGCCACCCTCCACCATGCGACGGAAGTTCTGCTTGTGCAGGTGCGGGCCGAGGACGGCCTCGACGGTCTTCTGCAGTTCGAACAGGGTGAACTCGTTCGGCATCAGCTCGAACACGACGGGGCGGCACTTGACGGCGCGGCGCAGCTCGCCGATGGCCCGCGCCAGCACCGCGGCATGGTCGCCGAGCAGAGGATGCACCGGGCGGGGCAGGTGCGGCGCCGCGCCGTCCGCGATGCCGGCGCCGACCATGCCGGCCTCCTGCAGGAGCTCGTAGCGGTCGAGCACCTTCTCCTCGTCCCAGCCGACGCCGGCCCCGCCGAACGCCATGCCGATGCGCTGGCGGCGCTCTTCCGGCGCCGTCGCGGCGCACAGCGGCCCGGCCTCCGCGGCCCAGGCATCGAGCCTGCTGCAGATGTCGCCCAGACAGTCCGGCCTGCCGTCGCGCCAGTCCTCCCAGGGGAAGAAGGCGTACCAGCTGCGCCAGCTGGCCTGGGTACGGTCGCTGCACTGGCCGGGGCCCACGAGCGCCAGATAGCTCACCGAGACCGTGGGCTGCACCGGCTCGGCGTCGGGGCTGTCGGCCGAGGCGCACAGCTGCTGCAGGAAGCCGACCTCCACGCCCGTCTGGGCGCGGACCCAGGCGCCTACGCCGCCCTCCAGCGTGCGGTGCGAGCGCGGGCAGAAAGGGCCGCTGGGCAGCGATTCCTCGCGGGCGTGCTGCGCGGGGATGACCGCGACAACCGGCTCACCGGCGCGCACGGCCAGAATGGCGGCGGTGAGAGCAACGGCCACCGCCTCGCCGGGCTGGGGCGCCCGCGCCGCAACGCGCGGCGGGGGGCTAGGCATCAGGGCGGCCGTCTTGTAGCGAACCGGGGTATCCATCCAAGCCTCTGACAGCTCTTGGAAATCATCGGTTGGCTAACGTCCGATCATGGCAATTTTCTGCCCTGTGGTTATGCAGGGCTACCCATTGCGCCCAGGGCCAAGGGGGCCCCAGGCGGCCCAGGGGGCTGCCGCAGCGGTCTTATGAGAGTTGCAGATCGGAGAGATCGGCCGGCAGGGAGAACGGGATCGCCTCGCTGGCGACCTCGCCGCGCCCAATAGCCTCCACGGCCGCCAGCATGCGGCCGGCGCGGCCCAGCGCGGCATCGCCCAGCCTGATCATCAGCCGGTTGGGATAGGCCGTGGCGGAGGCCTCGCGCAGCAGCTGGGCGATGATGAGCTCGGGCGCCTCGGGGTTAAGCGCGCACAGCGTGATGAAGGCGGCCGCGGTGGAGCGGCTGATGCCGGCCCAGCAATGGATCACCATCGGCCCAAGGCGATCCCAGCCGGCGGCGAAATTCAGAAGCTGCGCCACGTGCTCGTCATCGGGCGCGATGTAACCGTCCACCGGCTCCGAAATGTCGTGGATGAGCAGGCGCATGTGGTTCGCCGGCTGGATGGCGGCCGGGGTCTCCACCAGCACCTCGCCGGGCAGGCAGGTGACGAGGTGCGACGCCTCGCAGCTCGCCACCACTTGCGGCACTGCGTTCAGCGGGCAAACGTGAATACGGCCCGGCAGGCGGGGGCGTTGTGAGACAACATCGTGCATGATTTTCGCGAGTATGCCCGAAGCGGGCCGGCGCGTCCATCCCTGCGCTGCACGCTCCTGCCAAGACGTGTCCGCACCTGACGCTCCAGAAGTGCCGAGGTCTCCCCCGAACCGGGGATGCGTCGGCGAGCCGAAGCTCCCATCTCAGCGCCCATAGCCGGGCGCCTCGAACGATGAGAGCAGCACCCCGCTAAGGGCCGCGCCGGCTTCTAGTCTCCGCGAAGCCGACGCGGCCCTGCTCTCCTCCAACGGAGTGCCGGAGACCGATGCAGCAGATGTCCCCTCGTCGCGATCCGATGCTTGTCGTTGTCCGCGTCGCACTCGTGCTGATCGCTGTCGTCGCGCTCTACGCTCTCGCGGTTGTGCTTCTCGTGTCGCCGTAGCCCGCACCCGGCGCGCGGAAGCACAGGGGTCAGATCCCTCGGGGGCGAGGGGTCTGACCCCACTTATTCACCACTTCATTTCAAGTTCGCGTCGAGAGCGCGTCTGGCCCAATGTGCTGGAAAGGTGTCGCTTGGCTTGGTCCCTGCCGCCGCATAGACTGTGGCGAAAGGAAAATACCAATTCCTGAAGGGAGAACGGCCCAATGCGATACCTGTCCACATTGCGCGTGCTTGCCGGAGGGGCGATCGCCGTCGCCGCCTCTCTCTGGCTCGCAGCCCAGCCGGCTGCAGCGCAGGAGATCAAGATCGGCTTCAGCATGGCGATGACCGGCGGGCTTGGCCCCAACGGCAAGTCGGCGCTGCTCGCCCAGAAGATCTGGGAGGAGGACGTGAACGCCAAAGGCGGGCTGCTGGGCCGGCCCGTCAAGCTCGTCTACTACGACGATCAGACCAATCCGTCGACCGTGCCCGGCATCTACGCCAAGCTGCTCGATGTGGACAAGGTCGATCTCATCGTCGGCGGTTACGCCACCAACATGCTGGCCCCGGCGATGCCGCTCGTCATGCAGCGCAAGAAGCTGTTCATCGGCTTGCTTGGTTTGGGCGTGAACAGCGAGTTCAACTATCCCAACTATTTCGTCATGATCCCGTCGGGGCCCGACCCGAAGCCCTCCTTCACCAAGGGCTTCATCGACCTTGCCCTGGCGCAGAGCCCGAAGCCGCAGTCGGTGGCGATCGTGGCGGCCGACGCCGAGTTCGCGCGCAATGCGGCCGACGGGGCGCGCGAGAACGCCAAGGCGGCCAAGCTCAACATCGTCTACGACAAGACCTATCCGCCAGCGACGACCGATTTTGCGCCCATCGTGCGCGCCATCCAGGGGACCAACCCGGACATCGTGGTGATCTGCTCCTATCCACCGGACTCGGTGGGCATGGTGCGCTCCATCAACGAGATCGGCTTCAAGCCCAAGCTGGTGGGCGGCGCCATGGTGGGTCTGCAGAACACCTCCATCAAGGCGCAGTTGGGGCCGCTGCTCAACGGCTTCGTCGCTTACGACTTCTGGCTGCCGGTGCCGAAGATGGACTTTCCCGGCGTGGCCGACCTCATAAAGAAGTATCAGGCGCGGGCGGCCGCCGAGGGCGTCGACCTCCTGGGCTACTACATGGCGCCCGAGGCCTACGCGCAGATGCAGGTGCTGGAGCAGGCGGTGAAGGCCACCAAGAGCCTCGACGACCAGAAGCTCGCCGACTACATCCGCGCCAGCACCTTCACCACGGTGCTGGGCGACGTGAAGTTCGGCAAGGGCGGCGAATGGGCCCAGTCGCGCGTGCTCTTCGTGCAGTTCCGCAACATCAAGAGCAACGACCCTATGCAGTTCAAGGGCGTGGACACCCAGGTGGTGGTCACGCCGCCGGAGTATGCGTCGGGGACGCTGGTCTATCCCTACGAGAAGGCGCGATAGGTTCTAGGTTTTAGGGATTAGGTTTCAGGGTCCCTGAAACCTAATCCCCAATCCCTGAAACCTGTTAGAGCCCCAGGTAGAACTTCTTGATCAGGTCGTTGTTGTTGAGCTCGTGCGCCGAGCGACCCTCGACGGCGATCTTGCCGTGGACGATGACATAGCCGCGGTCGGCGATGCGCACGGCCTGCGTGAAGTTCTGCTCGGCCATCAGCACGGTGAGCTGGTACTTCTCCTTCAGCTCCTTGATGGCGTCGATGGTGCGCGCCACCAG
>JBIOWI010000076.1:0-5011 GCA_044868325.1 Hyphomicrobiaceae bacterium
CGAGGTCGAACGAGCCGGCGCCTATGAGCTTCACGGCCTCAGCGCCAGAGGCGGCCTCGGTGACTCGATAGCCCTCGCCCTCGAAACAGCGGCGCAGCAAGAGGCGCACCTTGGCATCGTCCTCGACGATCAGGATGTGGCTCGTGGATTCATTGACCATCACGACCCCGGCGTGCAGTGGACGAGAGAGCGGGCAGCGAACGGATTGAACACCCTCTCTTACAGTTCATTACAAGCCCGCGATCGGCGCAAGACATCCGTCTGATGGGATGTTCCAGCAGCGCAACCTGGCGTCGCCGCGCCGGCCCTGCCCAACCCTGAAAGGCCACGCCTCCGTGCCTAACGCAACCCGGACTGATCCAAGTCAAAGCGCACGGCCGTCAGAGGGTCCATCTCGTTGCGAGACCGCAATCGGGCCAGTGAGCGCAGTGACCATACCACGCACGGAAAAAGTTCGCCTGGTCGTCGGGCTCTTCGGCAATGCCGAGGAGCTGGCGCTCGCGCTCGCCGATCTCAGAGCCCAGCACCTAAGGCCCACACAGATCCGGGTGATCGCCCAAGCCGAGCCCCTGGGCCGCATCCTGGCCAACCCTCGTGCCAAAGAAGATGGCCGAACGTTCGGGGCCTGGGTCGTGTGCCGGCCCTCCGAGGGGCCCCTGCCGTGGATCTTGGGCCCGGTCGGCCCTGGCCGGGACCCGGCCGCGGAGCAGGACGCGCGCGCCTTGCTGGGCCTGCATCACTGGGCCTTGCGCCGGCAGGCGCAGCAGCTCGACCGCCACCTCCGTACCGGCGGCGCGCTGCTGCTGATCGAGCCTCACACCGACGCCGAGGAATGGGAGGCCTGCACAGCGCTGCTGCGGCATGCCTCCGGCGGTGTCCAGACCCACGAGATCGCCCGGCTCCAGGGGCCCAGCGATGGCGCGCCGTGAGTCTTGCGGCTGGGGGAAGAGGGGATACCAGGCAATGGACGGCGAGAACCGTGTGGCGGCGGTCATAGTCGACGCCAGTGTGGGTGCCGCCGAGGTCGGCCTCAAGCGTGCGCTGACGCTGTCTCATGCTGTGCTTTACGGCATGGGCGTCACGATCGGCGCCGGCATCTACGTGCTGATCGGCGCGGCGGCGGCACGCGCCGGCATGCAGGCGCCGCTTGCCTTCGTGGCCGCGGCGATCCTGATGGGCCTCACCGCCGCGTCCTTCGCCGAGCTTGGTGGCCGCATGCCGGTCGCGGCCGGCGAGGCCGCCTACATCCGCGCGGCGTTCAGGTCGGACCGCCTCGCGCTGGCGGCGGGCCTGTTGGTGATCGGCATCGCCGTGGTGGCCGCCGCCGCCATTAGTGTCGGCAGCGCCGGCTACCTCGGCGTGTTCATCAGCTTGCCCGAGCCCATCCTGATCGCTGCCGTGGTTATGGGTATGGGCGCCGTCGCGGCCTGGGGCATCAAGGAATCGGTCACCGTTGCCGGCGCCATGACGCTGATCGAGGTGGGCGGGCTCGTCCTTCTGATCGCCGCCGGCGCACTCAGCGGACCGGATCTCGTCAGCCGCCTGCCGGAGATGGTGCCATCGACCAACTCCGCGGCGCTTGTCGGGCTCATCGGCGCGGCCCACCTTGCGGTGTTCGCCTTCATCGGCTTCGAGGCCCTCGTCAATGTGGCGGAGGAGCTGCACGCGCCGCAGCGGACGCTGCCGCGCGCCATCTTCCTCACCCTGGCGCTGACGACGCTGCTCTATGTCGTCGTGGTCTGGGTCGCCCTCGTCGCCGTGCTGCCGGCCGAGCTGGCGGCCGCCAAGGCGCCGCTGGCGCTGGTGTTCGAGCGGCTCACGGGCGCCTCGCCGCGCACCATGAGCCTAATCGCCGTGATCGCCACCCTCAACGGCATCATCGTGCAGATCATCCTTGCCGCGCGTGTGCTCTATGGGCTCGCGCGGCAAGGCAGCCTGCCGGCACCGCTGGGCCAGGTGAGCCCCGTCACCCACACACCGCTGCTCGCCACGGGGGTGATCGCCGCCATCGCTCTCACACTGGCCCTCCTGCTGCCGCTGGAGCACCTGGCCGACCTCACCTCGCGCTTCACGCTGATCCTGTTCGCGCTCGTCAACCTGGCACTCATCCGCATCAAGGCGCGCGAGAGCGTTTCGCCGCTTCACGGCTATGTGACACCGCGCTGGGTGCCGTGGGCGGGACTCGTGAGCTGCATCGCCTTCCTGATCGCCGACCTCCTGGCGCTGCTCAGCGCGGGCAACACTTGACCGGACGCCCCGCTCCCATGCCCCTAGTCGGGCGCCTCATCCCAGCCGAACTCCGCGATCACCTCGATCTTGCGGAAACGCCCGTAGAGGACCCGCTCGCCGGGATATGATCGAGTATCTCGCGCCGGCCTGCATGCAGCACCGACCATCGGCGCTCCGCGGGAAGCGCCCGCCCCAGCACGAAGAGCGCCTGCGGCGCTAGGCGGCTGTTGCGGGTGTCGTCCTCACCGGCTTTGACATACGTCAAGGCCGCCGGCATGGCCCACCACTTAGGTGGTTCGCGAGTCAAAGTCAGGAGTGCACCAATGCAAGACAAGTCTCCGAGCCGCAGATCAGTCCCTTTGGACGAAAACGGCACCGCGTTTCTCATGCCCGCAACCGCCTTTGCGCTGTGGGCCCCGGCGCTCGCGGGAGCTGCGCGTGCGAACGGCGAGATATATGAGGGCCTCGCCGCGCTTGGCAGCGAATGGCTCGATTTCGTCAACCGCCGGCTGAAAGAGGACCTGAAGCTGCCGCCGCAGCTGTGCGCCTGCCGATCGGTCGACGAGATGCGCGATACCTATGTCGCCTTCTGGCAACGCGCCGCCGATGACTACCAGAAGGAGCTCACCGCCATGACGAGGCTCGGCAGCCGGCTCGCCAACAACAGCATGACGGCCGCGCAAAATCGAATCGAGGGAGCGGCGCGCGAGATGAGCCGGCCTTTCGCCGATGCGGCTTAGTTCCTCGCGTCTGCCTTGACGTTTGCGTGACGTGGAAACTGATCCAGGGTCGGCAAGGCCGACGCCTTCAGCACCGCGTCGCGGCTTGCGCCTGCGCACAGCTGCATTTTCAGAAAAGCGAGGGCACCCTTGTGGTTCTCCCATCGAGGGTGCCCTCGATAGTTTCTCCGGCTGCTGCAATCGACCAATTGCAGCCGGAGCGCGCAGCATCCGCCGACTGAGGGAGGAAGTCTTTGGAGTGCTGCACTTGGCCTCGCACGGGGGAACGAGGCCAACCTGGAGATAGGAATGGGGACCGCTGTTTTCACTGCCTGTCCCATGCGGCAAAAAGTACGACGACTGATACAACGCATGCTTTGAATAGGGGCACCGTTGGTCGCGTGCTCGATGTGCGGCAAGCAAAATCGCCGCGAGGAGGAAGCGAGAGCCATTGGTTCGGGAGTGCGGGGCGCATCTCTGTGGGGCTGCTCTGGGCCATACCAGGGCCAGCCACCCTTGAGGGGACGGACTACCCCGGCATCGTTGCAGGTTGGCGATCCCCAACCGCCTCGTGCGTCTGGCGAGGTCCTGTCGTCGCCCTGAAAGCGCGCTTATCCCGGCGGCAGATGGCGCCCACGACGTCCCGTCCCATGGCGGCGACCATCGGCACGCCGGGGATGCCGGCCCACTGGCCGACCATGTAGAAGTTCTCTAGGCCCGGGAGGGTCTGGCTCAGGCGCCGTGCGAGAAGGTCGTCGACCTGTAGGGCGGCATTCGCGACAAGGAGACCGCTGAGGGTTGGTGCACTTGGCGACCAAAGGGCTGTCGGCCGATGACCCTGGTCGTCCCTTACCCGCACGGCAGCACGATCTTGGCACGCAAGCCGCCGACGGGTCGGTTGAGCAACGTCACGGTACCCCCGTGGGCCTGCGCGATTGCCTGCGCGATGGCGAGGCCGAGGCCGACTCCGCCTGTGTCGCGGCTACGCGATTCTTCGAGCCGATAGAACGGCTCCAGCACACGGCCGAGTTCGACCTCCGGTATTCCAGGCCCGTCATCGTCAATGCTGATTTCGATTGAGCGCTCAGCCACGTGAAGCTCCGCCTCCCCTGACTTTCCATACTTAACGGCATTGTCGAGCAGGTTGCGCACCGCCCGCTTGAGGGCCGCGGGCTGGCACTTGTAGAGGATGGGTGCCGCCGTCCGCATTTGGACCGGAAAGCCGGCGCCGCTCATCTCGTCGATGACGCCTCGCACGATAGCGGTGAGATCAACCTGTTTGCGGGGCTCGCTCGTGCCCTCGTCCCGGGCGAACTGCAGAGTCATGCCGATCATAGAGTCCATCTCGCCGATGGTGGCCAGCATCTTGTCGCGTTCCTGGTGGTTCTCAACCGTTTCAGCCCGCAGCCGCAGGAGCGTCAGAGGCGTGCGCAGGTCATGCGAGATGGCCGCCAGCAGGCGCGTGCGGTTGTCGATGAGCGTGCGCAGGCGTATCTGCATGTCGTTGAACGCGCGGGCGGCCTGCCGGGTCTCGATGGTCCCGACCTCGGGCAGCGGCGGAGCGCTGACGTCATGGCCGAGCCGCTCGGCCGCAGTTGCGAGCCCTGCGAGGGGTGCGGTCACACGGCGCACCGCCCACACCGACACGACGAGGATGATGATCGCCATGATGGCCATCGAAAGCACAAACTGCGCGGAGTACGCCGGGCCGCCTCCGGGCAGACCGGTAGCGAATGTGACCCAGGCGCCGTCCGTCAGGGGAATGGCGACCTGCAGGTCCCGGAAGCCTGTGAGCCCGCCGAAGCCTCGCATCATGGGGCCGTGGTGGGGCATCATGTGCCACGGTCCGAAGGGGGGACCTTCTGCTAGCGATGCCCACACGCGAAGCTGGCGCCCCGACCCGAGCGACAGCCGACCGGCAAGGTAGCTTTTGACTGCCTCGGCGACCGCTGCGTCGCCATCCGCAGCAGTAATCGGGGGAGCCTCAGCGGAAAGTGAGACGCGGAAGCTCTGGTCGCTGAGCGCGGCGACCATGCGCGGCCGCGCTTCGCGCGAGGCCTCCT
>JBIOWI010000077.1:0-6664 GCA_044868325.1 Hyphomicrobiaceae bacterium
CGAGGTCGAACGAGCCGGCGCCTATGAGCTTCACGGCCTCAGCGCCAGAGGCGGCCTCGGTGACTCGATAGCCCTCGCCCTCGAAACAGCGGCGCAGCAAGAGGCGCACCTTGGCATCGTCCTCGACAATCAGGATGTGGCTCGTGGATTCCTTGACCATCACGACCCCGGCGTGCGGTTGAAGCATACTCCATTACACTTCATTACAAGCCCACGATCGGCGCAAGACATCGATCTGGTGGCATGCTCCGGCAGTGCAGTCCCGGGCGCATGAAGTGCAGGGCCTGCCCAACCTGTAAGGCCTCGCTCCCCGTGCCCAATCCGACCCGGACTGATCCAAATCAAGGCATGCTGCCGCCACAGGCTTCATCCTCATCCCGTTACCAGATCGCAATCGGGCCAGTGGGCGCAGTGACCATAGCACGCACGGACAAGGTTCGCCTCGTAGTCGGACTCTTCAGCAGCGCCGAGAAGCTGGCGCTTGCGCTCGCCGATCTCAGTGCCCGGCACTTGACGCCAGCCCAGATCCGCGTGATTGCGCAACCCGAAGCTCTGAACGGCGCTCTCACAAACTGGCCGACTGCGGGAGATGCCCGAGGCTTCGCCGCCTGGGTCGTTTGCCGGCCGGCGGAGGGGTCCGTGCCCTGGGCGCTCAGCGCGAATGGCCAAGAGGACCAGGCAGCAGAGCAGGATGCGCATGCGCTGCTGGGCCTGCATCATTGGGCCCTGCGCCGGCAGGTGCAGCAGCTCGACCGCCACCTTCGTGCCGGCGGCGCGCTGTTGCTGATTGAGCCTCACACCGACGCCGAGGAATGGGAGGCCTGCACGGCGCTGCTGCGGCATGCATCGGGAGGTGTCCAGACCCACGAGATCGCTCGGCTCCACGAGCCCACCGACGACGCACCGTGAGTCTAGTGGCAAGGGAAAGAGGGGGATACCCGGCAATGGACGGCAAGCACCGTGCGGCGGCGGTCGTAGTCGAGGCTAGGAACGGTGCCGCCGAGGTCAGCCTCAAGCGCGTGCTGACGCTGTCTCATGCTCTGCTCTATGGCATGGGCGTCACGATCGGCGCGGGCATCTACGTGCTCATCGGCGCGGCAGCGGCACGTGCCGGCATGCAGGCGCCGCTTGCCTTCGTAGCGGCGGCGATCCTGATGGGCCTTACCGCCGCTTCCTTCGCCGAGCTTGGTGGGCGCATGCCGGTCGCAGCCGGCGAGGCCGCCTACATCCGCGCGGCGTTCGGATCGGACCGCCTCGCGCTGGCGGTGGGCGTCCTGGTGATCGGCATTGCCGTGGTGGCGGCCGCGGCCATCAGCGTCGGCAGCGCCGGCTACCTCGGCGTGTTCGTCAGCCTGCCCGAGCCCATCCTTGTCGGCGTGGTGGTTCTGGGCATGGGCGCCATCGCCGCGTGGGGCATCAAGGAATCGGTCACCTTTGCGGCCGTCATGACCCTGATCGAAGTAGGTGGGCTCGTTTTCCTCATCGCCGCCGGCGCCGTCAAGGAGCCGGACCTCGTCAGCCGCTTGCCCGAGATGCTGCCGCCGGCCAACCCAGCCGCCCTTGTCGGCCTCATCGGCGCGGCCCACCTCGCCGTGTTCGCCTTCGTCGGCTTCGAAGCCGTCGTCAACGTGGCGGAGGAGCTGCACGCGCCGCAGCAGACCCTGCCGCGCGCCATCTTCCTCACCCTGGCGCTGACGACGCTGCTCTACGTCCTCGTGGTTTGGGTCGCCCTCGTTGCCGTATCACCGGCCGAGCTGGCGGCGGCCAAGGCGCCGCTGGCGCTGGTGTTCGAGCGGCTCACGGGCGCCTCGCCGCGCGTCATGAGCCTGATCGCCGTCATCGCCACCCTCAACGGCATTATCGTGCAGATTATCCTCGCTGCGCGAGTGCTCTATGGCCTCGCGCGCCACGGCATCCTGCCGGCGCCGCTGGGCCAGGTGAGCCCCGTCACTCACACGCCGCTGCTCGCCACGGCGCTCGTCGGCGCCATCGTTCTCACGCTGGCGCTGCTGCTGCCGCTGGAGCACCTGGCCGACCTCACTTCGCGCTTCACGCTGATCTTGTTCGCCCTTGTCAACTTGGCCCTCATCCGCATCAAGGCAGATGAGGGCGCGCCGCCACGCGACGGCTACGTCGCGCGGCAATGGGTACCCTGGGCGGGGTTCGTTAGCTGTGTGGCCTTCCTGCTAGCCGATCTGGCGATGCTCGCCTTGGGACGCCCTTGAACGGGCGCGTCCATCCTGCCATGGCGTGCATACCTCCTGCTCTCGGAGCTTGCAGTCGCATCCGCCAGGGATTCGGCGACTAGTCGATTTCCCGCACCGACACGACGCGAAACGTGCGCAGAGCGTCATCCTGCTCCCTGATGGACACGTACTCGCCCGGCAGGAACGTATGCCGCTCGAAACGGAAACCGCTCTCGTCGTGCGTGGGGTCGCCATGGATGTCATAGTGGAACGCCCAAACCCCACCGCGCTTGTGCATGATGTGCCCGACCTCGTCGGCCTCGTGCGCCCAGAAGCGGCGTACGCGGCAGCGGTCTTTCAGCTCCTTCCAGGCCGCGAGGACGATATGACCCTTGGCGTCGAGGGGGGCGATGAAGTCGTAGCCCCGTTCACTGCTGCCGTTGGGGAAGTCGTGATCGCGCGCCAGCTCCAGCCGCACGCGCCGCAACAGCTTCTCGGCATCAACCTTCTTCATTGGACACGACCTCCTTGTGCCAGGCCAGAACGTGGTTGGCCGATCCTCTGAGGATGGCGACCTGATGGCCTTGACTGAGGTCAAAGCCGGCCGCCCGTCCCTCGGGCACCTACTGACCGCGATTAGCAGCGAAGTATCGGGTGCCTGACGGGATCACGGAGCGGTTTGTCCGCGTTTACCTGACCGGGGTCGGTACCCTACCGAGAGTGCGCAGGAATGAGGTGCTCAACGGCAACTGACACTGCGACCGAAGGAGACGGTCATGAACAGGCGCAAGTCATCGCGTTCTTAGGCGATCCGGCGTCCTATCCTGCCAAGCCGAAGCGGGTGGAGCGGTTCGAGACGCATGGCGCGCTCGTGTTTCTCGCGGGCGAAGGGGCCTGGAAGATCAAGCGCGCCGTGCACTTTCCCTACATGGACTTCTCGACGCTTGAGAAGCGCAAGGCGGCGTGCGCGCGCGAGGTCGAGATCAACCGGCGGCTGGCGCCCGAGATCTATCTCGGCCTGACGGCGATCACGCTGAGCCGCGATGGCCGCTTGCAACTCGGCGGCACCGGCGAGATCGTCGAATGGGCCGTGCACATGCGCCGCTTCGACCAGGCGGCGCTGCTGAGCCAGATCGCTGACGCCGGGCCAATCCGGTCGGATCTGGCCGTCGCTCTCGCCGATGTCGTGTTCGAGAGCCATCGGGCCGCTCCTCTCGCCCGCCGCGATGGCGGCGCCGAACGCGTTGGGCAGCTCGTGGGTTCGGTCCAGCGCACGCTCGCAACGCTGACAGACACGTTCGATGCCGCCGCGGTCCAACGCTTTGGCGAGCGTGCCGCCAGCGCGCTGGGGCACGCTAAGGCCATTCTCAACGAGCGTGCAGCGGCCGGCCTCGTTCGCCGCTGCCACGGCGATCTGCATCTCAACAACATCGTGCTCTGGCGCGGCCGTCCGGTGCTGTTCGATGCCATCGAGTTCGATGAGGAATTGGCCACCATCGACACCCTCTACGACCTCGCCTTCCTATTGATGGACCTCGATAAGCGCGGACAGCGCGGCGTCGCCAATGAGGTGCTCAATCGCTATCTGTGGCGCTCCGGAGCCGAGCTGGACTTGCACGGCTTGGCAGCCCTGCCGCTGTTTCTCGGGCTCAGAGCCGCCATCCGCGCCATGGTCACGGCCGAGCGCGCCCAGCAGGAGAACCCCGAGGCCAGCGTCCGCCATCGGCAGAGAGCGCGGGACTATTTGCAGGCGGCAAACGCCTATCTGGCCCCGCGCCCATCGCGGCTCATTGCCGTCGGTGGCCTCTCCGGCACCGGCAAGTCGACCTTGGCACACAGGCTGGCGCCCGAGCTTGGTCCGGCGCCGGGCGCCGTGCACTTGACGAGCGACATGGAGCGAAAACGGCTGCAGGGCGTGGAGGCAACCGTCCGCCTCGCACCTGAAGCCTACACGCACGCTGCCAGGGATAGGATCTACGTCGTGCTCTACGAAAGGGCGCGGGATGTGCTGACCGCCGGCCACGCCGTGATCGTCGATGCGGTGTTCGCCAAGCCCGAACAGCGGGCGAGGATTGAGGCGGTCACGACCGAGCTTGGCGTTCCGTTCCATGGGCTGTGGCTCACCGCGCCGTCGGAGAAGTTGCTGAATCGCGTGGCGACCCGCCGGGATGATGCGTCCGACGCTACGTCCGAGGTCGTCAGGCGTCAGCTCGGCTGGCACCTTGGAGCCTTCGCCAAGACCTGGAAGGAAATCGACGGTTCCGGCAGCGCCGAAGAGACGCTGCGGAATGCCCTCGACGCACTCGGGCTCAGTGGAGCCCGACATAGCAAGCATAAGCCAAATAGGACCGCTTCAGAAAGGCTCAGCCGGCCATGACGATCCGCAATCTTGAGCACCTGCTCGCGCCCAAGTCGGTGGCGCTGATCGGGGCCAGCGTCCAGGACGCGAGCGTCGGCCTGATCACGGCGCGCAACCTCCTCCATGGCGGCTTTGCCGGGCCGGTCTGGCTGGTCAATCCCAAGCATCGGGAGATCGAGGGCCGGCCCTGCTATCCAACGCTGGCGGCCTTGCCAGCCGCTCCGGAGCTGGCAGTCATTGCCACGCCGCCCGGCACCGTCCCCGGCCTGATCGATGAGCTGGGCAGGAGAGGCACACGCGCGGCCGTGGTGATCACCGCCGGCGTCCGCGATGAGCTCAGGCAAGAGATGCTCGACGCGGCCCGGCCGCACTGCCTGCGCATCCAAGGGCCCAACGGTGTCGGGCTGATGGTGCCGGACCTCGGGCTCAACGCCAGCTTCTCGCATGCCGCGCCGCTCAAGGGCGAGCTGGCGTTCCTGTCACAGTCGGGCGCGCTCATCACCGCCATCATTGACTGGGCGCGCGGACGCAGCATCGGCTTCTCGCACGCCATCTCGCTCGGCGACATGGCCGACGTCGACTTCGGCGATCTGCTCGACTATCTCGCCGGCGATGCCAAGAGCCGCGCCATCCTGCTCTACATGGAGGCGGTCACCCACGCACCCAAATTCCTGTCGGCCGCCCGCCGGGCAGCGCGGGCCAAGCCCGTCATCGTCGTCAAAGCCGGCCGAGGCGCGGCGGCGGCCAAGGCCGCGCTCTCGCATACCGGGGCGCTCGCCGGCGCGGACGTTGCCTACGAGGCGGCCTTCCGACGCGCGGGCGTGCTGCGCGTGCACGAGCTGGACGAGCTTTTCAGCGCCGCCGAGGTCCTCGCGCGGCATCCCCGACTCACCGGCGAGCGCCTCGCCATCCTCACCAACGGCGGCGGCGCCGGTGTGCTGGCGACCGACCACCTGACCGATCGCGGCGGCCGCCTCGCCAATCTCTCCGGCTCGGCTATCGCGGCGCTCGATACCATCCTGCCGCCGACCTGGTCGCACAGCAACCCGGTCGACATCATCGGTGATGCTGACCCGGTCCGCTATCAACGCGCGCTCGAGGCGGTCCTAGATGATACCGAGTCCGATGCCATCCTGGTCATGAACTGCCCGGCGGCACTCGCCTCCAGCACGGCGGTGGCCGAGGCGGTCCTGGCCACCCTCGACAGGCGCAAGAAGACCGGCAAGCCCAGCAAACCCGTGCTGACGAATTGGCTCGGCGATGGAGCAAGCCGGGACGCCCGCGCCCTGTTCGCCGCACGCGGCATCGCCAGCTTCACCACGCCGGGCGAGGCGATCGACGGCTTCATGCAGCTCGTGCGCCACGCCCGCGCCCAGGACGAGCTGATGCGCACGCCGCCCTCCATGCCCGAAGACCTCGGCTTCGATACCGAGGCGGCGCGCGCGACCATAGCTCAGGTCCTGGGCGCGGGCCGCTCGATGCTCTTGGAGGTCGAGGCCAAGGCCCTGCTCGCCGCCTACGGCATCCCCGTCGTCCCTACCGACGTGGCGGGAAGCCCGGCGGAGGTCAGCACACTCGCCGCACGCTGGATCCGGGAGCATGGCGCCTGCGTGGTCAAGGTCCTGTCCGACGACCTCTCGCACAAATCCGACGTGGGCGGCGTGCGCTTGGGGCTTGAGCATGCCGAGGAGGCACGGCAGGCCGCCGAGGATATCCTCGAGCGCGTGGCGCGGCTCAAGCCCGAGGCGCGCGTGAAGGGCTTCACCGTGCAGCCGATGATCCGCCGGCCGCAGGCGATCGAGCTGATCGCCGGCATGTCGGTCGATGCCACCTTCGGGCCGCTCCTGATGTTCGGCGCCGGCGGTACCGCGGTCGAGGTGGTGCGCGACACGGCGCACGCCCTGCCGCCGCTCGATCTCAACCTCGCCCACGACTTGATGCGTCAGACCCGCGTCTGGCGCCTGCTCCAGGGCTACCGCGATCGCCGGCCGGCCGATATCAAGGCCATCGCCGAGCTGCTGGTACGGCTCGGCTACCTGGTCGCCCATCACCCCGAGATCCGCGAGCTCGACATCAACCCGCTGCTCGCCGACGTGAGCGGGGTGATCGCGCTCGATGC
>JBIOWI010000078.1:0-6932 GCA_044868325.1 Hyphomicrobiaceae bacterium
CGCACCCATCCCGGTCAGACCCTGCGGGTCTGACCAGGTCTGACCCCTTCTCTAGGGGTGCGGCACCGAACCCGCACGACATCGCTGGAGTTCAGTCAGGAACACGGATAATGCTTGCGCCAATCCAACCAGAATTTGGCATGCAGAGCCCTGATCGCAACCTTAGGTATAGCATCGTCGGCGCCGGGGCCTCTGGGCTCGCGGTGGCCAGGAGCTTCGTCGAGCGCGGCATCCCCTTCGACTGCCTGGAACGTGAGCAGGATATCGGCGGGCTGTGGAATATCGCCACGCCGAGCGGCGTGGTGTACGAGACCACCCACTTGGTCTCCTGCATCAGCTCCACCGGCTACGACGACCTGCCGATGCTGGACGAGGACTATCCCGAGTATCCCAACCATGAGCGGGTGCTCGGCTATTTCCGCGACTTCGCCCGGACTTTCGGTCTCCTGGACCATATCGAGCTCGGCAAGTCGGTGACGGCGGTCGCGCCGCTGGACGACGGCACCTGGGCGGTGAGCGTCGCCGGCGAGGCGCAGCCCCGCATCTACCGCGGCGTGGTGATCGCAAGCGGCCACCACGACACCCCGCGCATGCCGGACTACCCCGGCACCTTCAACGGCGAGATCATCCACTCGCGCGCCTACAAGACCCCGCGGCAGCTGCGCGACAAGCGCGTCCTGGTGGTCGGCTGCGGCAACTCGGCAGCCGACATCGTGGCGGACGCCGTGCACGGCGGCTCCCAGGTGTTCCTCAGCATCCGCCGCGGCTACTGGTTCGTGCCGAAGTTCATCCTCGGCTTCCCCACCGGCGACGTCATGTCCTACGCCGAGATGGTGCCTCTGCCGCGGCTCGTGCGGCGCTGGCTGTTCCAGGGCGTGCTGTGGCTGGTGCAGGGCCCGCCCTCGCGCTACCGCCTGCCCGACCCCGACTACAGCATCGACCAGGCGCACCCGACCATGACCGACGAGATCCCGCGCCTCGTCGCCCATGGCGACCTCGTCGTGAAGCCGGAGATCGCCGGCTACGAGGACGGCCGGGTGCGGTTCAGGGACGGCACGGCCGAGACGGTCGACACCATCGTGTTCGCCACCGGCTACCAGCCCGTCATCCCCTTCGTCGACGAGCGCCTGATGTTCGCCGAGGACGGCCGCCCGCGGCTCCTCTTCAACGTCGTGCACCCCGAGCACGAGGGCCTGTTCGCGGCGGGCATGGCCCAGGCCAACGGCAGCATGTGGCGGCTGGCCGACTACCAGGGCCAGCTGATCGCCAACCTGATCGTGGCCGGCCGGCACGCGCCCGACCGTGCCCGCCGCTTCCGCGCCAGGCTGGCCGCGCACGCCCAACGCGCCGGCGCCCGCACCTTCGTCGCCTCCGACAGGCACCGCCTTGAGGTGAACTACTACGACTACCGCCGCCTGATGAAGCGCCTCATCCGCCGCTTCGGCTCAGTACGGAAGTTGCGGCTGGAATCGGCTTATGCTGGACATCGCGCCGAAGCCCCGTCCGCGCCGGTTGAGGCCGCGGAATAGGCCGACAATCAGCCCTTGCGCCACCACGACGGGGCGGGATCGATGACCTGCCCATTCCTTCGAAGCTCCACGTGCAACAGCGGCGCATCGCCAGCAGCCTACCGCCGAGGCGCGGCGCGGTAGCACCTGTCGCCTCGATACGCGCCACGCGCTCGGCAAGTTCTTGGGTTGACATGGGGTCGCCAGACACGGCGGCAAAGTCGATATCCGACACGTGCTCAAGGTTGCGCGAGTCGGCGTGAAAAGGCTCACGCAAACTCCATGATCACCGCGTCGACCGCCAGGCTGTCGCCCGGCTTGGCGCGCACGGCCTTCACGATGCTGTCGCGCTCGGCGCGGAGGATGTTCTCCATCTTCATGGCCTCCACCACGCACAGCGCCTCGCCCGACTTCACCTCCTGGCCCTCGGCCACGTGGATCGCCTTCACCAGGCCCGGCATGGGGCAGAGCAGCAGCTTGGAGGTGTCGGGCGGGACCTTCTCCGGCATGAGCGCGGCGAGCTGGGCCTCGCGCTCGGTGTAGACGCGGGTCTTGGCGCGGGCGCCGCGGTAGGAAAGGTCGTAGCCGTTGAGGATCGGGCGCACCTGCACCGTCACGCGCCGGTCGCCCACCTTGCCGCGCCAGACCGGGTTGCCGGGCCACCAGTCGGCGTCCACGTCGAGGGCGGCGCGGCGGATGCTCTTGACATCCACCAGCGTCACCTTGGTGGGCTTGCCGAGCGTGCCCTCCACGCGCGCCGCCACCAGGGTGCCGCCCACGTCGGCGTAGCGGCGGTCGGAGAAGCGCACCGCCGGCCCGGCCATCTGGTGCGTGATGGCGCGCCGGCGGTTGTTGCTGAGGTGGTCGATGGCCACCGCCACCGCCGCCAGCACGTCGAGGTCCTCACCCTCGGGCGGCCCGAGCCTGAACCCGCCCTTGTACTCCTCGGCGATGAAGCCGGTGGAGAGCGATCCAGCGCGCCAGCGCGGATGCTGCATCAGCGCCGCCAGGAACGGGATGTTGTGCTCCACCCCGTCGATCACGAAGGCATCGAGCGCGTCCGCCTGCAAGGCGATGGCCGCCTGGCGCGTGGGCCCGTGGGTGGTGAGCTTGGCGATCATCGGATCGTAGAACACGGAGATCTCGGCACCTTCGAATACGCCGGTATCGGTGCGCACCGTGCCGTCCTCGTCCGTCCCCTCCTGGGGCGGCCGGTAGCGCGCGAGGCGGCCGATGGAGGGCAGGAAGTTGCGGAACGGGTCCTCCGCATAGATACGGGTCTCCACCGCCCAGCCGTTCAGCTTCACGTCCTCCTGGCGGATCTTGAGCTTCTCGCCCGCGGCCACGCGGATCATCTGCTCGACTAGGTCGATGCCCGTCACCAGCTCGGTGACGGGATGCTCGACCTGCAGCCGCGTGTTCATCTCCAGGAAGTAGAAGCTCCGGTCCTGCCCGGCCACGAACTCCACCGTGCCGGCGCTGTCGTAGCCCACGGCCCGCGCCAGCGCGACGGCCTGCTCGCCCATGGCCTTGCGCGTCTTGGCATCGATGAGCGGCGAGGGCGCCTCCTCCACGACCTTCTGATTGCGGCGCTGGATGGAACATTCGCGCTCGCCCAGGTGGATGACAGCCCCGTGCTTGTCGCCCAGCACCTGGATCTCGATATGCCGCGGGTTCTCGATGAACTTCTCGATGAACACACGGTCGTCGCCGAAGCTCGACTTGGCCTCCGACCGTGCCAGCGCGAAGCCTTCCTCGGTCTCCTTGGCGTTGCAGGCGATGCGCATGCCCTTGCCGCCGCCGCCGGCCGAGGCCTTGATCATCACGGGGTAGCCGATCCCGGCGGCGATCTCGACCGCGTGGCGGGCGTCGGAGATCTCGCCCAGGAAGCCCGGCACGGTGGAGACCTTGGCCCTGGCCGCGGCCTTCTTACTCTCGATCTTGTCCCCCATGGCGGCGATGGCCCTTGGGTTCGGCCCGATGAACGCGATGCCGGCCTTGGCCAGCGCAATGGGGAACGCCTCGCGCTCCGACAGGAACCCGTAGCCCGGATGCACCGCCTCGGCGCCCGTCTGCCGGCACGCCTCCACGATCCTGTCGACGACCAGATACGACTGCGCCGCCGGCGCTGGCCCGATCGCCACCGCCTCGTCCGCCATCTCGACGTGCAGCGCGTCGCGGTCGGCCTCGGAATAGACCGCCACGGTGCGGATGCCGAGCCTGCGCGCGCTTCTCATGATGCGGCAGGCAATCTCGCCCCGGTTGGCGATCAGGATTTTCTTGAACATACGAGTTGCGTCCGCATGAACCCTGTTATCCCCTAAGCCGCAGCGTGGGCCTTGTCCACCGCGCACGGGGCGCGCATGGGAAGCGCGCCTCCGGTCGCGGGAGCGGCTTTGCGCGCAAACCGACTCGTGGATTTGGCCCGTGGAATTGGCGAGCGGCGCGAACCTGTGCCATATCGGGCCACTCGCAAGCTGGCGGCAGCCCGACTCCGGGGCGGGCTTTCCAGGCGCGCTCCAACTGTCCTCCTCGCCGATGCCGGCGTCTCCCCATTGCCAATTTCGGTCCCAAGTCACCGCATGTCCCGCCTCAACGCCGACCTCGCCCTGCTGCTCGCAGCCGCCGTTTGGGGTGTTGCCTTCCTGTTTCAGAAGTCGGCCATGGACCACGTGGGGCCGCTGGCGTTCATCGCGGCACGCGGCGGCTTGGCGGCCCTGGCACTGGCGCCGCTGGCCTGGCGGGAGCACCGGCGCGCTCCGGCCGCGGCGCCCGCCAGCCCGGCGTTCTGGGCCATCGCACTATGGGGCGGGGCGGCCTTCTTCGTGGCGGCATGGCTGCAGCAGGCGGGCATCAGGACGGCCACCGTCACCAACACCAGCTTCCTCACCGCACTCTATGTGGTCCTGACGCCGTTCGTCGCCTGGGCCTGGAGCAGCAAGAGCCCGAGCCCCATGGTGTGGCCCGCGGTGGCGCTCTCCACGCTCGGCACCTGGCTGCTCGGGGGCGGTGGCACGCTCAGCGCGCTCGGCGCCGGCGACTGGCTGGTGGCGCTCTCGGCCCTGTTCTGGGCGATCCACGTGGTCATCACCGGCCGGGCGGCGCCGTTCGGCCGTCCGATCGGCTTCACCGCCCTCCAGTTCGCCGCCGTGGCGGCGCTGGCCGCGCTGGGCAGCGCACTTATCGAGACCACGACGCTCGCCGGCCTCGCCGGCGCCGCGCCCGATATCCTTTACGTTGGACTGCTCTCGAGCGCGCTCACCTTCACCCTTCTCACGGTGGCCCTGCAGCACACGCCGCCGTCGGAGGCCGCCGTGATCGTGAGCATGGAGACGGTGTTCGCCGCGCTCGCTGCCTACCTAGTGCTGGGCGAGCGCCTCTCGGCTACCGGTTGGCTCGGCGCCGTCCTCATCCTCGGTGCGACTATCCTGCTCCAGATCGGCCCGGCCATCGCTGTGCGCCTCGGCCGGCCGCGCGCCCCGTCGGAGGAGCGTAAGGTGCAATAGCCCCGGCAATCGGCAGTCGGGCTTCGGCAGTCGTAAGGGTCGAATTTTGCGACTGCCGACTGCCGACGCCCGACTGCCGAATCTCGACACGGCCGCCGGCCTCAGAAGCAGCGTCTGGTCGGGCAGGAGCCCCTGCGCAGCAGCCAGTCGTAGCAGCAGATCTCGCTCGCCTTGCACACCCACGTCGTCGCCGGGCCGTGCATGGCCGGCGCGATGCACCGCTTCAGCCTGAAGTGGGAGCGGGCGTCGGCCTCGTTGCCCAGCGGCACGATGAGCGCCAGTGCCGACGCAAAGCCGAGCAGCGCCAGGGAGCGCATAGTCATGTGATTCTCCTTGTTGGGTTGTCGGTGAGCGGGGTGCACATCCTGGAACGCCGCGGAGCGGTGAGGGCGGGGTCAGACCCTCGCCGGAGGCCTACCAGCGCCGCCAGCCGCGGTGCCAGCCCCACGCACGGTAGGGGCGGTACCCGCCGCGCCAGCCCCACGAACGATACGGGCGGTAGAAGTAGCCGCCGGCATAGAACCGTGGTCGCCAGTAGGCGCCGTAGTAGGGGCGATAGCCGTAGGAGCCGGAGTAGTACGGCCGATAGCTGTAGTAGTAGCTGCGGTACGGCGGGCAGTACGGCGCGTAGGCATACCCGTAGTAGCCGTAGCCCCGGTCCCAGCCCCAGGCCGCCGCGGGCGCACTGTCGAGTGCGACCAATGGCGCCGCCGCCGCGAGCGCGAGAAGCAGTCTTCGCATTCGAGCCTCCTTCCAGTCGCTTCCAGGACGGATAGCAATGCCAGCTGGCCGCGCCGGTGGCACTCAGGGTGAATCCTGAGTTCGCCCGCGAATGACCACCGGCCGAGGCACAGGCAGCGCACCGGCACGAGCCGGCGGAGCCCTGGAGCCGGCCAGATCCGGCCCCGATCCGGCTGGATCCGGCGCGCGCCCGGCGGCCTTAACGCGATGCGTATCTCTTGAGGAGCGCCACCAGGACGCCGACGACGAGACCGCCCGCGGCACCGGCCGCGGGCCCCCACAGCAGTGCCGGGCCGGTCGCCTCGACGGCATCGCCGAGAACGGCCGCCACACCCGCGTCGGCATTCAAGAACTTGGCGATCGGCATCAGCACGAAGGCGGACGCCGGGCCGCTTACGAGGCCGGCTCCGGCACCGCAATAGGCGGCAGCCAGGATTGCGGTGCGCCGATCCTCGGCCTCCAAGGCGAAGATGCGCCCCGTCAATGCGCCGCAGACGGCAGCGATGCCGATCGCCACGTTGAAGGCAAGCTCGTCCATCATGGCCCGGTTCGCCGCCGATCGCTCGATGCGGGCTCAGAGTCCCGCCGGCCGGAACGTACCGGCCGTGCGGGACGGCCACAAGTCGTCCGGCGGGTCGTCCGGCGGGTCCGGAGCGGGCGCAGCCGGCCCAACGCGAGTCGAGCCTTACTTGGTCAAGATCAGCTTGCCGCTGGCCGTGATGCGCAGACGGTAGTCCTGACCGCCGTGCTCCAGGATCGCCTCGCGCCTGCCGGCCAGCAGCTCGCTCACCTTGATGCGGCGCGTCTCCCCGGCCGGCCGCGGCGGAGGCGGCTCTGCCTCCTTGGGATCGT
This sequence comes from Hyphomicrobiaceae bacterium, assembly GCA_044868325.1. Classification (GTDB taxonomy): domain Bacteria; phylum Pseudomonadota; class Alphaproteobacteria; order Rhizobiales; family Hyphomicrobiaceae; genus AWTP1-13. The sequence continues at coordinate 6,608 of JBIOWI010000078.1, forward strand.
CGCCTCTCGTCGTCAAGGTGGTGCCCTCGTTGCGCCTGCCGCCGCAACCCTCGTCGCCGCGCCGCGCCGGCAACCGTATTCCTGACTACATATGTCAGGAATTGAGACGTTTACAAGCCTGGCTTTGCGGGTGAGGTGGCGAGTGTGAGGTATTGGGCAGTTGCCTGGGCGGGGCCCGCCATCGCCCTTGACCAAGAACCGACATCTAACGAGGCTCTGCCTCAGACCAAGAGCCTTGTCTTGTCGGGCGTCGGCAGTCGGGGGTCGGCAGTCGGGGTAGACGATCCTTTCGCCGCTTGCTCTCTTGTTGCGATTGCCGACGCCC
>JBIOWI010000079.1:0-7736 GCA_044868325.1 Hyphomicrobiaceae bacterium
AAGCGCTCGAAGGTGCTGCGGGCGATCTCGATGGCCTCCAGCGCCTCCTCCACGGTATGCAGGCGGCCGAGCGAGCGCAGCACGCCGTCGTCGAGCGACTGCACCCCGAGCGAGACGCGGTTGACGCCGGCGGTGCGGTAGCCGCGGAAGCGCGCCGCCTCCACGCTCGACGGATTGGCCTCCAGGGTGACCTCGGCGCCCGCGGCCAGCGGCCAATGGCGCACGACGGCGTCCAGGATGGCGCCCACCGTGCTGGCGCTCATCAGCGAGGGCGTGCCCCCGCCAAAGAACACGCTGCCCACGCGGCGGCCGGGCGCCAGCGCCGCCCAATGCTCCAGCTCGCGCAGGAAGGCCGCCAGGAACCGGGCCTCATCGATGCCGCCAGCACGCACGTGGCTGTTGAAGTCGCAGTACGGACACTTGGAGGCGCAGAACGGCCAATGCAGGTAGACGCCGAAGCCAGCGGCCTCGCGCGCCGCCGAGGCATCAGCCGAGACAGGCGCGCGAGAACAGGGCGAAGGCGCGGGCGCGGTGGGAGATTGCATGCTTCCTGCTTGGCTCCATCTCGCCGAAGGTGAGGGTCTCGCCGTCGGCAACGAACATGGGATCATAGCCGAAACCCTTGTCGCCGCGCGGCGGCCAGACCAGGTGGCCGTAAACCTTGCCTTCGAAAGCGTGGGCGGTGCCGTCGGGCCAGGCGAGGCACAGCACCGCCGTGAAGTTGGCGCGCGGCCCCGGCTGCGCCATCCAGCCGCCGCGCTCGCGCACCTCGTCGGCGAGCCACTGCATGGCCAGCTTGAAGTTCCGTTCCGGGCCGGCCCAGCGCGCGGAGTAGACGCCCGGCGCGCCGTCGAGCGCCTCGACCTCGATCCCCGAATCGTCGGCCAGGGCCGGCAGCCCGGCTCCCTTCGCCGCGGCCAGGGCCTTCAGCTCCGCGTTGGCCGCGAAGGTCGTGCCCGTCTCCTCCGGCTCGGGCAGCCCGATCTCGCCGGCGGACACCACGCTCAAGCCGAAGGGCGCCAGCAAGTCGCGCAGCTCCCGGACCTTGCCGGCATTGTGGGTCGCCGCCACGAGGCGCTGGCCCTTCTCCAGCCGGCGGACCTTCGCAGTGGGTGAGAACAGGGGCATCGGGTCCAGGACCAGGCAATCGGGACAGACGGCGGGCGCAACGGCGGCGCATCCTGCCATCGAAGCAATATAGGGTATCGACCGCGATGCGGCATGGCGGCGAGGTGTCAGACCCTCTGGGTCTGACACCATGGACTGGTGGCAGGCTGTTGAAATAGATTCGACCCCATCCGACCCACGATATCTAACGAGGCTCTGCCTCAGACCGGCGAGTCATGCCCGGCAATCGGCAGTCGGGCTTCGGCAGTCGTAGGGATCGAATTTTGCGACTGCCGACTGCCGACGCCCGACTGCCGAATCTCGACACCGTGAAACTTGACACATCGACCAGACATGCGTCGCCAACACTGGATGCTGCAAAGGGACTCATGCGGACGCGGCCATTTCCAACAGCTGCTAGGCCGATTTGCGTAATGGTGTCAGACCCAGAGGGTCTGACACCTGCTTGTGGCAACATCGCACTCCTGGCATGGTCCCGCGGCTTGCCGACAGCCAGGAGAGAGAGTGGGCCTCATGCGCGCTGCGATTTGCACCATGCTTGCTGCGGGAGCGACCTTGGCCGCGGCGGTCTGGTCCGCGGCCAGCCCCCACGCCCAGGCAGCGAAAGAGGTCGCCGTCGAGGTGACCAACGCCAGCGAGCCGGTGCTGTGCGCGGAGAAGGACAACGTCACCGTCAGCCTTGCCTCCAGGGAGGTGCGCCGGTTCAGCATCGAGGCGGCGCACCCGGCCTACATGGGCAGCCTGCAGCGCGACAATTTCGAGGCCGACTGGACGGGCTGCACCGCGCCGGACGACCCACGGCCGCAGGTGGCGGAGCTGCCCAAGCGCACCACCCTCTATGAGGAATACGAGCTGTGGGTGATCGGCCAGACCTATCCCGCGTTCTGGCGGCCGGCCACGACGCCTGTGCGTATCGGCAACCGCATCGCCAAGGACATCCATCTCTTGCAGGTGTGGCTGCGCCGCCCGATGGGCGGCGAGGAGGTGCTGGTGCTCTATCCCCAGGACGGCTACTGGCGGCTGCGGCCCCGGGCCCCTGAAGGGCTCGCCCCCACCGCTTTCGGCTCGTCCTTCCTGGTAGGCCCGGTGGAGGTTGACGAGCGGCCGCTCGTCAAGCTCACGGAGGTATCCTTCGATCCCAAGGCGCGTGCGTTCACCCTGAGCTTCGCGCGCGGCGGCACCGCAACCGTGACCATGGCCGCCATCGATCGCAACCGGCACCTTCTCCAGGTGGCCTTCGACCGGCCGATAGCCGACCGGCCGTTTGCAGCGCTGCGGTCCATGTACGTCACCGAGTTCAACAACGACGTGGCCCGCGTGGCGGTGCTGGAGAGCGGCGCCAAAGGCTGGCGCGAGGACGGCATCCTGAGCTTCAAGAGGGCCACGGCCACGCGCGTGTGGCTGGGGCGGGCCTCGCCCTCGCGCCACAACACGTCGGCCCCCGACATGGCGTTCCAGGGCTTCTCCGACAGCAGCGGCGCACCTGCCGGCAAGGCCGCCCGTTGACAGCGCACGGCCATCAGCCCGCCACTACCGATCGGGCGCGCCGCCCAACATCGTCGCCCCGGGGTTGCGGCACAGCTGGGGCCTGGTGTAGGGAAGACCCCGCCGGACCGCACCAGGCGGCCCGAGCGCACACCGGACGCCGCAGTAGCTCAGGGGTAGAGCAACGCATTCGTAATGCGTGGGCCGGGGGTTCAAATCCCTCCTGCGGCACCATTTCCGTCGTTTCCGGCCCCGGAGACATGGGCCGGGCGTGAAGTGTGTGCCGCCGCGCGTCGCGTTGCAGCCACATCAAAATTCTTCCACAGAGAACTGCAATGCTACGGGCGCCCGCCTATATTCATGCGGAGCGCCCGGCTCCTTGCGTCGGCTGGGCCTCCCTTGGGCCGATTGGATGCGGGGCCTGTCTTCCAGGGCACTCGCTTTGCTGTTTTCAACGACAAGGATGGCGTTCATGTCAAATGCGTACGGTGAAGGACAGAACACGAGGACGGAGAATGAGCAGGTCGGTCCGGACGATGTCGTGATCACGATCAAGGGGCCGAAGGCAGCGCGGATGATCGATCGGGCTGACTCGGAAGCGCGCATCAGGGAGGAGATCCTCCGCGCGCTTGGCCCGAAGCTGGATAGCATCGAGGCGGCAGCCGCCCGGAGGGCCGAGGAGCAGGAGGCCCGCCTGAGCCAAGCCGTCCAGCAGCTGCATGAGAAGATGGACGAGGCCGCACAGCTCCGCGAGGATGTCAGGCGGCTCCGGCAGGACCTTGCCGATCAGAGCTACAAGTTCAGCATCCTGCAAGAGAAGGTGCGTAACATTGCAACGGTGGCACCGCAGCCGGAGCCGCCAAGCGACGCAGGCGGCGACTCGCATACCCAGGGGCAGACCGGGTTCGACGGCCATGCGGGCACGACCGCCAACGGTGCTGATACGTCCTACCGTGCAGAAGGCGCGGATTCTCCGCGATCACAGTCAAGCAATGGCCTCGGAGCAAGCTGGTTCAAGCGGGTCAACTTCGGTTTCGCGCTGTGGACCACCGCGTTGGCGGTCGCTGCGGCCGCCGTGGCCGGCGCCGTCTGGATCATTGCCTAGCGCGGGGTTGGCCCCGCGGGCACCAAGCTCGGGGCGATGTCCTCCATGCGGTCGAACACGAGGTCGGGCTGCAGAGCGCGCAGCGTCTCGGGTGCCGCGTAGCCCCAGGTGACGGCGCCGCAGGCAAGGCCGGCGGCGCGGGCGGCCTCGATGTCGCGCACCTCGTCGCCGATGGCGATGGCCAGGGCGGGCGGCGCACCGGCGCGCCGCAGCACGCGGCGGAACTTGGCAGACTTGCCGAACAGCGACGCGCCGCACGCGAAGTCGGAGATGAGCGCCGCGTTCGCCGCCCCGAGCTGCGCCCGCGCGTTCGCCTCCGTATCGGAGCTGACGATCGCCAGCCTGACGCCGCCCGCGTGCAGCGCGCTCAGCATGGCGCCGGTGCCAGGGAACAGCGGGATCTCGGCGAGATGCGCAGCCTTGAGCCGCCGCATGTGCCGGGCGATGCGCGGCACCTTCCAGAGCGGCACGTCAAGGCGCGCCAGGACCTCGCGCGGGCCCGACCGGCGTAGCGGGCCGATGTCCTCCTCCGCTATGCGCCGGAAGCCGAACCGGTCCGCCACGTCGTTCACGTGGCCGCGGAACCAGGGCAGGCTGTCGGCCAGGGTGCCGTCGAGGTCGAAGATGGCGAAGGTGTAGCGCATCGATGCAGGGTGGATGAGACGAGCGCCGCAATCCACCGTTTTCGGCGCAGTTCCACCCCGCCAGCCCACAGCAACGGGAAGCGGAGGCCCGCGCTGGTCCGGCCTGCTGTCCCGCGGCCAGCGAAATCGCTACTTCCCCCGCGTCCGCACGTCGGGGGCGGGCGGGCGTTGCAGCTCCGCCTGGACATCGACGGTCTGGCACCCCTTGGCGCCGAGGGCGGCATTGAGCTGGGCGATGCGCTCCCGCTGCCGCGCGATATCGCCGCCCATCGGGCGTCGCGCCCATTGTGCGACGGCAGAAGGGGGCGGCCATTGTTGCCCGACTGCCTTTGCTTCGAGGGACTTCAGCCACTCGATGCGGGTCTTGATCATCACCGTCAGCCCCGCACAGTTGCCCTGCAGCTCGTCGGAGAAGGTGGGCACCTTGGGGCGCGGGGGCACCGGTGTCAGCCGCATCCTCCCGCTGTCCCAGGAGCTGGTCCTGGGCTGCTGAGCCAAGCCGACCGGGATCGCGATCGCCAGAAACGCGGCAGCGAGGAGGTATGTGCGCAGCATTCGAGCACCGCCAGGGGTTGGGCCGGGCACCTGACGGGACCAATGTGGCTGTTGTTCGCGTGCGCCGCGGCAATCCGGCGACGTGCGCCTTAAAATGGAGCATAAGGTTCGGCCGTCGTCCGTCGTCCGTAGGACGGATCAGGCGAAGGCGCAATCCGCCGTTGCGATCCGCCTCGCGCGGGTATCGGCGGGTTAAGGGCTTCGCCCTAACCCGCCCTACAGCGCCCTGCCCCGCTTGATCTCCTCGTACACGGCGCGGGCGCGCTCGAACTTGTCGGTGAACAGCCACATGGCATCGAGGATCTCGCGGTAGGTGGCGGATGTCCGCGCCCGGTCCGCCGTGCCGAAGGTGAAGATGGAGTTGTTGCGCAGGTAGCCCATGATCCTCGGGTCCGAGATGCGATAGGCTTCGAGATTGCCCGACTTGAGCGCCGCACGCGTGGGGCTGGGGACGATCTGGATGAGCTGGAACAGCTTCATCTGGTCGATGGGGTCGGGCAGGAGCGCCATGATCGCCGGCAGTTGCGCGAGCAGGTCCGCGTGGGCGCTCATGAGGCCGTTGCGCACTGCGGTCCAGTGGTTGAACCGCTGGTCGCCCTCGCCGACGCGCGCCGCCTCCCTGGCGTCCCGGGCGGCGACCGCGGGGTCGAGCGCCGCCACCTTCGGCAGCAGCGCCGCCCATGCCTTATGCCCCTTGCGGTCCTCCTCGACACCCGTCTGCAGGCTGCCCATGTACTTGCTCGAGCGCACGTTGGCGATGTTCTGGTTCCCGTTCGTCTCGGCGAAGAAGATCCCGAGCGCGATGCGCCCTGCCGCATCCACCGTTCCAACATCCATCCCCTTGGCCCGCGCAATGGCGCGGCCCAGATCCGCCACGTCCTTGAAGGGCGTCCTGGATGCCTGCGCCTCCGCCGGCGGCGCCTGCATGATGTTGAAGAGCGCGGTGTACTCGTCGAGCAGCGGCTCCAGGTCCGCATCGAGATACGCCGGCGGAACGCCGAGCTTGTTCGGGCGCCCGATGCGCGATGGATCCAAATCGGTGAGGTCCTTGTAGGTGCTCATCACCTGCAGTCGCGCCAGGTAGAGCGCCTGTCCCGGCCGCTCGGGCAGCCTCTCCCCGCGCTCGATCTGCCCCCGCCGCTCGGCGAGGACCGCCTTGAATTCGCGCAGAGCCTTGTCGTAGGCCGCCCGCGCGGCGGCCTGCTCCTCCGCCGACGCCGCGGTCTGAGCGGCGACGGGCGTCGCGAGGCCGACGCCGGTGGCGCCGATGGCAACCAGGGCGAGGCCAAGGGCGGCCGCAACGCGAAGCGACCGGAGCGCGCGCGTTCCGGGGTGTGCCTGCGGCCGGTTGTGCATCGTGCGCGGCTCAACACGCCGTAGGCCGCGTCACCTGCCAGGCCAGCGCGGTGCCGGCCGCGAGCATGGCGGCGGCCAGCAGGAAGGGGGCGCCGGGGAGATGCCAGCCGGTGTCGGGGGAGATGGACCACGCGAACGTCTGGGCGAAGAGCCAGGGGCCGACGAGGCCCGCGAGCGCGACCAGGCTGGCGTTGGCGCCCTGCAGCTGGCCCTGCTCGGAGCCCGAGACCAGCCGGCTCATCAGGGCCATGAAGGCGGCGCTGCCCATGCCCCACAGCGCCAGCACCGGGATGCCGGCCCAGAACATCCACCCCGTCGAGGCGAAGCCGTAGACGAGGAAGCCCGCCACGCCGCACAGGAACCCGACGATCAGCGTGGTGCGCTCGCCCATGGCCCGGATCGCCGGCTTGATGAGGCCGGCCTGCACGATGCCCGACGCGATGCCGACGGCGGCCAGCGTGAGCCCCATGGTCTTGTTGTCCCAGCCGTAGCGGTAGCTGGTGTAGAGCACCGCCACGGCAGGCAGCACCACGTGCGCCAGGTGGAAGAGGAAGGCCACGCCGGCGAGGCCCAGAAGCTCGCGGTGCTCCGACAGGAGCCGCAGCGAGCCCACCGGATTGGCCCGCGCCCAGCTGAACGCCATGCGCCGCTCCGGCGGCAGGGATTCCGGCAGCACCACCGCGCCATAGGCGAAGCCGGCCAGGGCCAGCGCCGCGGCGATCCAGAACGGCAGACGCGGGTCGAAATCGCCGGCGAAGCCGCCCAGCGCCGGCCCCAGCACGAAGCCGATGCCGAACGCGGCCCCGATCAGGCCGAAAGCACCGGCGCGCTGCTCGGGCGGCGTCACGTCCGCGATGTAGGCGTTGGCCGTGGAGAAGGTCGCCGCGGTGATGCCCGAGACGATGCGGCCGATGAACAGCCACACGAGGTTGGGCGCGACCGCCATCAGGACGTAGTCGAGACCGAGGCCCAGGGTGGAGAAGAGGAGCACCGGGCGGCGGCCGAAGCGGTCCGACAGGGCGCCCAGCACAGGGGAGAACACGAACTGCATGAGCCCCCAGGCGGTGCCGAAGATGCCGTAGATGGCGGCCGCGCGAGCCGTGTCGCCTCCGGCCATGCTCTCCACCAGCTTCGGCAGCACCGGGATGATGATGCCGATCGCCATCACGTCGAGCACGACCATGACAAACACGAACGAGAGGGCAGCCTTGCTCGCCGCCGGCACTGGCGTCTCTTTCTGCATGGCGCGCTGCCTACAAAGGAAATTGGGCGGGGAGCGGGCCGCAGCGTCCCCTCCCCCCTTGTGGGGGAGGGACAGGGTGGGGGGAAATCCCAAACATCAGATGTCGTGGGTCCCCCCACCCCTAGCCCCTCCCCACAAGGGGGAGGGGAATCCTGTCGCGGCGTTGGGAAACGCTTGTGCCATACATCAGGCCGCCACGGCGGCCAGCACGCTCTCGAAC
>JBIOWI010000080.1:0-9335 GCA_044868325.1 Hyphomicrobiaceae bacterium
CGACCGCCCGCGCATGACTCGGGGCCGATGCGGATCGCTACTCCTTCATCGCAGTGGACTTGCACCACCTACTCCTCGCCGGTATCACCGGCGCACTTGGGTTACGCCGCTTCGCGGCTAACCCAACGCCTTGGGCCACAGAACCATCTGCGTGCAGCGGAACTGGGCGATGGGCTTCGTCGCGCCCTTCAGCGTCACCGTGGCGTCCCAGACCTGGGTGGTGCGGCCCTGGTGCAGGGGGCGCGCGACGCACACGATGGTGCCCTCGCGCGCCGAGCCGAAGAAGTTGCTCTTGAGCTCGATGGTGGTGAAGCCCGAGGCGCCATCCGGCAGGTTTGCCACCGTGCCGTAACCGCAGCAGGTGTCGGCGAGCGTCACCACGGTGCCGGCGTGGAGGTAGCCATTGGGGGCCATCAGCGCCTTGCGCACCGCCACCTTGGCGATGACCTCCTCTGGCTCCACCTTGACGAAGACGACGCCGACGAGCCCGGGCAGGTTCTCGGCGCCCCTGGCGTTCCATTCCTCGGTCGTCTGCGAGCGGCCGCTACTCATGAACCCTCCGGAAGAAGCCATATCGGAAAATAGCCATATCGGACCTTTCCTGAGGTCCGATGGGCGACATGGTCTACTGCTCCGGCGTGAAGCCGGAGGCCTTGACGGCCGGCGCCCAAAGCTCGGAGTCGGCCTTCTGGATCCGGCCGAGCTCCACTGCCGAGGTGCCGGTCGGGACGAGGCCGAAGGCCAGCAGCCGCTCCTTGACCTGCGGTGTCTGCACCGCCGCCGCCGTCGCGGCGCTGAGTCGCGCCACCACGTCGGCCGGCGTGCCGGCGGGGACGAACACACCGTACCAGCCGCTGGCGACCAGGTCGAACCCCGCCTCCTTGAGGGTGGGCACCTGCGGCAGGAACGGCGAGCGGGCGGCATCGGAGGTCGCCAGCACCTTGATGCGGCCCCCCTTGTGGGCCTCCAGCACATCTGCGGTGGTGGTGACCAGCATGGGGACTTGGCCGGCGACGAGATCGGTGAGGGCTGCCGCCGAGCCGCGATAGCCGACATGGCGCAGGTCGAGCGCCGTCGCCTTGGCGAACGAGACCGCCAGGAAGTGCGGCAGCGTGCCTGCGCCGGGCGTGCCATAGCTGCCCTGGGCCGGGTTGGCCTGCACCCACGCTATCAGCTCTTTGAGGCTCGCCGCCGGCACCTGGGGTCCCACGGCCAGAGCGAAATCGAACGTCGCCACCTGCGAGACGGGCGCGAAGTCGGCGACGGGGTCGTAGGCCAGCGCCTTGTAGACGTGCTGGTAGACCGACATGGGCGCCACCGGGGTGAGCAGGATGGTGTTGCCGTCGGGCGCGGCAGCCTTGACCGCCTGCACGCCGAGCCGGCCCTGGGCGCCGGTGCGGTTCTCCACGATCACCGGTTGCTTGAGGGCGGTGCGCAGGTGCTCGGCGATGAGGCGCGCCAGCGCATCGCCCGAGCCGCCCGCCGTGAAGGGGAAAACGATGCGGACGGTCTGCTCGGCGGTCTGCGCAAACGCCGGGACAGCCGCGACCGCCAGCATGGCGGCGAACGCGATCGCCAGGGCGAGCATGGCGGTTCGGATCGAGTTGCGGAGCATGCGTTTCCCCCGGTTTGCTTTTCCAGCCCGATCGAGCCGGCCTTTGTTGTTGTCATGCACAACAATTCGCCACCGGCCCGGCAAACGCAAGCGGCATACAGGCCTACGATTCTCCGCCCCGGTAGGCGCTCCACAGCTCGTCGGGGAGATCGGCCTCGTCCCAGACGCCGATCAGGATGCCCTGGCGCTGCGACTTGCCGCGTGCGGCCGCAATCTCGGCATCCGAGCACGTGGTGCGCTGCGACAGGCGCAGGCCCCATGCTGCCAGCTCGGCCGCCAGCCGCTGGCGCTCGCCTTCGTAGGCGGGGTCGGCGCCCAGGTCGGCGAGCTCCTGCGGGTCCGTCTCCAGGTCGAACAGCATCGGTCGGAAGCCCGGCGCGTGCACGTACTTCCAGCGCCGGTCCGCCACCATGAACAGGCGCGCCTCGCGCGGCGCCACCCCCAGCCTCGTGGCCACGGGGAGCATCGCATAGTCGTACTCGCTGAACACGCAGCGCCGCCATTCCGCCGGCGGCCGGCCCGCGAGGAACGGCACCAGCGAGCGGCCTTCCAGCCGGTGCGACTGCAGGGACGGATCGGCACCCAAGGCCTCCAGAAAGGTGGGCACCAGGTCGATGGCCTCGACCAGCGCATCGCAAGCCGTGCCCCTGGTCGCGTCGGCGCCGGGCGAGGGATCGCAGACGATCAGCGGGATCTTGGCGGACGGCTCGTGGAACAGGTCCTTCTCGCCCAGCCAGTGGTCGCCCAGGTAGTCGCCGTGGTCGGAGGTGAAGACGATGAGCGTGTTGGCCAGCAGCCCCCTCTCCTGCATGAAGCGGAGCAGCACGCCGAGCTGGTCGTCGATCTGCTTGATGAGGCCCATGTAGGCGGGGATGACCTCGGCCCGCACCTCGTCGCGCGAGAAGTTGCGGGCGACGCGCAGGTTCATGAACTCGCGATAGACCGGGTGCGGGTCGGCCCGCTCCGCCTCCGAGCGCACGGCCGGCAGCACGTGCTCCGGCCCATACATGGCGTTGTAGGGGGCCGGGGCGATATAAGGCCAGTGCGGTTTGATGTAGGAGAGGTGCAGGCACCAGGGCGCATCGCCCGCCTGGGCCATGAACTCCATGGCGCGCCGGGTCATGTAGGGCGTCTCGGAATCCTCCTCCGCCACCCGCGCCGGCTTGCGGGCGTGCCGCATGGCCCAGCCCGAGGCCAGCGCGTTGCCGTCGCCCGTGGCGGCGTTGGCCCAGTCGTGCCAGGGATTGGCGCCGCCATAGCCCTTCTCGTTGAGGTAGCGCTCGTAGCGCGGCCGTTGCGGGTCGTAGCGGCCGTCGGGGCCCTCCGCATGCAGGCCGTCGTCGCGGTCGAACGGGTCGAAGCCGCATTCGGAGACGCGCACGCCGATGACCGAGCCGGGATCGATGCCGAGCCGCTCCATTCCCTCCGTGTCCGCCCGCATGTGAGTCTTGCCCGCCAGCACGGCCTGCACGCCGAGCGGCCGCAGGTAGTCGCCCAGCGTCATCTCGCCGACCTTGAGCGGCACCCCGTTCCAGGTGGCGCCGTGCGAGGCCACGTAGCGGCCGGTGTAGAAGCTCATGCGCGAGGAGCCGCACACGGGCGACTGCACGTAGGCCCGCGTGAAGCGCACGCCGCGGGCGGCGAGCGCGTCGATGTTGGGCGTGTGAAGGTGCGGATGGCCGGCGCAGGACAGGTAGTCCCACCGCAGCTGGTCGCACATGATGAAGAGGATATTGCAGACGGTCACGAAGGCCCTCGGAGGCGCGGGAATGGACGTAGGGTGGGTTAGGCCCGAAGGGCCGTAACCCGCCATTTTGCGCCGGTGTATCGGCGGAATACGGGCTTCGCCTAATCCGCCCTACGTTGCTACGTAGGGACAACTGAAGCAACGGCGTCAAGCCTCATGCAAGCGGACTTGGGACGACCTCACGATCTTCGGCAGTCGGGGGTCGGCAGTCGGCAGTCGTAGCGATCGAGCCTTTTCTCAGCTTCTCACTTGCTACGACTAACGACCCCCGACTGCCGACGCCCGACTGCCGAATTCGACACACCGGCACGACTCTCCGGGCTCAAGCTTGGCTAGAACCGGTAGTTCAGCCCCGCGCTGACGCGGTAGTCGTGGCCATCCTCACGGGCGAAGGTGGAGGCGCCGGACAGGCTGACGCTCGCCTCGGGCGCCAGCTCGATGGTGACGCCGCCCTCGACCTTGCCGTAGTCGCGGGTGTCGAAGACGGGGAACGACACCGACAGGGGCGCCCCTGGAGGTCCGCCGGACAGGCCTGCCGTCAGCTGGCCCGTGCTGTCGCCGAAGTGGTGCTCCAGCGTGACGTTGAGATAGGGCACGAACAGTGTGCTGCCGGCCTGGAACGGCGCCAGCACGCGCACGCCGGCGCTGCCGGTGAGGCTCTCCACCGTCTGCTCTCCGACGGCCAGCGCGCCGCTGCCGCCCGTCTCGGTGTAGCCGTCGATCCTGGCGCGGACGTAGGTGAGCCCGGCGATGGGGCCAGCGCGCACCTTGCCGAGGTCGAACAAGTATCCGCCCCTGGCGGCAGCGGCCACTGCGTCGCCGCTCGTGCTGCCGCGCAGCAGCGCGCTGTCGGCTCCGGGCCGTGTCAGATCCAGCTCGAGGGCGCCATAGGCCGCGAGCGCGTCGACGAACCACGCCCTGGTGGCATAGGACAGGTAGGCGGCGCCGTGGATCACCTCCGCGCCGACGGTCCCCCCGTTGTCGATATCGGCGTCCATGGCCGTGAAGCTGCCCGCGACGCCCAGGATGAGATTGCGGTTCGCGCTGTATTCGAGACCCAGGAGCGCGGAGCCGCCGCCATAGGAGAAGCCGGGCGTGCCGGCAGTGTCGGCGCTGCTGCCGGCCAGGTACGTGCCGCCGCCGTAAACCGTCAGCGGGCCGATACTGCCCGGCGGCGGCGCGGGGCGCGACTTGTCGGCGGCGCCGAGGCCCCACCGCCCTTCCGGCGAGGCGCCATACGAGGCCATGCCGGCCCCGTATCCGCGCGAGGCATCGAGGCGGCCCATGATGGCGCTGGCGAGGCCGCCGGTGGTCACGAGCGCCACGCCGGACTGCGCAGCAGCCTGCGCCGCCACCTTCCCGGTAAGCTCCAGAACGTCCTCCAGAGCGTCGCAGACGATGCCGATCACCTGCCCCTGCACGACCGGAACCTGCGATGCCGTCTGGCCGAGCTGACTGGTGACACTCTGCAGCGCCGCTTTCAGGCTGGGGGACAGCGTGCCCCCGGCGCTGTTCAGCTGCTCGGTCAGCACGTTGACGGCACCCTGGATGTCCGTCACCCCGTTGAGCGAATTTATGACCGAGGGCGGGAGGCAGCTTGATTGGGCCGCAACGGATCCTCCGTAGGCCCCGATCAGTCCGATGGCGAATCCCAAACGCACCACCAGCGCGCACGCACCGCACCGACGCATGACTGGCTCCATCACAACGCCTGACACAGAGCAGACGCTTCCCTCCCGGATGCTCAATTTCATATTTGGTGAAAGACACCCTGTCCAGGTGCCGGGCCATTTTATGCAGGACTCTTCACCCAAGAAGGCCGAGGGGCCTGGCTTGCGACGTGTTGCGCATGCAGGGATTCCCGCCCCACTGTTGCCTCGGGGCCACTCGCTCGTCGATCCACGGGCATGAAGGCCTCCGCCGGGCTCGCTGAAGGACGGCGCCGTTTCCCGCGCTCTAGCCTGCTTGAACTCGAAGAGTTGGCGCAGATGTGTCAAGTTTCACGGTGTCGAGATTCGGCAGTCGGCGTCGGCAATCGGCAGTCGCAAAATTCGATCCCTGCGACTGCCGAAGCCCGACTGCCGATTGCCGGGCATGACTCGCCGGTCTGAGGCAGAGCCTCGTTAGTGGTGAGCGCCGTTGAGAACCACCAGGGCGTGGCGGCCTTCGCACGTGCGCCCAGGTCGCGCCTCGCTCAGAACCGGTAGCTGAGCCCCGCGCTGACGCGGTAGTCCTGGCCGTCCTCGCGCGCGAAGGTGGACCCGGCGTTGACGGTGGCGCTGAGCTCCGGCCCGACCTGGAACGTCACCCCGCCTTCGATGCGGCCGTAGGTACGGCTGTCGAAGTTGGGGAATGCAGTCGGGATCGGCAGCAGGGGCGCCTGCTGCAGGGCGACCGTGAGCGTGTGCGCATCGTCGCCGAGCTGGTGCTCCAGCAGGACGTTCAGGTGCGGGACGACGAGGCTGCCGCCGGCGGTCCGGAACGGTGCGAGGAAGCGGACCCCGACATTGCCCACGAGCGTTTCGAGCGTCTGCGCCGACACGTTGAAGGTGAGCAGGTCGTCGCCGGTCTCGGTGTAGCTGCCCACCCTGGTGCGGATGTAGGTGAGCCCGGCCACAGGCCCGGCGCGCAGGCTGCCGAGGTCGAACAGGTAGCCGGCCCGTCCCGCCAGCGCGACGGCGTTGGCGTCGGTGCTGCTGCGGATCGCATCGCCGGGAAGCACGCCGGGACGGGCGAGGTCGACGTCGTGGGCACCGTAGGCCACCAGCGCATCGGCAAAGACGTTCTTGGTGGCGTAGGAGAGATACGCCGCCGCCTGGGTGGCATCGAGGTCCACATTGGCGCCGTTGCGCAGGTCGGCGCCGAGCGTCGTGTAGTTGGCGGCGATGCCGAGGATGAGGTTGCGGTTGAGGCTGAACTCGAAGCCGGCCGTCCCCGAGACGGCGTCGTAGTCGTAGCCCACCACGTCGGCGGACTGGGACCGGTTGCCGCCCAGGAACGTGCCCATGGCGAACGACGTGACCCCGCCGGCCGCCGCCGGCTGCGGCACACCCGCCTTCTCCGTTGCGCCGAGGCCCATGGGGCCGCCAGCGGGCGCGGCACCCGCAGCGGCCCCCGCCACCCGCGTCCCGTCGAGCCGGCCCAGCAGCGACTGCGCGAACCCGCTCGTCGCCGACATGACGATGCCCGGTTGCACGGCGATGGTGTCCGGCGCCACCACGATGTTGGCCATGTAGCTCGCGACCAGCTCGAAGCCCTTGTTGGTCAGGTGCAGGCCGTCCGGGAAGAAATAGTACTTCTCGTGACCATCGCTGGTAATCGAAGCGCACTCGATCGCAGGGCACCGTGAGCCCGTCGGCTTGCCGTTGGCATCGAAGGATGTCGGGGTGAAGCCGTAGCGCGGATCCTCTATCGCTCGCTGAGCGAGGCGTGCGAGATCCAGGAGGAAGAACCGGCCGCCCGACTGCGCATAGGGTGCAAGCTCCGTCTGCAGTGCTTGGAAATACGCGGCGGCGTAGGCGTCTGCGCTGGCGGCCACCACGCCCGCGAGCTGCGGCGGGAGCTGAGACAGAACGTCCTGGAGCGAAGGCAGTGCAGAGAAGCTGGTGAACCCGCCGAGGACGAAGGTCCGGGCGCCGGCGTCAAAGAGCCGATCGATCTGGCCAACGGCATAGTCCGCCGTTTTGCCGCCGAATTTCGCCGGATTCAGCAGGAACGACTCGGGGAAGTAGCCTATCGCCTGGTTCAACTGGTTCTTGGTAGCCTCCGGAACCTGGGCCAGGGCGACGCCAAGAAGTGCGCGAATGTCGTTGCCGCCGATGTTGATGGTGATCAGGTCGCGCGAGCCGAACGAGAACGCAGGGTCGCTGGCGAGAAAGCCATCGACCTGCTGTGGCATGTTCCCAGGTGCTATGTCGGGGTGAACGATCAGCGGGCTAGGGGCAGCTGCGCTCGGCGATGCCGTCGCGCCGCCTACGGCCACATCGGTGATCCGGTCTCCTTCGATCCCGAGCTTCGCGGCGAGCGGTACGGGGTAAACGCGCCAGAGCGAAAGGCCGGGGACGCCGGTGGGCTGCGCAAGCTCGTTCGTTGCCGGCTTGTCCGAAAGCGTCATGTCGGCATAGCTGTCGCCGAACACATACAGCTTCTGGTACTTCTCCTCGGCCGTCACGCCTGCCGAAAGGCCGGCGACGGCAACTGCCAGAGCGGCGGCGGAGATGGCGGAGCGTGCCCACGCACGCGCACTCAACCAAGGGTGACGCATTACGAAACTCCCCCTGCGCAGCGACAGCTGCAAGCGCTTCCCACGGGCTGGAGCGTTTTTCCCCGGAGCGGGGCAGGCTCCTTTATCCCTCACATATGATTGTTGCGCCCGCCGGGTGCGCTGGGAAGGGGCACCTGGACGATTTCGGCCGACCGTTGCGCCGTGGCCACCCTATCTGCGAGGCGATGGCGCGCGTTGGGCGTCCTCACTCCGCCTTGCGCCGCACCTTCAGCCTGCGCGGGCTGAGCAGATCGCCGGGCGTCTCGAGCTTGCGCGACAGGAAGATCGCCGCATCGAGCTTGTGGACGTTGCTGCCCCTCAGCTTTCGCGCCGCAGCTCGGGCGGGTCCTCGGCCGTTGGGTCCTCCTCGTCCGCAGCGAGCGTCCGGAAGAGGCCGCGCTGCAGACGGGCGGCGAACTCCAGGGTGCGGGCGACCACCAGCTGGCGCTGCCGGTCCAGGGTGACGATGTGGTAGCTGTCGTTCAAGACCACCGTCTCAGTGAGGCCGCCCAGGCTCGACTGCAGGTAGTGCAGGTTGCGCAGGCTCGCCCGGTCGTCCTCGCGCGGGTGTACGATGAGCGCGGGCTGGCGCACCTCGGCGATCTCGCTCTTCACCCGCTGCACCAGCCAGCGCAGCTCCAGCATCAGGCTGCCCGGCAAGGCGGCGATGCCGGCGCGCGAGCTGTCGCCGCTCCGGATCGCCCGCTCGACCAGCGCGCGCAGGCGCTCATCCTTGATGCCCCAGGGGTGCCGCTCGCTGAAGGGGAACCAGTCGGCGCACCACTTCTGGGTGACCAGCCGGAACAGGCTGGCGTGCCAGGGCACGCCCCAGCCGTCGAGCCAGAGCGAGGGGGCATAGAGGGCGAGGCCGGACACGGTCTCGGGGCGCACCACGGCCAGGTGCAGGGCCAGGATGGAGCCCACGGACAGGCCGCCCACCACGATGCCGTCGCAGTGGGCCTGCAGCCGATCGTGCTCGCGCTCCACGCTGGCATGCCAGTCCGTCCAGCCCGTCGCCTTCAGCTCCTCGACCGTGCCGCAATGCCCGGCCAGCTGCGGCACGTGCACCGTGTGGCCGGCGCGGGCCAGGCCCTGCGCCACGTAGCGCAGCTCCATGGGCGTGCCGCCCAGGCCGTGGATCAGGAGGAAGCCGAGCCGTCCACCGGCAAGGCGAATGCTCAGGTCGGTGGGAGTCATGCCGGGGGTTCACGCGCTCCAATTGGGGTCAGCCCCTCGCCTCGACATCACGGCCTCTGCGGCCGCGTACGCGAGGGGTCTGACCCCGCCCCCTCGGTCGAGGCGAGGTGTCTGACCCCGGTCTCGGTCTGCCCCATTTGGAGCACGTGAACCTCCGAGATGACTCCCACCGACCTGAGCATTCGCCTTGCCGGCGGACGGCTCGGCTTCCTCCTGATCCACGGGCTGGGCGGCACGCCCATGGAGCTGCGCTACGTCGCCCAGGGCCTCGCCCGCGCCGGACATACGGTGCACGTGCCGCAGCTCGCCGGACACTGCGGCACGGTTGATGAGCTCAAGGCAACGTGCTGGATGGATTGGTACGCCAGCGTGGAGCGTGAGCACGATCGGCTCACGCCCCGCTGCGACGGCATTGTGGTCGGCGGCCTCTCGGTGGGCTGCATCCTGGCCCTTCACCTGGCCGCGGCCCGGCCCGAGACCGTCTCCGGTCTGGCGCTTTACGCCCCGTCGCT
>JBIOWI010000081.1:0-3324 GCA_044868325.1 Hyphomicrobiaceae bacterium
TGAGCGCGTCGGTGCGCCGACTGGAAGACCAGCGGTTCATCACCGGCACCGGCACCTTCATCGACGACGTGAACCTCGACGGCCAGGCCTACGCCGCCGTTCTGCGGTCGAGCCGGGCGCATGCCAGGATCGTGCGTATCGATGTGAGCCGGGCCCAGGCGGCGCCCGGTGTGCTCCTCGTCGTCACCGGCCGGGACTGGGTGGCGGCGGGGCATGGGCCGATCCCGACCAAGACGACGGTGCGTACGAAGCGCGACGGCTCGCCTTTCAACGAGCCCAAGCGGCACTGCCTCGCAGTCGATACGGTGCGCCATGTCGGCGAGGCGGTGGCGCTGGTGGTGGCCGAGACCGGGGCGGAGGCGGAGGCGGCGCTGGAGCTGATCGAGGTGGACTATGCCGACCTTCCCGCGGTCGCGCACCAGCTCGCGGCGCTTGGGCAGGGCGCGCCGCAGCTCTGGGCCGAGGCGCCCGGCAACCTCTGCCTCGACTTCGAGCTCGGCAACCGCGCGGCGGTGGAGGCGGCCTTTGCGAGGGCCGACCACGTGGTGACGCTCGACATTGCCAACAACCGCGTCGCCGGCGCGCCCATGGAGCCGCGCGGCGTGCTGGCGGCCTACGACCGGGCGACCGACACCTGTACGCTGTGGAACGCCTCGCAGAACATCCACGCCAACCGTGAGATCATCGCCCAGCAGATCCTGAACATCCCCGCAGTGAAGGTGCGCCACGTGGCTCCCGACGTGGGCGGCGGCTTCGGAGCCAAGAACTGCGTCTATCCCGAGCAGGCGCTGGTGCTCTACGCCGCCCGCCGGCTGGGCCGGCCGGTGAAATGGGTCGGCACGCGCTCGGAAGCCTTCCTCGCCGACGCCCACGGTCGCGACCAGGTCTCCACCGTGTCGTTGGCGCTGGCCAAGGACGGCACCTTCCTGGCGCTCAAGGTGGAGACGGTGGGCAACCTCGGCGCCTGGTGCGGCACCATGGGGCCCTTCACGCCGACCATGGGGACGGCGCGCACCCAGGGCGGCCCCTATGCGTTCCCGGCGCTGCTCTATGCGGCGCGCACCGCCTTCACCAATACGGCGCAGACCGACCCCTACCGCGGTGCCGGCCGCCCCGAGGCGACCTTCCATGTCGAGCGCATCGTCGAGCATGCCGCGCGCACCCTAGGCTTCGACCGCGTGGAGCTGCGGCGCAAGAACCTGATCCCGCGCGAGGGCCTGCCGTGGACAACGCCCATGGGGCTGTCGATCGACTCAGGCGATTTCGCGGCCCTCTTGGAGCGCACGCTGGAGCTGGCCGACTACGCCGGTTTCCCGCAGCGCGCCGCCGAGGCCAGGGCGCGCGGCAAGCGCCGCGGCATCGCCGTGGCGCCGTACCTGGAGACGACCGGCGGTGCGCCCAAGGAGGAGGCCAAGGTGACAGTCGGCGCCGACGGTCGCGTGACGCTGGCCGTCGGCAGCCACTCGACAGGCATGGGGCACGAGACGTCGCTCGCGCAGATCCTGGCGGGACGCCTGGGGCTGACCTTGGAGGCGATCGGCTTCCGGCAGGCCGATACGGCCGCCACCGGGACAGGCGGCGGCCATGGCGGGTCGCGCAGCATGGAGGTGGGCGGCAGCGCGGTGCTCAAGGCGGCCGAGGAGATCGTGGCCAAGGGGCGCGCCATCGCCGCGCATCTGCTGAACTCCCGGGTGGAGGACATCGAGCACGCCATTGGACACGATGGGGGCCACGACCGGGGCCACGATGGGGGACACGACGGGGGCCGCTTCAACGATGTGAAGACCGGCCAGTCGCTGACGCTGGCCGAGGTTGCCGCCGCGGCAGCCGATGCGAGCCGGCTGCCGCCGGGCATGAAGGCTGGTGCGCTCGACACCACGGCGGTCTACGAGCGCGCGGCCATCACAGTCCCCAACGGCTGCCACGCCGCCGAGGTGGAGCTGGACCCGGAGACCGGCGTGGTGAAGGTGGTGGGCTTCTGGGCGGTGGACGACTTCGGCACCATCATCAACCCGATGCTGGCCGACGGCCAGGTGATGGGCGGGGTGGCGCAGGGTCTCGGCCAGGCGCTGCTGGAGGAGATGGTCTACGACCCCGACACCGGCCAGCCGCTCACCGGCTCGCTCATGGACTACGGCCTGCCGCGGGCCGACAACGTGCCCTCCATGGTCGTCGAGTACGACGAGAGCTCGCCCACCGCACGCAACCCGCTGGGCGTGAAGGGTGCAGGCGAGGCGGGCTGCTGCGGCGCGCCGGCGGCCATCGTCAACGCCGCGCTCGATGCGCTCGCCGAGTACGGCGTCACGCACATCGACATGCCCCTGACGCCCATGAAGGTGTGGCGGGCGATCGGCGGGCCGTAGCCTAACTTGGGCATCTGTGAGCGTTGGCGCCGCGCATTAACCAATGGTGGCAGTAGCGCCGCCTATTACTGCGCATCGGAGATGCAACCTGCTCGCATAGCGGGCGGGGCTGCGGTATGTGTTCGGCCAGGAGCTGCAGGATGCTGCGCAGGGCCGTTGAGCAAGCCCGGTGGGGGGCATGGCGTGGGCACGATGGTGGCCACGCGTGGACTGCCGCCCTCGGCCTCGGCGTGGCGTTCGGCTGTGCCCATTTTCTGGCCGCACGCCTGGGCCTGATGTTCCTCAGCAAAGCGGAAGGCGTGGCCGTCTTCTGGCCTGCAGCGGGCGTGGCCGCCGGGGCGCTGATGGTGCTGGAGAAGCGCGCCCGCCCTTATGTCGCTGTGGGCATACTGGTGGCGGTGGTCGCGGCTAACCTGGTGAGTGGCAAGGGCGTCCCGATCGCGGCGTCGTTCGGCCTGTGCAATGTGGGCGAAGCTTTGTTGGCGGCTTGGCTGGTGGAACGCTGGTCTGGCAGGCATTTCAAATTCGATGACTTGCGCGGGCTGTGGGGCTTCGTGGCCGCCGCTGCATTGGCGGCGGCGACGGTGGCCGTCGTTGCCGCCATCGCCACGCGACAGTTCTACGTGGTGGCCCCTCTGCCAAGCATCTGGCGCGTCTGGGCCACGGCGCACGGTCTCGGCATCGTCACGGTGGCGCCGCTGGTGGTAGGACTGTGCCATTTGGCGAGCGAGCGGATACCTCGAAACGAGCTCATCGAGGGCTCGGCCGCGGTCGCCCTGTTGGCGGCAACGAGTGCCGCACTGTATTCCGCGCCCCCAGGCTCATGGCTTTCCCAGGTGCCGCCCGCAGTGCTGTTTCCCTTCCTGCTGTGGATCGCCGCCCGCTGCCGGCCCGTGTTTGCGGCGGCAGCTGCCGTTGTCATCTGCTTCGGGCTGATGGGTGCCCCGGCCTTTCGCCTCGG
>JBIOWI010000082.1:0-16985 GCA_044868325.1 Hyphomicrobiaceae bacterium
CCAGCGGGCGTCGGCGATCTCGCCGCTGTCGATGGTGATCTCCGTGGTCTGGGCCCGCCCGAGGCAGCCGATCATCAGGGAGTGCGGGAACGGCCACGGCTGGCTCGAATGGTAGGCCACCTCGCCCACCTTGATGTTGGTCTCCTCGAGCACCTCGCGGCGCACGGCGTGCTCGATGTCCTCGCCGGGCTCGATGTAGCCGGCGAGGGCGGAGTACATCTTGTCGCCGTAGCGATGCTCATGCGCCAGCAGACAGTTCTCGCCGTCGGTGATGAGCATGATGACAACTGGGTCCGTGCGCGGGAACCACTCCGATCCGCAGGCCCAGCAGTTGCGGCGCCAGCCGCCGTCCTTGACGGTCGTGTGGCCGCCGCAGCGGCCGCAGCAGCGGGCGTTGTCGTGCCACTGGGCGAGCGCGCGCGCCGGCCCACACAGCGACAGCTCCTCCGGCGTCATGACGCCCTGCATGGCGAGCGACCTGAGGTCGACGATCGGCCGCAGCTTCTCGATGGCGCCCGGAACGTGCCGGGTGCGGTGCTCCGTCACGGCGAGGGCAAAGTGGCCGTTGCCGGCTGCATCGACACCGAGAAACAGCGCGTCGGCGGCCGGCAGCCCGAATTCCGTAAGCTCCTCGAACGAAAACCATGCCAGCTTGGCCGTGGTGCGCTCGGCATTGGAGCGGATCACGGGCTTGAGGTCGGCCAGCAGCAGGAAGCGCGCGCCGGGCTCCTCGAGCTTGCGCTTGATGAACGCGGGATCGCTGCGCTTGTGTCCAAGCCGATCCAGCATCAGCGTGGCACCAACGGTGGGCATCGAGGAGGCTCCCTGCTAGGTGTGCGAGATTGAGCACAGGGTGCGCCGCGGCGCAACGCATTGCGTGCGCGTTGTGGGCGCACAATAGCGTATGGGTTGATATTGTGGGGACATTCGTAGGATAATTCGGCGGGAGGTTGGCGGCGGACGTGTCCCTCGCCAACCGGGTCAGGTCCGGAAGGAAGCAGCCCTAACGAGCCAGATGCGGGTCGTTTGTCAGCCTCCTACTCCCGCTGATTGACGGGGTCAGACCCTGGCCTCGACGCTGAGGCAGAAGATCCAGCGTTGCGGCCAGGGGTCTGACCCCGTCACTCGACGTTGTCGCAGAAGCCCAGCTTTGTGGCCAGGGACTTCACCCCGTCACAGCCGGGGCAGGGGAAGGCGGGAGTGGGAGGCTGGACAAACGACCCGCATCTGGCTCGTTAGGGCTGCTTCCTTCCGGACCTGACCCGGTTGGCGAGGGACGCGTCCGCCGCCAACCTCCCGCCGAATTATCCTATGAATGTCCCCACGATAGCAACCCATGCGCTATGGTGCGGCATGATGCGCACTGAATGCGTTGCACGGGCGCCAGCCCTGTGCTCAATCTCGCATTTCCTGGCGCATTTCCTGGGAAGGGAGCCCCATCGATGCCAACGGTCGGCGCCACGCTGATGCTGGATCGGCTTGGACACAAGCGCAGCGACGCGGAGTTCATAAAATCCAAGCGCGAGGCACCCGGGGCACGCTTCCTGCTGCTGGCCGACCTCAAGCCGGTGATCCGCTCCAATCCCGAGCGCACCACGGCCAAGCTGGCGTGGTTCTCGCTGGGCGAGCTGACAGAGTTCGGCCTGCCGGCCGCCGACGCGCTCTTCCTCGGCGTGGACGGCGCCGGCAACGGCCATTTCGCCCTCGCGGTGACGGAGCATCGCACCCGCCACGTCCCTGGCGCCATCGAGAAGCTGCGCCCCATCGTGGACCTGCGCTCGCTGGCCATGCAGGGCGCCATGTCGCCCGAGGAGCTTTCCCTGTGCGGCCAAGCCCGCGCTCTGGCGCAGTGGCACGACAACGCCCGCTGCTGCGGCCACTGCGGCGGCAACACCCTGGTCAAGGACGGCGGCTGGCGCCGCAAATGCTGGGCCTGCGGGATGGAGTGGTTCCCGCGCACCGATCCCGTGGTCATCATGCTCATCACCGACGGCGACCGCTGCCTGCTGGCGCACGAGCACCGCTACGGCGACAAGATGTACTCGGCGCTGGCCGGCTTCATCGAGCCGGGGGAGGACATCGAGCACGCCGTGCGCCGCGAGGTGCTGGAGGAGACCAACATCAAGGTGGGGGAGGTGAGGTATCGCTCCAGTCAGCCCTGGCCGTTCCCGCACTCCCTGATGATCGGCTGCATGGGGCGCGCGCAGAGCACCGACATCACCATCGACTCCGGCGAGATCGCGGACGCCCGCTGGTTCAGCCGCAAGGATGCCCTCTTGATGCTGGAGAAACGCCATCCGGAGGGGTTCCACGTGCCGGGCAGGCAGGCCATCGCCAACGCTCTCATCGCGAGCTTCGTCGAAGACGCGTGACGGCGGTGCGCAAGGCCGGCGGCTCCGGGTGCGAGCCGGGCGAAAGCCGAGGTATCCCCGCCATGGCATTGCAGCCTACCCGGCCCTATGGGACGCGCTCGAGCTTGTCGTCGGCCGCGGCCGGCGCGCGGTCGACCGTCACGTTGCACAAACGGTTGCACAAACGCCGGCATCGAGGCTCGCATGCCGCGTGAAGCCAACGCCGTCGACTTCTGGCGCGGCTTTGCGCTGGTCTCGATCTTCATCAACCACGTGCCGGGCATCTACTACGAGCGGTTCACCCACCGGAACCTGTCGTTCTCCGATTCCGCCGAGCTGTTCGTGTTCCTGGCCGGCTGGTCGCTCGGGCTGCTCGTGTACGGCAGCGGCCTAGGCAAAGGGGGGAGCAAGGGAGGAGCGGCGCCGCTCACCTTCCGGCTCGGCGGACGTTCCCTCCAGATCTACGCGGCCCACATCGTCATCAGCGGGCTGGCGCTCGGACTGCTCGCCGGCGCCGCCTATCTGACGGACACCCCGCCCATCCTGGAGTGGCACAACGCGGCGGCGTTCTTCCAGAATCCGGCGCACACGCAGCTCGGCATCGTGCTGCTCACGCACCAGCTCGGCTACTTCGACATCCTGCCCCTCTACGTGCTGCTGATGCTGATTGCGCCCGCCTTCGTCATCATCGACCGCTTCGCCCCGGGCCTCCTGCTGCCGCTCTCGCTTGGGGTCTATCTCACGGCCCTCGTCATGAAGTTCACGGCGCCTACCTGGCCGGTGGAAGGCGAGTGGTTCTTCAACCCGTTCGCCTGGCAGGCGATCTTCGTGCTTGGCTATGCGCTCTCGCAGGACCGGGGAGCGGGGCATTTTGTGCGGCGCAACATCGTGCCGATCAGGCGCGTCTCACTGCCGATCGTGATCGTGTTCGCGATCGTGGCGTGGTTCGGGCTGTACCCGGATCCCACCGCGTTCCCGGAGCCCAAGATGCTGTTTCTCCACAGCAAGAGCTTTCTCACGCCGGTGCGGCTGTTGCAGTTCCTGGCGCTGGTGGCGGTCTTCTCCGCCGTCTACCCGGCGATCGCCCGCTGGCTTCCCTGGCTCACTGCGCCACTATCCATGCTGGGCCGCAACTCGCTCTATGTGTTCTGCGTGGCCTCGCTCCTGAGCCTGAGCGCCCAGATCCTGCGCTTCCTCTATTCCGGGTCGCTGGCGGTGGATACGATTGTGGTGATTGTCGGGATTGGGCTACTGTGTCTCACCGCATGGCTGGCGGAGTGGAGGCAACGGCTAGGCTCCCATGGCTGACCCCATGCAATGGCCGCACCGCCTGTTGGCCGCGATCCTCGCAACCGGGCAGGCCTTGGCCTCGGCCGGGGCTGTCGCGCAGGCCGAGGTGGCGCCGCCGGCCATCAGCAAGGAGTGCGGCGAGCCCGGTATTACCGACCGGCCGCTCCCCAACAGCGCGGCGGCCCTCCAGCAGCGCAAGCGCATCAAGATCCTCGCCATCGGCGCCTCGTCCACGGCCGTGCTGGGTCCGGGCCGCAACGGCAGCCCGCTCCTGGAGCGCATCCTGGAGCGCACCATCAAGGGCCTGGACGTGGAGATCGTGAACCGGGGCTTCTCCGGCGAGCTGGCCGAGGCCGCGGGCGAGCGCATCAAGATCGAGGTGGCGCTGAACCAGCCCGACATCGTCCTGTGGCAGGTGGGGACCAACGATGCCTTCGCCCAGGTGCCTGTGGATGAGTTCGAGGCTTCGGTGATCGAGACCGTGCGCTGGCTCAAGGAGCACAACGTCGATGTGATCCTGGTCGGTCTGGCGTACGCCAAGAGCCTCGCCAAGGACGCGCACTACCAGGCCATCCGCATGAGCCTGCGCCGCGTGGCGCTGGCCGAGAACGTGCTGCGCATCGGCCGCTACGAGGCCATGGAGGTGCTGGCCCGCACCCTGGCCGCCGGCAACGGCCGGCCGGAGCTGGAAGACTTCGGCCTGACGGAGGCCGGCTTCAACTGCATGGCCCAGTACATCGCCCGCACCATCACAGTGGGCATCTTCGCCAAGCCGCCGAAGAAGGTGCCGGCCCCCGAGCCGGGGAAGTAGGGCGGGTCAGGCCGGAGGCCGAAACCCGCCATTTCCTGCCATCCATAAGCGCCCCCGTTGGGAGACGCTCGTACCGCCGAATCGGATACCATCGCCGCCGGCAGATAAGGGGCAGGGGCCATGCAACCGGGTCGGCACAAGAGACCTGTAGGGAAGGCGGTCGGGAGCTTCGTGCCTCAGCTGGTGCGCGAGGCCCTGCGGCGCCGCGGCTTCAACAACATCGACGTTGTCCTGCGGTGGCGCGAGATCGTCGGGCCCGAGCTGGCGGACCACACCTGGCCGCTCCGCATCGACTGGCCGCGCCGCCAGGAGGAGGCCATGCGCCCCGATGGCACCGCCGAGCAGGGCGGCCAGCGCACCCGTCTGGTGGTGGGCGCCTCTCCCGCCCGCGCACTCGACGTGGAGTATGCCAAGCGCGACATCGTCGAGCGCGTCAACCGCTACCTCGGCTACCGCGCCGCCACCGAGGTGGCGGCCACGCCGGATTATTCGGTGGCTCTGGAGGAGCGGCGGAAGCCGACGCCGGTGGTTGCGCCGCAGCCCCGCGACGCGGCTGCGGCAGACGACCCTCTCAAGGCCGCCCTGGCCAAGCTCGGCCAGAGCGTCGCGCGGCGAGGGTTCTGAGTGGCACTGCCGAGAACACCGATATCAAGCTGGTTGGACGAAAAGCGTTTGAACGCTCCTGCAATTATGTTAGATTGGAAGCGGCAAAACGGACCATGCCTGACGCTCTGCGCAAGCTGCCGCAAACATGACCGTCGCCGAGTTTCTCGACTGGCCGGGCGACGGCAGCGGCCGTACGTTCCAGCTGGTCGACGGGGAGCTGCGGGCGATGCCCCCTGGCAGCGCAACGCACGGAACGATTCAATCGAACCTGTTGGCTGATCCGCAGCGCGCTCGTGGCATCGGGTTCAGGCTGCCGCATCGTGACGGAGCCCGGCGTCATCACGCGCACCCGCCCGGATGTGAACATGCGCGTTCCCGACCTTGGCGTCACCGGCACGGCCGATGCTCCAGGTCAGCAGGCCTTGCCGGACCCGATTGCGCTGATCGAAGTCCTATCGCCCGGCAACGCCTCCGATACCTGGGACAACGTGTGGGCCTATACGACCATCCCCAGCGTGCGCGAGACCGCGGTCGTGCATTCCACGCGCGTGCTGGCCGAGGTGTTGCGCCGCGGCGCCGACGGCCATTGGCCGGAAGCGCCCGAGCAGATCGGCGCCGATGGGATGCTGCGCCTGGAGAGCATCGCCGTCGCCTTCGCACTGCGCGAGGCCTACGCGCAGACGCATCTGGCGTGACCCGAGGCGCTCCGCACCCCCTCCCGGATGTCGGCCCATCGGAGTCTAGTCAAGTGTGACGGAGCTTGGGTCGTCGGTCATGGCCATAGTCCTGCTAACCCCGGGCTAACCACGACCGGACCCACTCGTGCTCGGCCAACTCTGGCGAGGTTCTGCGTACGAGGCTCATGAAGTTGTCCTGCACACCAATCAACATTTGCTCCAAGGAGGTGCGATCGAGTTGCTCCACCGCGGGCTCCGGGTCCCATGTCATGGTGTAGCTTACACATGACGCGAGATAGATATCGTCTCCAACAGGAGACAAGAAAATCTGTCGTTGGACGCCTTGCTCGTAGAAAAATATCTCGGCGTCCACGCCGGATTTGACTGCATGGAGAGCGCTTGGCACCTGCTCCATGAGAACCGCAAGATCGGTGCGGACATCAACGGGCCAACGATCCTGACCGAAGCCGGAGACAACAAACTGCACTTCCTGTTCGACGGCTCGACACACGTCGGACAAGATGGCGCGGATGTCCTGGGACACCGGATCGTAAGTTCGCGCCGGGAGTCGCGCGTCTACAGTGTTCGGAACTCGTAGCTCGATGTGCATGAGCGCAGATCGTAGGGCGGGTTAGCGCGTCAGCGCGTAACCCGCCGTTGGCAAGCTCAACGCAGTCAAGATGGCGGGTTACGGCCCTTCGGGCCTAACCCGCCCTGCGGCTCCTATCTCTTCTTCCTATCGAGTGCCGCAAACGTCCCGCCCTCCTTGGCGAGCCGCTCGATCAGCGGCGCGATCTTCCAGCGCGGGCCGTACTTCGCCTCGTACGCCTTGATCTTCTCCGCAGCGGGCTTCATGCCGATGACGTTGTCCACTTGCCACATGGGGCCGCCGCGCCAGCCGGGGAAGCCGTAGCCGTTGAGGTACATGGTGTCGCAATCGCTGGCGCGCAGCGCGATGCCCTCCTCCAGGATCTTGGCGCCCTCGTTGGCGAGTCTCAACAGGCAGCGCTCCACGATCTCCTCGGCGGGAATCGTGCGCTGCTTGATCTGCAAGGACTCGGCCTCGGCGCGGATCAGCGCCTCGATCTCGGGGTCGACCT
Organism: Hyphomicrobiaceae bacterium; assembly: GCA_044868325.1. GTDB lineage: Bacteria > Pseudomonadota > Alphaproteobacteria > Rhizobiales > Hyphomicrobiaceae > AWTP1-13. The sequence goes on from JBIOWI010000082.1 coordinate 6,836, forward strand.
GGCGCTTGCGGTCGGCGTCGTACTTGTAGAAGCCGGCGCCGGTCTTCTGGCCGTGGCGGCCCATCTCCACGATCTTGTCGGGGATGCGGGCGAACTGCGCCGCCTCGCCCGTGAGCTTCCGCTCCTGGCGGATGCGGTAGCTGACGTCGAGGCCGGCCAGGTCTCCCACCGCCAGCGGCCCCATGGCCATGCCCCAGCCCTCCATGGCGCCGTCGATCTCGCACGGCATGGCGCCCTCCAGCAGCATGGCGTAGACCTCGCTGGTGTAGGCGTGCAGCATGCGGTTGCCGACGAAGCCGTCGCACACGCCCGCCTGCACGCCCACCTTGCCGATCCGCTTGGCGATGGCCATCGAGGTCGCCATCACGTCGTCGGCCGTCTTCTCGGCGCGCACGATCTCCAACAGGCGCATGATGTTGGCGGGCGAGAAGAAGTGCAGGCCCACCACGTCCTGCGGGCGCTTGGTCTCAGCGGCGATGACGTTCACGTCCAGCGTCGAAGTGTTGGTGGCGACGATGGCGCCGGGCTTGGCGATCCGGTCGAGCTTGGCGAAGATCTCCTTCTTCAGGGCGAGGTTCTCGTACACAGCCTCGACGATGAGGTCGGCTTGCCCCAAGTCCTCCATTCGCAGCGACGGCGTGAGCTTGGCGAAACGGTCGCCGGCTTGCGCCTCGGTGATGCGGCCGCGCTTGGCGTTGGCGTCCAGCGTTTCCTTGATGCGGACCACGCCCTTGTCGAGCGCCTCCTGGGCGGTCTCGACGATGGTGACGGGGAAGCCGGCATTGAGGAAGGCGAGGCCGATGCCGGTGCCCATGGTGCCGGCGCCCAGGATGCCCACCGTCTCGATGTTGCGCAGCTTCACGTCGGGGCCGATGCCGGGCAGGTTGGCAGCTTGGCGCTCGGCGAAGAACTTGTACTGCAGCGCCCGCGCGTAGGGGCTGGAGTTGGTCTCCATGAAGGCCTTGCGCTCGAGCGCCGAGCCCTCGTCCACCGGCAGCGTCGCCGCCTCGACCGCGTCGATGGCGGCCTTGGGCGCCACCGGCCCGCTCGGGTGCCGGTTGCTCACGGCCGCCCGCGCCTTGTCGAACAGGCCGGCGGGAATCGAGGCCTTGTCGATGACGATGGCGCCGACGCGCCGGGGCGGCTTGCCGATCTGGCCGCGCGCGAACTCGACGGCGGCAGCCACGACGTCGCCGTCCGCCACCTTGTCCACCAGCCCGACGGCGGCAGCCTTGCGGGCGTCGATGAAGGCGCCCGTGGTGATCATCTGCAAGGCCTGCTCCACGCCCACGAGGCGCGGCAGCCGCTGGGTGCCGCCGGCGCCCGGCAGGATGCCGAGCGTGATCTCGGGCAGGCCCAGCTGGCGCACGTCCTTGGCCACGACGCGATAGTGGCACCCCAGCGCCAGCTCCAGGCCGCCGCCCAGCGCGGTGCCGTTGATGGCCGCCACCACCGGCTTGTCGCCCTGCTCGATGCGGGCGATCTGCGGCGGCAGGAACGGCTCCTTCATGCCGGTCGAGAACTCGGAGATGTCGGCGCCGGCGGAGAAGAACCGGCCGGTGCCGGTGAGCACGATGGCCTTGACGGCCGGATCGGCGATGGCCTCGTTGAGGCACTTCTCCAGGTCCACCCGCAGCCCATGGCCCAGCGCGTTCACCGGCGGGTTGTTCATGCGCAGGACCGCCACGTCGCCTTGCTTCTCCCATTCCACGATCGCCACGGTCGTCTCTCCTCTGGGTGTCGGTGCCAGACCCTCTGGGTCTGACACCATTATTGCTCGTCCCGCCATTGAGACATGGTGTCAGACCCAGAGGGTCTGACACCTGGGTCCGACACCTGCCTTGGCGCAAGGCCGTGCGCGGCGCTAGTCTCAAGGGAGCAAGCAAGCAAAAGCAAGGCGAAAGCACAAGCTCGGAGGAAAGCCCATGCTGCGCGGGTTGATGATGGACCGGCCGCTCCTGGTGTCGAGCGTGATCGACTATGCGGCCGAGGTCTACCCGGACGTGGAGGTGGTGTCGCAGACCGTGGAGGGCGGCATCCACCGCTACGGCTACCGTGCGGCACGGGAGCGCATCGGCCGGCTCGCCAACGCGCTCAAGGGCCTCGGCATCAAGCCCGGCGACCGGGTGGCGACGCTGGCCTGGAACGGCTACCGCCACTTCGAGCTCTACTATGCCATCGCCGGCATCGGGGCGGTGTGCCACACCATCAACCCGCGGCTCTTCCCCGAGCAGATCGCCTACATCGCCAACCATGCCGAGGACGAGGCCCTCTTCTTCGACCTCACCTTCCTGCCCCTGGTGGAGAAGCTGGCGCCGGCGCTCAAGAGCATGCGCGCCTACGTGCTGATGACGGACCGGGCGCACATGCCAAGCGGCGGGCAGCTCAACGGCCTCATCTGCTACGAGGGCCTGCTGGAGGAGGTGGAGCCGCACATCGAGTGGCCCGAGTTCGACGAGAACGCCGCCTGCGCGCTCTGCTACACCTCGGGCACCACCGGCGAGCCCAAGGGCGTGCTCTACTCCAACCGGTCGATGGTGGTGCACAGCTTCATGGTGATCGCGGCGCACCCGCACACCTTCGCGCGCAACCGCAAGATCCTGCCCGTGGTGCCGCTGTTCCACGCCAACGCCTGGGGCCTGCCCTACATCACGCCGATGACGGGCTGCCCCTTCATCATGCCGGGCGCGAAGCTCGACGGCCCCAACCTGTTCGACCTGATGGAAAGCGAGGGCGTGGAAAGCGGCTGGGGCGTGCCCACCGTGTGGCTGGGCCTGCTCGACGAGTTCAAGAAGCGCGGGCGCAAGCCGAAGCACCTCCAGCAGGTGCTGAGCGGCGGCTCGGCCGTGCCGCAGGCCATGATCGACACCTTCGTGCGCGACTACGACATCGAGGTGATGCACGGCTGGGGCATGACCGAGATGAGCCCGGTCGGCACCCTCACGATCCTGCGCCCCGAGGAGCGGACCTTGCCGCCGCTGGAGCGCGCGGCGCTGACGGCCAAGCAGGGGCGCCGCATCTATGGCGTGGAGCTGAAGGTCGTCGACGATAAGGGCCGGCGGGCGCCGGCCGACGGGGAGACCTCGGGCGAGCTGTTCGTGCGCGGGCCGGCCATCGTCTCGGGCTACTTCAAGAACGAGGAGGCGAGCGCCCGGCAGATCGACGCCGAGGGCTGGTTCGCCACCGGCGACGTGGCGAGGATCACACCCGACGGGTGGCTGCTCATCGTCGACCGCACTAAGGACCTGGTGAAGTCGGGCGGCGAATGGATCAGCTCCATCGACGTGGAGAACGCCGCCATGGCCTGCAAGGGCCTCGCCCACTGCGCCGTGATCGGCGTGCCGCACCCCAAGTGGCACGAGCGCCCGCTGCTGGTGGCCGTGAAGGCACCGGGCGCCGAGCCGACCAAGGCCGAGATCCTGGATGTGCTGACCGCCACGCTCGCCAAGTGGCAACTCCCCGACGACGTGGTGTTCGTGGACGCCCTGCCGATGACGGCAACAGGCAAGATCTCCAAGAAGGACCTGCGGGCGCAGTTCGCGGCTTACAAGCTGCCGGAGTGATGTGGTTGCGGCATCACCGTTGTGCTATTCTGGCAGCATGCCTGACACGATCCAGAAGCACACAGCCAGAAGGGCAGCCGGAGCCGCGCAGCGGGAGGCGCTTGTCGCCCGGCTACGGGCGCATGCCGACGAGCTCCGGGAGCGAGGCATCGTCTCGCTCTCCATCTTCGGCTCGCGAGCCCGTGGCGAGGGACGGCCGGACAGCGATCTTGACGTGTTGATCGCCTACGATCCGCAGCGGCCCTTCACTTTGTACGATCTCGTGCGCACGGAGCGGCTTTTGGAAGATCTCACCGGCCTCGATGTGCACATTTCAACGCGCGACGGCTTCCCCCCGCACCAGCTCGGCCGCGTGCTGAAGGAAGCGGTGAGCGTGCTCTGATGGCGCGCCCGCTCGGCCTGATTGTCGAGGAGATGCTGGACTATATCGAGCAGGCGAGCAGCTACGTCGCTGACATGACCTTCGAGCAGTACTCGTCCGACCGGAAGACTCAACGAGCCGTCGAGCGATGTATCGAGGTCATCTCCGAGGCCTCCCGCCACATACCAGACGAGCTCAAGAGCCGGCGACCCGATATTCCATGGCGCGACGTTGCCACCATCGGTAACGTGTTTCGCCACAACTATCACACCATCGCGGCCCGCGTCGTTTGGGACACGATCCGGCTGGATCTCCCGGCACTGGAGCTCGCGGTACGAGCGATCAAGTCAGAACTGCCCCCAGGAGACGAAGAACAGACCTAGTCGATATGCTGCCCAATTTTCCAGAGGATCATGAGCTATTCGCGTTCTTCGGGACCGAGCCAAAGGTTCGCGATCCCGATATTCCTTGGTTCTACAATACGCTCGAATTTGAGGTAGAACGCCAGGGGGTTCTCGTACAATGCAGGCTCTCCCCATCGTACGGCAAAGTCAGCGTCAGACTGCAACAGGGCAGCCAGGAGCTGGTGCGCCTCCATTTGCAGTCTTTCAAGTCGCTCAGCTTGATCATGAAAGCTGAAGGAGAAATCTTGGTCGCTACCTTCGACCGCGGACTGGGAGAAGAGACATTCAGCCTTATGCTCAAGCCTTACGTTTGGGTCGGCCTGGGTCCGTTCCAAGGCATTCCGCCCGGATCATGGACGTCGGTGGATGACGTGGTCGGAGGCTAGGCCTTGCGCTCCTCCTCGAACGAATAGTCGAAGTCGCAGTGGCTGGCGCCCTGCATGAGGGTCTGGGTGCGCTTCAGCTTGATGCGGGGGTCGTAGCCTTCGCAGAAGGTGCCGTCGCGCTGGCAGGAGAGGAGATGCCCGATCTCGCCGAGCCCCATGTCGCGGTACATCTCGGCGTACTTGCAGCGGGTGACGTTGAACCGGTAGCGGGTGGCGCTCTCCTCGATCACCTCGCGCTCCAGCGCCCCGCCGCGCGTCCACAGCTCCTGGCGGTCGATGAAGGTCTGGAGCGAGGTCCGGCCGCCCACCCTGGCGGCCATCTCGGCGGCCTGCTCCATGGCGGACTTGCGCACGGCCTCCGCGATGGTGCGCTGCGCCACCTCGGTGCCGTGGCTGGCTTTCAGCGTCTCGTAGACGTGCTTGAGCATCGCCGCCTCGATGCGCCGCTTCTCCAGCATGGTCTCTGCGCCTGACATTCGAAGGTCTCCACGATAGAGCGTTCATGCGAATGGCGAGTGGCGAATGGCAGTCTACCATTCGCGATTGACCATTCGCCATTCGCCAGGTTGCGCGCGACGCAAATCGGTCTCATTCGCCCCGCACGGTCTGCGCCATTGTAGCAGTGGGGGAGCTTCATGCAGCGGCCGGCTCGTCCGCAGGTGCCCGACAGCGCCGCCCGCACTTGGGCCCCGCTCGCCCGCTTTATCGAGCTTGAGGCCCGTATCGGAGCCCGGGCGGAGCGACGCCGCTCCACGCTCGTCCTCTATGAGTTTGTCCGCTTCGGCATCAAACAGGCTTGGGCCTGCCTGTTCGGCGCATTGATGCTCGCCTTGCTCCTGGGCACGCATTTCCTCTACCCGCGCGGAGCGTGGCTGCCGCGCTACGACTTCCTGCTCATCGCCGCGGTCGCCATTCAGGCCGGTATGCTTGCCTTCAAGCTGGAGACCTGGGAGGAGGCGAGGGTGATCTTCGTCTTTCATCTCGTCGGTACGGCGATGGAGGTCTTCAAGACCGCCGTTGGCTCCTGGATCTATCCGGAGGCGTCGCTGCTGCGCCTCGGCGGCGTGCCGCTATTCTCGGGCTTCATGTACGCCGCCATCGGCTCCTACATCGCCCGCTGCTGGCGCCTGTTCGATTTCCGCTTCACGCGCCACCCGCCACTGTGGGCCATGGGGCTGCTGGCCGCCGGCATCTACGTCAACTTCTTCGCGCACCACTACGCGATGGATGGGCGCCTCCTCCTGTTCGCTCTGACAGCCCTGCTGCTCGGCCGCTGCTGGGTCTACTTCAAAGTCTGGCGGGCGCACCGGCGCATGCCGCTGCTGCTGGGGTTCGGCCTGGTGGCGCTGTTCATCTGGCTGGCGGAGAACATCGGCACCTTCACCGCCGCCTGGGTCTACCCGCACCAACGCCGCGCCTGGGAGGCGGTCGGCATCGGCAAGCTCGGGGCCTGGTTCCTCCTCATGATCGTCAGCTACGTGCTGGTGGCACTAGTGAACCGGCCGCAGGCGATGCATGGCCGGTTGGGTCAAGCGAAGCGCAGACCCAACACTGCCGCAGACCACGGTCGTGTCGGGTCTTCGCAGCCGCTCGACCCGACCTACCCCGCATAGCGCGTCACGTGTCGCGGTCGGGATGGCCTACAGCACACGCACGGCTTCGCGCTCGATGGCGGATTTATCAGCGGTTGCAGGGCGTCGTGGGTGTGCCGATTTTCCACTTTTGCCGGGGACCGCAGGCAGGTCGCATCGGTGAATCACGACTGACACCCCTACCGCTGGACCCCCAGATGGCGCAGGTAGACCACGTGCTTGCCGTCAGCCGTAGGGTGCAATAGGGCGCTAGCCCGTATTGCACCGATTGCTCGCGTCGCAGGACAATCGGTGCAATGCGCTTCGCTTATTGCACCCTACGGTTGGACCCCCAGCGTCTCGTGCAGCCTCGCCAGCATGCCTATCGCATCGCAGCCGGCGAAGATGAAGGTGTCGATGCCGGCGGCTTTGAGTGCGGCCTCCTGGTCCTTGGGGCGGCCGGCGAGGAGGACTTGGGCAGCGCCCGCCTGTTTCAGCACGGCAGCGATGGCCTCACCCAGCTCGGCGTAGGCCTGGTCGGGGGAGCAGAGGCAGGCCACCCTGGCGCCGCAGGCGGCGAAGGCGGCGCCGGCGTCGGCCGAGGTGTGGAGCGGCGCGCTGGCGATGACCTCGATGCCGCCGGCGGCGAGAAAGTTGCCAACCCAGGTGGAGCGGGCGGCGTGCACGGCGGGATCGCCGAGGCAGGCGAGGAACACCTGGGGGCGCTTGCCCGTCCTGGCGAGGTGCGCATCGGCGGCGTCGCGCAGCGCCTCGAAGGGCGCCGCCAGCGGGCGCGGTGTCAGCGGCGCGACCGAGGTGCCGCCGTTGACTACGGAATCGAACGGCGGATGCGGCGCCACCGCCACGCCGTCGTCGCCGAGGCGCGGGAAGGCGGAGACGCCGGTCAGCTCGACGCGGCCGTGGGCGATGTCGCCGGCGCGCGCCTCCGCCACGCGCGCGATCCGCTCCTGGATGAAGCCGCTCTCCAATGCCGCGGCCATGCCGCCCCCTGTGCCACTCAGGGCCTCGATCTCCTGAAACAGGGCCCAGGCGGCCCTGGCAAGGTCGTCAGTGAGCGTCTCGACATACCAGGAGCCGTGCGCCGGATCCGTCACGCGCGCGGCAGAGCTCTCCGCCTGCAGCACCAGCTGGGTGTTGCGGGCGATGCGGCGGGCGAAGGCGTCGGGCTTGCCCAGCGCCCAGGTGAAGGGCAGCACGGTGATGGCCTCGGCGCCGCCGAAGGCAGCGCCGGCGCAGGCGACGGTGGTGCGCAGCAGGTTCACCCACGGGTCGCGCCGCGCCATCATGCGCTCCGAGGTGGAGGCGGTGAGCTGGATCGACTCCGCTGCGCTGCCGGCGCCGCAGGCCTCCGCAACGCGCGCCGCCAGCCGGCGCGCGGCACGGAGCTTGGCGATGGTGAGGAACAGATCGGCATCGGCCGCCAGCGCCAGCGCGATCTTGCCGAGCGCCATGCGCGGCCTCAAGCCCGCCGCCTCGCAGGCCCGCAGGTAGGCGACCAGCGTGGCCAGCATGGCAGCCAGCTCCTGGGCCTCGCTGCCGCCGGCCTCGTGGTAGGGCCGCCCGTCGGCGAGCAGGGCGGTGACGTGCGACATGGACCGGGTGTCGGCGGCGAGCTTGGCGGCGATCTCGCAGGAGCGCTGCGCCGGGTAGTAGAGCGTGCCCGTCTCGGCCAGCACGCCCAGCGGGTCGTAGTTGAAGGCGCCGCGGCGCTCGTTCTCGCCGATCCCGCAGCCGCGCCAGACCTCGATCAGGCTGCCGGCGGCGTCCAGCGTGTTCTCGCGCGCATCGAGCGCGATGGCGGTGCCGTTCAGGGCGACGCCACGCAGCGCGATCTCGAGCGCCTCCGCGCCATAGGACAGGCCGCCCTGGCCGGGAGCCAGGATCTGCAGCACAACCGAGGTGGCGCCGCCCTCCAGGTCCTCCAGGATGGCCTTGTTGGCCGCCGCCGGGTCGGGCTCCACGTGGCGCTGGCGCACGTCCCAGCCGCCCGGATACCAGCCCCTGCGGCCCACCGCTGCCGCCTCCGCCATCCCGTCGGCGCGCGTGTTGAGCGGCTGGATGGCGAGGCCATCCCGCGTCCGCGACACCAGCCGCTTGTCGAAGTCGGCGCCCTTGAGGACCTTGGCGACCAGCGTTAACCACGCCTCACGCCCGGCGGGCTCGAACTCGGCGGTCAACGCGGCGTCTGCTTCGGGCATAGGCTCATTCCCGTGGTCGAGCGGTGCCTTTCCGCCCGGTTGCGTTCCCCATCGATACCCCCAATTGATAACCCAAGACGGGCGCCGCCCAATGCCATTGTTTCGCCGGCGAGGGCCTGCACTTTTATCCCCATGGTGTGCCGGGGGTCAGACCCCTCGCGCGGACCTGAGCTGCTATATTCGACGTTGGAAGCGAGGGATCTGACCCCCGTCCAATTGCCTCCAATTGCCAACGGGCAACGAGCGTGCCATCAGGACGGCTGTGCGCCGCTGTTGCGAGTCGCCGGCGGCGGGTTTGTCCGATCAGCGAAGCGGGCCGCAGCCATGAGCCAGAGTGACGCGCTGTTGCAGGAAGGCAAGATTTTCCTCGGCAGGAGCAAGGCGGGGCCGGAATGCCTTGAGCTGAGGCTCGCCAACCGGCACGGCCTCGTCACTGGCGCCACCGGCACCGGCAAGACGGTGACGCTGCAGGTGCTGGCGGAGGGCTTCTCCGCAGCCGGCGTGCCGGTGTTCGCGGCCGACATCAAGGGCGACCTGTCGGGCATCTCGGCCATGGGCGAGCCCAAGGAGGGCCTCGCCAAGCGCGCCAAGGAGATCGGCCTCGACGACTGGTCCAACACCTCCTTCCCCACTGTGTTCTGGGACCTGTTCGGCGAGCAGGGGCATCCCATCCGCGCCACCGTGCAGGAGATGGGGCCGCTGCTGCTGTCGCGGCTCCTGGAGCTGAACGAGACCCAGGAGGGCGTGCTCAACATCCTGTTCCGGGTGGCGGCCGACGAGGGCCTGCCGCTGCTCGACCTCAACGACCTGCGCTCCATGGCCAACGACATCGGCCAGCGCGGCAAGCAGCTGATGACCAAGTACGGCAACGTTTCAGCCGTGTCGGTGGGCGCCATCCAGCGCCGCCTGCTGGTGCTGGAGGAGCAGGGCGCCAACCGGTTCTTCGGCGAGCCGGCCCTCGACATCGAGGACTTCATCCGCACGGCCCCGGACGGGCGCGGCACGATCAACATCCTCTCCGCCGACAAGCTGATGAAGACGCCGCGCCTCTACGGCACGTTCCTGTTGTGGATGCTGGCGCAGCTGTTCGACAAGCTGCCCGAGGTGGGCGACCCGGACAAGCCGAAGCTGGTGTTCTTCTTCGACGAGGCGCACCTGCTCTTCAACGAGGCGCCCAAGGCGCTCTTGGAGCAGATCGAGCGCGTAACGCGGCTGATCCGCTCCAAAGGCGTCGGCGTCTACTATGTGACGCAGAACCCGCGCGACGTGCCGAACTCGGTCTCAGCCCAGCTCGGCAACCGGGTGCAGCATGCGTTGCGCGCCTTCACGCCCATCGAGCAGAAGGGCATCCGCGCCGCCGCCGAGACCTTCCGGCCGAATCCGGAGCTCGACGTGGAGCGCGTGATCCAGGAGCTGAAGGTGGGCGAGGCGCTGGTGTCGGTGCTGCACGGCGGCGGCGAGCCGTCCATGGTGCAGCGGACGCTGATCCGTCCGCCCTCGGCGCGCATCGGCCCCGTCGGCCCCGAGGAGCGCAAGGCCAAGATCGAGGCGAGCCCGGTGTTCGGCAAGTACGAGGAGACCGTGGACCGCGAGTCGGCCTACGAGATGCTGCAGAAGCGCACCGCCGAGACCGCCGCCGCGCAGGA
>JBIOWI010000083.1:0-4038 GCA_044868325.1 Hyphomicrobiaceae bacterium
AGAACCTCCCACAGCGTCTGTGCCATCGAGCCACCTCCATCCCAGTGGCTCCGCTACAGAATCCGATTTGCGCCCCGTGTCAGCTACCAAGCAGTGCGGTACTTTGAATCACCCTGGACCGAGCTCCGGCCACCTTCATCACCCCGTTTCCGAAGTGCTGTAGCGCCGCCTGGCTACTGCGGCTGGGTCGCCACCTTGCGGCTCGGGGGGCGGGCCGCGTCGGCCGCATCGTTCAGCAGCGACAGATCGACGGGCACGCCCTTCGCCTGCTGCGCCCACATCAGCTCCGCCTGGTAGATGCCGGGACGCAGGCGCATGGGCGGGACGGACTCCTGTTGTTCCATCACCTCCAGCACCTTGCTCAGGTCGGGGTGCACCATCTGCACGAGCGCCGGGTCGTCGGCCGATGCGGTCGCCGTGAGCAGCGGCGCGATCGGGAACGGCCGGTAGGACAGCTCGTCCGGATGCTCCTCGTCGTAGGCCGGGGCGGCCACCACGCTGGCGGACGGCGGACGCTGGGCCAGCGCCGGCGGCCCCAGGAGACGCGGCGGCCCTGGCAGCGTCTCGGCCGACAAGGCCGCCAGCTTGGCGCGCTCCGCATCGGGCACGACGGTAGACGACGGCGCCCGCCGCTCGACCAGCTGCGGCAGCTGCAACAGTTTCGGCAGATCCGGCATTAGCGCCGCCGTCTGCACCGGCAGCCGCGGCTGGCCGCGGTAGGCGTGGAACTCGGCCATCTGCTGGGCCAGCTCGCCGTGCTTGGCGCGGGCCTCGCGCACGTCGGCAGGGGTGATGGGGCCGCCCTCGTCCGGCAGGTGCTGCGTCTTGCCGTTCGGGAACAGCAGCGCCAGCTCGGCGCGCGGCAGCCGCGGCCAGGCTCTCGGGCGATCGACATCCACATGCACAAAGGGAATGGCCGATGTCGGATAGTAGCCAACGCCGCCCTTCTCGCGGATCAGGGCCGAGTAGCGCAGCATGCGCACCGGCACGTCAGGGAAGTGCACGTCGGCGGCTTTGCCCAGGATGTGCCGGCTCTGGCTCGCCTGGCCGCCCACGGTGCGCCTCAGCATCTCGTTGGTGCCGCGCGAGCGGTACCCCGAGATGATGTGGATCGGCTCCTTGGAGCCCAGCTCGCTGTGGATTTCCCAAAGCAGATCGATCAGCTCCGGGTCCATGGAGGTGGCCTCGTCCTTGCGCCAGTCCCGCAGGATCCAGTTGATCTTCTGCATCTCCTCGGGGACGTATTTGCCGTTCTTCTTGTAGACCGAGGTCAGCTGCTCCTTGTTGTGGATGTTGTAGAGGGAGAGCGTGCGCTGCGCGTCGGCGTCGGTGTCGGCCGCGCCTGCGATCAGCGCGAGCGCGAAGACGACAGCAGCAGCAACCGATGCCCGGCAGCGCGCGCGCAATTGGGTTGTCCCCTCGATTGTCCGGCGGCGTGCCACGGCAATGCCCGCCGCGGCTGACCGGACTCTCTGATCCCCCGACTTGGCAATCTCCGCATGCCGTGCGTGAAGCCGGCACCGCGCGAAGAGCACCCAGCGCCGGCATAAAACCGCTGCTATGCGGCAATATCGGGGCGATCCGTGCCGGGAATCGTCGTGCCGCCAACGGCTTGAGCCGTCATGGCAAAGGATCCGTTGCACCCCTCTCGGTCCTTGCCGCCGGGCTCGCGCGGGTATCCCTCCAACCCGAGCTCGCGCATCTTGCGGTAGAGGGTCGAGCGGCCGATGCCCAGCGAACGGGCCGCCTCGGCCCGCCCGCGGCTGCGGCCGAGCGCCAGGCGGATCATGTCGGCCTCCATCGCCTCCAGGGAGCGCAGCTCGCCCAGAGGCGTGATGGCGAGAATGCCAAGGCCGCCGTTGCCGACGGTAACGGTCTGGGGCACCGTGCGCTCGGCGCCGAGCATCACCGGGCCGGGTGCCAGGGCAATCGGCCGGGCGACGGGCACCGGGGCCGCCGCATCCCGCGCGTCGTCAACCTGGGCCGCAATCTGCGGGAACTCGTTGACGGTCAGCTCGTCGCCGTCGCTCAGCACCACGGCGCGGAAGATGGCGTTCTCGAGCTGGCGCACGTTGCCCGGCCAGGGATACCGGATGAGCAGCTGCAACGCCTCGGCGCCGATGGTCTTGACGCGCCGACCTTCCTCCGCCGCGAAGCGGATCAGGAAGTGGCGCGCCAGCTCCGGGATATCGTCGGGGCGCTCGCGCAGCGGCGGCACTCGGATGGGGAACACATTGAGGCGGTAGTAGAGGTCCTCGCGGAGCCTCCCCTCCTTGACCAGCTGCACCATGTCGCGGTTGGTGGCAGAGATGAGGCGGAAGTTGACCTTGATGGGGCGCTTGGCGCCGACAGGGTCGATCTCGCCGTCGTGCAGGGAGCGCAACAGCTTCACCTGGGCCTCGAGCGGCAGCTCGCCGATCTCGTCGAGGAACAGCGTGCCTCCGTCGGCCTCCTGGAACTTGCCGATGCGCTTGTCTATGGCCCCGGTGAAGGCGCCCTTCTCGTGACCGAACAGAATGCTCTCGACGAGCTTGTCGGGGATGGCGCCGCAGTTGACGATGACGAACGGCTTGGCCGAGCGCTCGCTCTCGCCCTGGATGGCGCGGGCGATCAGCTCCTTGCCCACGCCGCTCTCGCCCTCGATCAGGACCGGGATGTTGGAGGCGGCGGCCCGCTGCGCGAGCCCCACGACCCGCTGCATGGCCTCGGCGCGCAGCACCAGGTCGGTGAAGTTGAGCACGCCATCGAGATTGGCCATGGACTGGGGAACTCGTCTTACGCCACTGGAACTGAAACGTCGCCCCCGCGGTACAACGCGAGCGCGAGGCCAGGCCGGAGCACACGGCCGGCCACGGAGGCCAAGACTGCCCCAGTTGGGTAAATGCATCCTTTCTTTCGTTGGGACGGGCCGGGGCGATTCTCTTGCCGGGGCCGCCCGTCAGCCCGCGGATGCGGCCTACAGGTGCGTGCCCGGCCGCAGCGGGAAGCCCCGCAGGAGCTCCGCCGCCTGCATCGGGCGCTTGCCGGCGCGCTGCAGCTCCAGAAGTTGGACGGCACCCTCGCCGCACGCCACGGTCAGCGCCGCATCGAGCACGGTCCCCGGCGCGCCCGAGCCGGATGCGATACGCGTACGCAAGACCTTGATGCGCTCCCCCTTCTCCCCCGCCGCGAACCAGGCCCCGGGGAAGGGCGACAGGCCGCGCACGTGGTTGTGCACCTCGTGGGCCGGACGGGTGAAGTCGATGCCGGTCTCGGCCTTGTCGATCTTGGCGGCATAGGTGACGCCCTCGTCCGGCTGCGGCACGCAGGGGAGCCGGCCGCGCTCCATCTCGGCCAGGGCCTGCACCATGAGGGCCGCCCCGCGCTCGGCCAGCACATCGTGGACCTCGCCCGCCGTCATGTCCGCGCCGATGGGCACCGACTCGGCCAGGCAGACGGGCCCCGTATCGAGGCCCTCCTCCATACGCATGATCGACGCTGCCGTAGCAGCGTCCCCGGCCATGACGGCGCGCTGAATTGGCGCGGCGCCACGCCAGCGCGGCAAAGCCGACGCATGCAGGTTGAGGCAGCCGTTGCGTGAAGCCTTCAGCACGGGGCGCGGCAGGATCAGCCCGTAGGCCACCACCACGCCCACGTCCGCCCGATGACCGGCGAACGTCTCCTGCTGCGCCTTGTCGCGCAGGGAGCGCGGGGTAAGCACGGCCAAGCCGGCGGCTTCGGCGCAAGTGTGGACCGGAGACTTGCGCTCCCCCATGCCACGCCCCGCCGGCCGCGGGGCGCGCGTGTAGACGGCAGCGATCCGATGCCCCGCCGCCAGCAGCGCCGAGAGGGTCGGCACGGCGAAGTCCGGTGTGCCCATGAAGACGATGCGCATGTTTGGAGAGGGCTCCCTTAAGCCGCAAGCGGGCCCCACAGGCAGTAGGGCAGTAAGGCATTAGGGCAGTAAGCCGCTCCTATTGCCCTACTGCCCTATTGCCCTACTGCCCCATTGCCCTACTGCCCTAAATGCCTTACTGCCCTGGGGTCAGACCCGCAGGG
>JBIOWI010000084.1:0-3200 GCA_044868325.1 Hyphomicrobiaceae bacterium
CGCCCGATCCGAAGCATCCCTTCGACATCGAGCTGGGCATGGGCTGGGTGGACACGCCGTTCGACGTGCCCAACATCCGCATGGAGAGCGGCGAGGCGCAGAGCCACGTGCGCATCGGCTGGTTCCGGTCTGTCAACAACGTCATGCACGCCTGGTCGATCCAGTCGTTCGTGGCCGAGATGGCGCATCAGCTGGGCAAGGACCCCAAGGACTTCCTGCTCGAGCTGATCGGGCCTGCGCGCACGGTGGATCCGCGCAAGGAGGTGACGACCCCGTGGTGGAACTACGGCGAGCCGTTCGAGACCTACCCCATCCAGACGGGGCGGCTGCGGAACGTCGTGGAGATTGCCGCCAAGGAGGCGGGGTGGGGCAAGCAGCTGCCCAAGGGGCAGGGACTCGGCATCGCCGCGCACCGCAGCTTCGTCACCTATGTTGCCACCGTGGTGCACGTGGTGGTGGGCGACAAGGGCCAGATCTCCATCCCGCGCGTCGACACCGCGGTGGACTGCGGCTACTGCGTCCATCCCGAGCGGGTGCGCTCGCAGATGGAGGGCGCAGCCGTGATGGGGCTCACGCTTGCCAAGTACGGCGACATCTCGCTGAGGAACGGCGCGATCCAGCAGTCGAACTTCAACGACTACCCGCTGGTGCGCATCGGCGAGTCGCCCACCGAGACGCGGGTGCACATCGTGCCGCACGGGCTCGACGTGCCGCCGAGCGGGGTGGGCGAGCCCGGCGTGCCGCCGTTCGCCCCGGCGCTCTGCAACGCCATCTTCGCGGCGACCGGCAAGCGCATCCGCCAGCTGCCGATCGGCGATCAGCTGGCTTAGGCCACTGTGGGCGGGGGCGGGACCATGCCCGCCTCCGCCTCTCTCGACCGCAACAGCAGTCCGACGGGCGTCCAGTCCCTCTCGCATGCCGCACAGGCGCCAGGGCTGGACGCACCGATCGATTGCACCCGCACAAACGACGGGTGCGCACTGGGGAGGAGCACATGAGGGGACGACCCCGACTTTCCGCGCTTGCAGCCTGGGCATTCGCACTCTGCACTTGGGGCACGGCGGCCATTGCGGCCGACGTTGACGGCCAGCGCATCGTCGCGGCCGACAAGGAGCCGGGGAACTGGCTGAGCCACGGCCGCACCTATTCCGAGCAGCGCTTCAGTCCGCTCCAGAAGATCGATACGGCCAATGTGGGGCAGCTGGGCCTCGCCTGGTGGCTCGACATCAAGAGCCGCACCACGCGCGGCGTCGAGGCCACCCCGATCGTCGTGGACGGCGTGATTTATAACACCGGTGCCTGGAGCGTCGTGCAGGCGATCGACGCCAAGACCGGCAAGCTCCTGTGGGACTTCGATCCGCAGGTGCCCGGCGAGCACGCGCCCAAGGCCTGCTGCGACGCCGTCAACCGCGGTGCGGCGGTCTGGGGCGGAAAGGTGTTCGTCGGTGCCCTCGACGGCCGGCTGATCGCGCTCGATGCCAAGACCGGCAAGAAGGTCTGGGAGACCGTCACCGTCGATCAGTCGAAGGACTACACGATCACCGGCGCCCCGCGCGTCGTCAAGGGCAGGATCATCATCGGCAACGGCGGCGCCGAGTTCGGCGTGCGCGGCTACGTCTCGGCCTACGACGCCGACACCGGCAAGATGCTGTGGCGCTTCTACACCGTCCCCGGCAACCCCAAGGACGGCTTCGAGACCAAGACCGTGGAGAAGATCGCCCAGACCTGGCACGGCGACTGGTGGAAGTACGGCGGCGGCGGCACGGTGTGGGACTCGATGGCCTACGACCCCGACCTCGACCTGCTCTACATCGGCGTGGGCAACGGCTCGCCCTGGAACTACCAGATCCGCAGCGACGGCAAGGGCGACAACCTGTTCCTGTCCTCCATCGTGGCCATCAGGCCCGACACCGGCGCCTACGTCTGGCACTACCAGACCACGCCCGGCGAGGACTGGGACTACACCGCCACGCAGCACATGATCCTGCTCGACATGGTGATCGACGGCAAGCTGCGCAAATGCATCGTGCAGGCGCCGAAGAACGGCTTCTTCTACGTGCTCGACCGCGAGACCGGCGAGTTCATCTCCGGCACCGCCTACGCGACGGTGACCTGGGCCGAGGGCATCGATCCCAAGACCGGCCGGCCGATTGAGAAGGCGGAGGCGCGCTGGAGCACCAACAACAAGCCCGCGCTGGTGTTGCCGGGGCCCGGCGGCGCCCACAACTGGCAGCCCATGAGCTACAGCCCGCTCACCGGCTACGTCTACATCCCTGCGATCGAAGCCGGATTCGGCTATGTGCCGGTCGATACCAAGACGTTCACGCACCGACCGACCGTGTTCTGGAACATCGGCGTCGACCCCATCGGCGCGTCGATCCCCGACGACGAGGCCGTCCGCAAGGCGATCCGCGCTGGCTCCAAGGGCCGGCTGATTGCTTGGGACCCGATTGCCCGCAAGCCGGCGTGGACGGTCGAGCACCCGATGGCGTGGAACGGCGGGGTGTTGTCGACCGCCGGAGGGCTGGTGTTCCAAGGCAATGCCCAGGGCCGTCTCGTGGCCTACGAGGCGAAGACCGGCGGCAAGCTGTGGGACTTCTTCGGCCAGACCGGCATCCTGGCCGCGCCCGTGACCTACGAGGTGGATGGCGAGCAGTACGTGACGGTCAACGCCGGCTGGGGCGGCGCGATTCCCAACTCAGCGGGGGAGATCGTGATGGACGCGGCCAAGGGCGGCACCAACCGCGTGCTCACCTTCAAGCTCGGCGGCAAGGCCGAACTGCCGCCGCTCAAGACTGCGGCGCGCCCGCTCGATCCTCCGGCTGCCACGGCGCCACTGGAGAAGGTCGCGGAAGGCAAGCGGCTCTATCAGACCTACTGCTTCTATTGCCACGGCGACACGGCCGCCGGCGGCGGCACGTTGCCGGACCTGCGCTTCTCCTCGACGCTCGGCTCCGCCGACGCCTGGAAGGCGATCGTCCTCGATGGCACGATGAGCAAGAACGGCATGGTCTCGTTCTCCCGCCATCTCAAGACCGACGACGTGGAGACGCTGCGCGCCTACATCGTGCAGCGCGCCCATGACGAGAAGAAGCGGCTGGCCAACCCTTGACGGGACGGTGTCAGCCGCTCACCGGCTGGCTCCGACCCTCGATGACGAAACGGAGCGCGCCACAGCGTCCCCTCCCCCCTTGTGGGGG
>JBIOWI010000085.1:0-4162 GCA_044868325.1 Hyphomicrobiaceae bacterium
GATCTCGTCGGCATAGGACTCGTAGCCGGCCACGTCCTGCTTGGCGAGGTCGAACACGCGCTTGACGTTGCGCTCCTCCTCCGGCGCGGTCTGGAACACCTGCTTGAAGGCCTGCATCTCAAGCGGCGAGACGACGCCGTCCACCCTCGCCATCTTGGCGCTCAACGCGATGACGGCGATGGTGAAGGCAATGTCGTTCTGGGGCTCGACCGAGCGGTCGAGCCCGAAGACCCGGGCCAGCTCGCCGAGGAAGCCGCCGCCGGCATCGCCGATGGCGCTCGCAACCCCCGAGATCTTCTGCCAGACCGTCATGCCCGATCGCTTTCCGACCCTCTCACGGCAGGGCTAACCCCGAGAGCGCGGCAAATGTCAAGGAACGTTCCTGTAAGGCGAGAGACATTCCGGAATTCGCGCTGGCGCTCACGCGCGCAACCGTCGGCCCCCTGTCGTGGCCGCCCCGACCTCCACCGTGGCGCCGTCTGGAAGCTGGCGCAGGCCGGAGGAAGTGTTCCACTTGCGGAAGTGAGGAGCGTCTGGCGCGATAGAATATTCAGATTGCTGTTCCTGACCCCGAACTGGCCAACTCGCGGCCAGTTCGGCTCGGCGCAAATACTAGTCCCAACGATAGTGTTACAGATTGGCCGGCGGCTGTAGCAGCGCTCGTGGCGTCTCCCTTTGCGGCGCCGTTAGGCGGGGTTGGCGGAGGCGCCGGAAGGTCCGTTCGCGACAGAAGTAGGCGCATTTTCGGCGAGCGTTGCAGCTTGTTCGGCTGCCGGCTCCAGCGCCACCTCAGCCGGTTCGTGAGTCGCGGGCGCTGGCGGGCCGTCCGCCGCCATCGGCGGTGCGCTGTCCGCTGCGGGCGCTGGCTCAACAGCCGCTGGCGCAGGAGATGTTTCGGCAACAGGCTCTGGGGCCGGGGGAGTAGCGTCGATGGTCGCAACCGGCTCTGGCTCAGCTGGGGCTGCTGCAACAGGCGCTGGTTCAATAGGCGCTGCCTCAACGGGCGCCGAACCAGGTTCCGTTGCAACGACCTCCGGCACGACCGCCTCGGCCGCCGCGGCAGGCGCTTCGGATTCGACGGCGAGCGCGGGGCTGGCTGCTTGCGGCTCTATTGGCGGCGCGGGCTCCGGCGCGACTTGAGCCTCCGTGGAAGGCGCCGCCGGCGGGCTCGTTTCGGTCGCTATCGGATCAGACCCGTCTACCGGCTGGGCAAGCGCCAAGTCTGCAGTGTCCGATGCCGGGAGGGCCGTCCCGCACGCGGCAATGGCATCGGCAACCGGCGCCTGCGGCTCGGTCACGGTGGCGGGCGGCGGCGGGACGCTACCGGTTACGAAGCTCATTAGCTCGGTGGCGGTGGCGATGACGGCATCGGGCTTGCACCCCATGTCGATGGCCATTCGTAGGCAGGTGATTCGCTGTTCCTGAGGGTCCATTTTTCCGTCCTGTTGCTATCTGGAGCTAGTCCGACGTACGTAGAATAACACAAGTATTAGGGCGCTTCTATAACTTGCGGGAGTTGGCTGTAGCCTTTCCAACCGAAATATTGCCAAGAATAGAGCCCTGCGACTACCGCACGGTATTTCCTTGAAAGAAGCACCGCGATTAGGCGGTCGTGCTCATCTGAGATGTGAAGAGCGCTCGCTTGGCGTGCAGGCCGTCGGACGTGCTTTGGCATGTCGTCCGCAACGACCTGCCAGCGCTTGAGCAAGCCGGCCGCAACGAGCTCGGCCCGCGAGTATGGCGAGAAGTAGATTGTCGCCGGCGCGTCTGAAGTCGCGGCCGCTCAACGGATCATCCAAACTGCACCGCGCCCTCACAGGCCTGCTCCAACGCCACCCGCAGCTCCGCACGGGGGTGCGGTGCAAAAGCGTTCGGCAGGCCTCGAGGAGGCCCAGCCACGTGGAAGATCAACGACCCAGGAATCAGCGGCGCCCCTCACCGCTCCTTCCGCCGCCCGTCGCGCGTGTAGGGGTACATCTCGCAGATGTCGGCGCCGGGGAGGGCGCGGTCCATCTCGGACCAGACGTTCACAACCCGTTCGGCGATCTCGCTGCTGATGCCGGCGGCGCGGGCGTTCTCCAGGTAGAGCACGATGTCCTTGAGCTGCAGCTTGGCGGTGAAGCCGGCGTCGTAGCGCCCGTGCATGATGCGGCGGGGGAACTTGTCGTCGGTGGCCGAGTTGCGGCCCGTCGAGACGTTGAGGATGTCGAGGATGGTCTGCATGGGGATGCCCTGGCCGACGCCGAAGGCGATCGCCTCGCTGGTGGCGGCGAGCGCGGTGGCGGAAAGGAAGTTGTTGAGGAGCTTCACCGTCTGCCCCTGGCCGGGGTTGGGGCCGACGTAGAACGGCTTGCCCATCGGGCTCATCAGCGGCTTGACGCGCTCGTAGGTCGCTTGCGGGCAGGCGAGCATGATGGCGAGCGTCGCCTTCTCGGCGCCCGCGGTGCCGCCTGAGACGGGCGCGTCGACGTACTCGATGCCAGCAGCGGCCAGGACCTCGGCGCAGCCGCGGGCGGCGGCGATGCCGATGGTCGAGGTGTCGATCACCGTCCTCGCCTTGCGCGGCGAGGCGCCCGCGATCTCGCGCGCCACCGCCAGGCTGACGTTGCCATCGGGCAGCGAGAGGATGACGGTGTCGGCGCGGGCGGCGACCTCGGCATTGCTCCTGGCGATGGCAGCGCCCGGCGGGGCGCGCTCGGTGCTGACGGCGTCGGCCACCACCAGGGAGTGGCCGGCGGCGACGAGATGCCGGCTCATGCGGTGGCCCATGCTGCCGACGCCGATCCAGCCGATTGTCTCCGTCATGCTCCATCCTCCCGGTCAAAGGCGATCCTCTGTCCCCCATGGATATCACCAGAGGGCGGAAACGCCACGGGCTGGGGACGTTTCGGCAGGGCGAAAATATTCGGTCCGGCAGCAGGCAACGCTCCATGGATTTCGAGGCGAGGCAGTTGCGCTGCGGTTGACAGCCCGGCCTTCCCGCTGGTCCACTCCGGGCGCAGGGACCGTCGCAAGTCGTCGGATCAACACCACGGGAGGAAACACCAATGCGGCTGGCAAACTGGATACGTCTGGCTGCAGTCGCGGCGCTGGCGATGGCGGCGCCCGTTTGGGCGCAGTCGCAGAGCTATCCCAGCAAGCAGATCACGCAGATCGTGGTGTTCGCCGCCGGCGGGCCGTCGGACACGTTGGGGCGGCTGCTGAGCGACCACGTGGGCAAGCAGTTCGGCCAGCAGATCGTGGTCGAGAACGTGAAGGGCGCCGGCGGTGTGGTCGGGATGGAACGGGCGGCCAAGGCCGCGCCCGACGGCTACACCATCATGACCCAGCACGGGTCGCTGACCGCTGCACCGGCGCTCTACTCGAACCTCAGATTCGATCCCAGGACGGCCTACGAGCCCATGGGGCTCATCAACACCGGACCGATGGTGATGCTGAGCCGCAAGACGCTGGAGACCGGCACGCTCAAGGACCTCGTCGGCTGGATGAAGGAGAAGGGCGACAAGGCGACCATCGGGTTCGCCGGCGTGGGATCGAACTCCTACATATGCGCGCTCCTGCTGCAGCAGCAGGTCGGCGTCAAGCTGGCCATGGTGCCCTATACGGGCACGGGGCCGGCGATGCAGGACCTCGTGGCCGGGCAGATCGACCTGCTGTGCGACCAGGCGACGACGGCGACGCAGCAGATCCTCGGCGGCAACGTGAAGGCCTACACCGTCACCTCCAAGCAGCGGCTCGGCGGCCTGAAGGACGTACCCTCGAACGCGGAGGCCGGCCTGCCCGGCCTCGACTACACGATCTGGAATGCCGCCTACGCACCGAAGGGGACGCCGAAGGAGGTGATCGACCGCTGGAACGAGGCGATCGGCAAGTTCGTCAGCGATCCAGCGATCGTGGAGCGTTTCGCAGCCACCGGCACGGTGCCCTTCCCGCCCGAGATGCGGTCGGTCGCGGCGCACGCCAAGTGGCTGGAGGGGCAATTCGACTTCTACACCAAGCTGTTCGCCGAGGCCGGCCTCAAGAAGGAGGAGGTCAAGTAGTAGGGGCGGAGCAGAGGGTGTGACACGAACCTGACACGAACTCACCTGTTCAGCTGGGACTCGAGTCTGGCTGTTGAGCCCAGAGGCAAGCGCTGCACGAATTCCCCTCCCCCTTGTGGGGA
>JBIOWI010000086.1:0-5588 GCA_044868325.1 Hyphomicrobiaceae bacterium
CTGCAGTATTTCGCCAACGGCCACGTGTTCAACACGTTCGTCACCGGCCACGGCCTCATCATGGTGTTCTTCATGGTGATGCCGGCCATGATCGGCGGGTTCGGCAACTGGTTCGTGCCGCTGATGATCGGCGCGCCTGACATGGCCTTCCCGCGCATGAACAACATCTCGTTCTGGCTGCTGCCGGCCTCGATCGGGCTGCTCCTCATCTCGATGTTCGTCGAGGGGCCGGCCGGCATGGACGGCGTCGGCGCCGGCTGGACCGTCTACGCCCCGCTCTCCACCCAGGGCCATCCCGGCCCGGCGATGGACTTCGCCATCCTGTCCTTGCACCTCGCCGGCGCGTCCTCGATCCTGGGCGCCATCAACTTCATTACGACGATCTTCAACATGCGCGCCCCGGGCATGACGCTGCACAAGATGCCGCTGTTCGTCTGGAGCGTGCTGGTGACGGCCTTCCTGCTTCTCTTGTCGCTGCCCGTTCTGGCCGGCGCCATCACCATGCTGCTCACCGACCGCAACTTCGGCACCACGTTCTTCAATGCGGCCGGCGGCGGCGACCCGCTGCTCTACCAGCACCTGTTCTGGTTCTTCGGCCATCCGGAGGTATACATCCTGATCCTGCCCGGCTTCGGCATGATCAGCCAGATCGTCTCCACGTTCTCCAGGAAGCCCGTGTTCGGCTATCTCGGCATGGCCTACGCCATGGTGGCCATCGGCTTCATCGGCTTCATCGTGTGGGCGCACCACATGTACACCTCGGGCATGGGCGTGGACGCCCAGGCCTACTTCGTGTTCGCCACCATGGTCATCGCCGTGCCCACGGGGGTGAAGATCTTCTCCTGGATCGCCACCATGTGGGGCGGCTCGATCCAGTACCGCGTGCCCATGCTGTGGGCGCTCGGCTTCATCTTCCTGTTCACGGTGGGCGGCGTGACCGGCGTGATGCTGGCCAACGCCGGCGTGGATCGGTCGCTGCACGATACCTATTACGTTGTAGCTCACTTCCACTACGTGCTGTCGCTGGGCGCCGTGTTCGCCATCTTCGCCGGCTGGTACTACTGGTTCCCGAAGATGACGGGCTACATGTACAACGAGGCGCTCGGCAAGCTGCACTTCTGGCTCACCTTCATCGGCGCCAACGTGCTGTTCTTCCCGCAGCACTTCTTAGGGCTAGCCGGCATGCCGCGCCGCTACGTGGACTATCCGGACGCCTTCGCCTACTGGAACTGGTGGTCCTCGCTCGGCTCCTACATCACCGCGGCGGCCACCCTCATCTTCGTGCTCAGCATGCTCTACGCCTACTTCGTCCGGCGGCAGCGGGTGGGGGCCAATCCCTGGGGCGTTGGCGCCACAACTTTGGAGTGGACCCTGCCGTCGCCGCCGGCGTTCCACTCCTACGAGACGCTGCCGAAGTTCCAGGAGGCGGCGCACCACTGAGGGTGCCGGCAATCGGGCGTCGGCAATCGGCAGTCGCAGGAAGCGAGCACGTGCGAAACGCAGTGAGGACGGCGCCGACAACGGGCTCAGGGGCAACGGGCTCAGGGGCCATGTCTTCTGCCCCCTTTACCCGCCGACTGCCGACTGCCGACGCCCGACTGCCGCATCCCGCCGGCGGGGCGAGCCTCGACCTCGCCGACCTCGCCGGCGGCAGCGTGGCCGACTACTTCGCCCTGATGAAGCCGCGCGTGATGGCGCTGGTCGTGTTCACGGCGGCGGTCGGCATGGTGCTCGCGCCGCAGGGCCAGCACCCCGCGCTCGCCGTCATCGCCCTCATTTGCATCGCCGCCGGCGCCGGCGCCTCGGGCGCCCTCAACATGTGGTACGATGCCGATATCGACGCCCTGATGCAGCGCACTGCGGCCCGGCCGATCCCGCGCGGTCGTGTGACCCCTGACGAGGCCCTCGCCTTCGGCGTGGTTCTGGCCGTCGGCTCCGTCTTTGTTCTAGGCGTGCTGGTGAACTGGACGGCCGGGGCGCTCTTGGCGCTCACCATCGGCTTCTACCTGTTCGTGTACACCATGTGGCTGAAGCGCCGGACCCCGCAGAACATCGTGATCGGCGGCGCGGCCGGGTCGTTCCCGCCCATGATCGGCTGGGCCGCCATGACCGGCTCGGTGAGCGTCGAAGGGCTCGTCCTGTTCCTCATGATCTTCCTGTGGACGCCGCCGCATTTCTGGGCCCTTGCCCTCTACCGCGCCCGCGACTACGAGCGCGCCGGGGTGCCGATGCTGCCCGTGGTGGCCGGCCCCGACGAGACCCGCAAGCAGATCGTGGTCTATGCCGCGCTGCTGGTGCCGCTGGCACTGGCTCCCGCCTTCCTGGGCTTCGGCGGGCCGTTCTATACGCTCGCCGCCATTGGGTTGGGCGCGGCCTTCCTGGGCTTCTCCCTCAACGTTTACCGGGTGCGCGAGGGCCGCGCGGCCGACCGCGCCGCCAGGCAGCTCTTTGCCTTCTCCATCCTCTATCTTTTCGGCCTGTTTGCCGCGCTTCTCGCCGAGCGGAGCCTTGCGCTATGGTCCGCGTGAGCCAGGAGACCCCCATCCGTGGACAACGGCCAGGAGCAGGAATGGCAGCGCCGGCGCCGGACGCGCTCGATCGCCATCGCGCTCGCGCTGCTGGCCCTGGCGGTGATCTTCTACGTGGCCACCATCGTCTGGCTCGGCGGCAACGTGGCCAACCGGAAGTTCTGAAGGCGCGAATGGCGAATGGCCAATGGCGAATGGGGAATGACCAATCGCGAACGGTGATCGTACCACTCGCCACTCGCCATTCGCCATTCGCCTCACGTGGCCATTCGCCATTCGCCTTTCACGGACCAACGCCATGACCGGCACGCCCACCACCCCGTTGCAGCGCCGGCACCGCGCCATCGCCGCGTGGTGCGCCCTTCTGGTCGTGGCCATGGTGGGCGCGTCCTATGCCGCGGTCCCGCTCTATCGCATGTTCTGCGAGGTCACGGGCTTCGACGGCACGCCGCGCCGGGCGGCGCGCGCGCCGGACCGGGTGCTCGACAAGACCGTCACGGTCCGCTTCGACGGCAACGTGGCGCCGGACCTGCCGTGGCGCTTCGAGCCGGTTGAGACCACCATGACGGTGAAGCTCGGCGAGAGCCTGATGGCCTACTACCGCGCCACCAACACTTCGGACCGCCGCATCGCCGCCACCGCCGCCTACAACATCGCGCCCGAGATCGCGGCCGCCTACTTCAACAAGATCGACTGCTTCTGCTTCACCGAGCAGGTGCTGGAGCCGGGCCAGTCGGCAGAGCTGCCACTCAACTTCTTCATCGACCCCGCCATGGTCGACGACAAGGACGCGCGCGGCGTCACCCACATCACGGTGTCGTATACGTTCTATCCCGTGGCCAGGGACGTCGGCGCTCCCGGCGGCGTGGCCCAGAAGCCCGCCGCCAACCCGGGCTAGCCGCCATAGACTCAGCGGAAGCGGACCCCAAAGAACACCTGCGAATACGGACGAGGACGAGAAGATGGCCGAAGCCCACGCCGAGAAGCACCACGACTATCACCTCGTGAATCCGAGCCCCTGGCCGGTGGTCGGGGCGATTTTCGCCTTCATCACCGCGGTGGGCGGCATCGTCTGGATGCGCTCGCTGGGCGGTGGCGAGGGCCTGTTCGGCCTGCGCGGACCAACGACGTTCGCGGTCGGCTTCGCCGGCATCCTGTTCGTCATGCTCATGTGGTGGCGCGACGTGATCAAGGAGGCCCACGGCGGCGACCATACGCCCGTGGTGCAGCTCCACCTGCGCTACGGCATGATCCTGTTCATCGCCTCCGAGGTGATGTTCTTCGTCGCCTGGTTCTGGGCCTATTTCGACGCCTCGCTGTTCCCCGGCGCGGTCTACCCCCTCGAGATCGCCACGCCCGACGGCACCGAGGCCAGCAAGCAGGTGATCGGCATGGTGGAGCGCAACGCCCTCACCGGCGGGCACTGGCCGCCCAAGCCCAGCGCCAACTTCCACGGCACCTTCGACCCGTGGGGGCTGCCGCTGGTCAACACGCTGATCCTGCTCACCTCCGGCACCACGGTCACGTGGGCGCACCACGCGCTGCTGCAGGGCGACCGCAGGGGCCTCAAGTGGGGCCTCCTGCTCACGGTCGTGCTGGGCATTCTGTTCACGGCCTGCCAGGCCTACGAGTACATGCACGCCGGCTTCAAGTATGCGGGGCACATCTACGGGGCCACGTTCTTCATGGCCACCGGCTTCCACGGCGCCCACGTGATCATCGGCACGCTGTTCCTGACCGTGTGCTTCTTCCGGGCGCTCGCCGGCCACTTCAGCCCCAAGCAGCATTTCGGCTTCGAGGCCGCCGCCTGGTACTGGCACTTCGTCGACGTTGTCTGGCTCTTCCTCTTCGCCTGCATCTACGTCATCGGCGCCGGCACCCCGGCGGGTCACTGACGCGGCGCGGGTGGGGTCAGACCCTGCGGGTCTGACCCCATGCTCCAACCGTTAGGTCCTGCCATGGGGTCAGACCCGCAGGGTTGACCGACCCCCGTCTACCGCGAGGTCCAACACCTACCCCGGAAACCTCGCACCGAACCGCTCATGCGGCAGGCGCAAAGCGTTCGTCAGATATGAAACGGTACGGTAGAAGCCGGCGAGCAGCAGGAGCTCCAGCATCGCCTCCTCGCTGAAGGCCGTGCGCAACTCGGCCCACAGGGCGTCGTCGAGCGTGCTCTCGTTGTGAAGGGCATCGCACAAGCGGATCAGCAGCGCATCCTCAGGGCTCCAGCAGGCATCGTCCGGCCCGCCGTGCACGGTCGAGCGTAGCTGCGCCGCATCGAGCCCGGCGCGCTTGGCAAAGAATGCCGCATGCACGCCCCATTCGTACTCCGAGCCGCAGCGCGCGGTGACACGTTGGATGACGATCTCGCGCTGGCGCAGCGTCAGGTGGCCCTTGTCGAGCAGCCCGCCCCCCATGAAGCGCTGGAACAGGCGCTGGTCGCGAGCCAGCACGCGGAACAGCAGGAGCGGCGTGGTGCCGGGCGGGGTGAGCGCGTCGAGGCGCGTCTGCACCTCCGCGGCATAGGGCGGCTCGGCTGGCGTGATGCGCGGTGCTTGGGACATGAGGCGCTCCCGTGAGGACTCTGTGCTATGCTTTCCTTAGCATGGCACCTTCCTCGTAGCTACGGATTTCATAGCATGCCGACTCCCCTGCCTCGCCGGCGCGTACGCGGCTCCACCACCGGCCGGCCGATCATGGCCCTGCTCGACCTCCTGGGTCGACGCATGGCGGCGCGCATCCTGTGGGAGCTGCGCGAGGGCAGCTTCACGTTCCGCGCCCTGCAAAAGGCCGCCGAGACCAACCCCAGCGTGCTCAATGCCCGGCTCGCAGAGCTGCGCGAAGCCCGCATCGTCGAGCACGGACCGGAGGGCTACAGGCTCACGCCGCACGGCCGCAAGCTCCTCGAACTGTTCCTGCCCCTCCACACCTGGGCCGAGGACTGGGCGAAGCTGCTCGAAAGAGGGTAGGTGTCAGACCCCTCTGGGTCTGACACCATCACACAAAGCGGTATGGGGTGAGAGGGGTCAGACCCTGCGGGTCTGACCATGGCAGGACCTG
>JBIOWI010000087.1:0-5606 GCA_044868325.1 Hyphomicrobiaceae bacterium
GCACGGTGCGCAGCCGGCTCGCCCCGAGGATCTGCGCCGCCTCCTCGTAAGAGGCATCGACCGACTGCAGGGCGCTCGACGCGAGCAGATAGACGAACGGAAAGGTGTGCAGCACGGTCACCAGCACGAGGCCGGTCATCGAGAAAATGTTGAAGGTGAGGAACGGCAGGCCGAGCACGTCGCGCACGAGCACGTTGATCAGCCCGGCGTTGGGACTGAACAGGTTGACATAGGCGATGGCGGTCAGGAACGGCGGCGACAGGTAGGAGAGGCTGGCCGTGACCCGGAACAGCGCCGGCGCCGGCACGTTAGTGCGGCAGACCGCCCAGGCCATGGGCAGGCCGATGAGGATGCTGAAGAGTCCGGTCCAGGCGCCGAGCACCAGTGAGTTGATCAGCGCCTGCGTGTAGAGCCGGCCGCTCAGCGCCTCCGCGAAGGGCTCCAGCGAGAACCCCTCCTCGCCGCGGAAGCTGCCGGCCAGCAGGAAGAGCAGCGGCAATACCACCAGGACCACCAGGGCGACGACCGCGCCGGCCATCACCCAGATGTCCAATCGCAGCGCGCCGCGCCGGCGGCGGGCGCGCATCCGCTCAGCGACTGCACTCCCCACCGCTTGCGGCATCGCGCCGCTCCCGCGACGCCGTGCCGGCTACTTCACGTACTCGTCGGTGAAGAGCTCCTCGTAGTTCGTCACCGCGTCCTTGGGCTCGATCAGCTTGGTGCCGAGGTTGATCTTCTGCGAGTTCTCCAGCTGCGCCCGAGTCACCCTGATGTCCTTGGCGTGGGCCGTCTGCGCCACCTTCCAGGCTGCGGCGAGGAGATCGGGGGGCGTCTTGGCCAGACGTTTCGTGAGGACCTTCTCGAACACCTCGTCCGGCTTCTCCTGGATGATCTTGGCGGCAGCCTGGTAGGCACGCACCACCCGCGTGCAAAGATCGCCCTTCTCCTTGCAGAAACCGGGGCGGGTGTAGATCAGGGCATAGCCGAACGGATGCAGGTCGGGCGCGTCGAAGGTGGAGCTGGCCACCATGATCGCCGAGCCCTTGACGATCGCCTGCGTGGTGAAAGGCATCGACGTGGCGAAGCCGTCCACGGCTTTGTTCTCCAGCGCCGGGAACATGGCCGGCGGGTCCATGGGGGCGATGCGCACGTCCTTCTCCACATCGAGACCGCCCAGCGTGATGGTGACGTAGCGCTGCCAGGCGTGCACGATGCTGCCGACGCCTTGGATGGCGATGGTCTTGCCCTTGAGCGCCTTGGCGCGCTCGGCAGCCGGCGTCTTGTCGGTGATGCCCGCGGCGTCGGCCACGTCCTTGCGCAGCACCAGCTCCACCAGCGGCTTGTCGACCAGGTTGGCTATGGCCAGGAACTTCTGCCCCTGGGCGGCGGCGCGCAGGAACACCGGGCCGGTGCCGACCGTGAAATCGGCGCTGCCGGCAAGCACCGCGTTGGGCGAGGCGACGCCCACCAGGTAGCGGTCGGAGACCTTCAAACCCTCCTTCTGGAAGAAGCCCATGTCATGGGCGACGAAGTGGGCCGAGAACGTAAGCGTCTGCGCCGGGATGGCGAAGATCGTCTCGATCTCCTGCTGCGCCTTCGCCGACACGGGGTGCAGCCCGGCCACAAGGGCCGCGGCAGCCAGGATTGGCCATCTGAGCATCTATTCCCTCCCAAGCTTTGGTTCGTTGCTGCTGAATGTAACAAGAAGTTCGCAGCCGCCACAATGCGCGTGCCCGAGGTGCGGCGCCGGCTGCCGCGCTGCACCGCGGGCTCGCCCCTTTCAGCGGACGATTTCGTCGGTGAAGAGGCCGACGTAGCTCGTGAGCGCGTCCTTTGGGTCGAGCAGCTTGGCGATCAGGCTCACCTTCTGCTCTGGAACAGGCCGGCGTCATGTGCGACATAGTGCGCCGTGAAAGGTCGTTGTCTGAGAGGGGATAGCCAAAATCGTCTCGATTTCCTGCTGTGCCGTCCCTTCCGCAGGATGGAACGCCATTGCGACAGCGGCGACAGCCAGCATTGGCCATTTGAACATCTCGTTCTCCCGATTTATCGTGCCGGTCGAGACTTCATATACAAGAAACTTCAGATTCACGTAACGCGATGACTGGAGCTGCAGCTCCATCCTCGCGCAAGCGTCAGGAAGAGGAAATGCCCGCCCAGGACTCCACCCAAACATCCGATGCCGCAGAATTGCGCCCGGCGTCCGGGCGTAGCGCGCTGCGCACCCGCGCCGACCGCGTGCTCGTCCTTGTCGTGCTGCTGGCGATCTGGGTAGCCCTTTCCGCCACGCTCGGCAGCTACTGGGTCGGCTCTCCGTGGGGTGTCGTCACCCGCCTCGGCGTCGATCTGTGGAGCAGCGTCTGGCACGCGCTGGCCTTCCTGGCCGGAACCGGCTGGACCGAGTCGAGCCTTGGCTTGTTGACCCGGCCGACGAATCTCGCATCCGGCGGTGAGATCCTGGTCCATGCCTCCTATACCCTGTTCGAGGCCGTCGCCGGCTTCCTCATCGGCGCCATTCCTGCAGCGGCGCTGCCGTTCCTGCTGCGCCGCCTGCCGATCGTGACCGCCATCATCGACCCGTTCATGGTGGGCGGCTACGGCGCGCCGAAGCTGGCACTGGCGCCGCTGTTCATCCTGTGGTTCGGCATCGGCATCGAATCCAAGATCGCGCTGGTCGCCATCACGGTGTTCTTCATCGTCTACTTCAGCGCGCTGGCCGGCATCCGCGCCCTCGACGCCAAGCTCGTGCAGATGGCCCAGGTCGCCGGCGCCAGCGAGCGGGCGGTGGCGCGCCACATCGTGTTCCCCGGCGCCGTGCCCTACATCTTCACCGGCTTCCGCATCGCCATGCCCTATTCCATCGGCGGCGCGGTGATCGCCGAGCTGATCTCCGCCAACCGCGGGCTCGGCTACCTCATCCAGCTCGGCGCCATGAACTTCGACACCACGGGCGTGTTCGTCGCCCTGGCGGCCGTGACCTGCATCGTCTTCGTCGGCAACTGGAGCGTCGACATCGTGGAGCGCCGGCTGCTGCGCTGGCGTCCGCCCGCGGACGCCAAGGCCGAGCTGGGGAGCTGAAGAAACCCATGACCGCAGACACCATGACCGCCGAACCCCTCCTCGAGGTGCGCGACCTCGGCAAGCGCTTTGCCGCACGTGCCGGCCGCGACGCCCCTGCGTGGGTGATCCAGGACTTGAGCTTCTCGGTCGGCGACGGGGAGTTCCTGACCATCATCGGCCCGTCGGGCTCGGGCAAGACCACGCTGCTCAACATGATCGCCCAGATCGATACGGCGAGCAGCGGCACGGTGCGCTTCCAGTCGCAGTCGGCGCCGATCACCGATCCCAAGGCGCTGAACCCGGGCCTCTCCTGCAAGATCGGCTACGTCACGCAGGAGGACAACCTGCTGCCCTGGCGCACCACGCTGCAGAACGTGCTGTTCCCGCTCCGAGTGCAGGGCCGCCTCAACGACAAGACGCGGGCGCACGCCGCGACGCTGATCCGGGCGGTGGGGCTCGCCGGCTTCGAGAACCACTATCCGCACGAGCTCTCCGGCGGCATGCGCAAGCGCGCCTCGCTGATCCGCACCCTGGTCTACGACCCGCCGGTGATCCTGATGGACGAGCCGTTCGGCGCGCTCGACGCCCAGACGCGCGTGCAGCTGCAGGAAGACCTGCTCAGGCTTTGGGAGCTGGGCCGCAAGACCATCATCTTCGTCACCCACGACATCGCCGAGGCCATCGCGCTGGGCGACCGCACGCTGGTGTTGTCGCGGGCGCCGGCGCGCGTGGCCGGCGAGCACGTCATCGCCATCCCCCGCCCGCGCGACATCCGCGGCATCATGGGGCACCCCGATTTCGGCACGCTCTATCAGAGCATCAGGGGCCAAGTGCAGTGAGCTTGCAATGAGCACGACCCAGAGCGCACTCGACCTCGCCGCCGAGCCAGCCCCCATCAAGTGGCGCCAGCATGCCGTCACGCTCGGGCGCGTCACCCTGGCGCTGGCGCTGCTCGCGGCCTGGAAGGTCGGCGCGGATGCGACGGGGCCGATCTACGTCGCCGATCCTGTCAAGGTGGTGCAGCGGATCGTCGAGGACATGTCGTCGGGGATCCTGCTCCGGCACATCTACGTGACGCTCCGGCTGGCGGCCATCGGCTTCGCCATCGGTTGCTTCTTCGGCGTGGCGCTGCCGTTCCTGCTGCGCCGGCTGCCGCGCCTCACCGCCGCGGTGGAGCCCTACATCATGGCCTCGGTGGGCATCCCCAAGTACGCCCTGGTGCCGCTGTTCATCCTGTGGTTCGGAATCGACGACGCGCCCAAGCTGTGGCTGGTGGGCCTCCTGGTATTCTACCCGGTGTTCATCGCCGTTTTCGCCGGGGTCCGCAATGTCGACCGGCGGCTGATCAACATGGCCCGGGTGGCGGGGGCCAGCGAGGCGACCATCTCGCGCGAGGTGGTGTGGAACTCGCTGCTGCCGTTCTTCTTCGCCTCGCTCAAGATCGCCCTGCCGCGCGCCATCAGCGCCGCCATCATCGGCGAGTTCCTGGTGGGCAACGAGGGGATCGGGTTCCTGATCGAGAACTCGCGCCAGAACTTCGACACCACCGGCGTGTTCACCGGCGTGGTGGTGGCAACGGCCATCGTCCTCCTCATCAACGCCGTCCTGGTGTGGCTCGACCGCCGGTTCAGCGCCTGGCGCCCGACGGACCGGGACATGGAGCTGTAGCGGCATCGCCGTCAGCCTCGCCACAGTCGTCCCGAGGCGGATCTATGCAGCTTTGGATGGGAGCTGCGACGCCCGCTGCGTTGTGGCGGCCTGGTCGTTTTGTTAAGGCCCTCCCGAGTGTTGCAAGCTGTCCCGAAAGCGGGACCATACCCATCCGGGAGGATCAGAATGCTCAAGTGGCCGATGCTGGCTGCCGCCGCAGCCCTTGCGACAGGGCTTCATGCAACGGCGGCCAGGGCGCAGGAGACGGACCTCGTCTTTGCCATTCCGGTGCAGAGCCTGACGGTCACCTCCCACTGGGTCGCCCACGACGCCGGCTTCTTCAAGAAGGAGGGCCTCAACGTCACCGACCGCGTGCTGGTGGGCGTGGCCTCGCCGAACGCCGTGCTCGCCGGCAGCGCCGATTTCACCGTCGGCACCGGCCCGGTGTTCCTGCGCGCTGCCGCTCAGGGCCAGAAGTTCCTGGCCATCGCCAACCTGGTCGACAAGCCGCTCGTGGAGGTGGTGCTGCGCAAGGACGTGGCCGACGCGGCCGGCATCACCGACAAGACGCCCGCCGCCGAGCGCGCCAAGGCGATGAAGGACAAGACCATCGCCATCCAGGGCGTCGGCAGCATCGTGCACGCCTGGCAGCGCTACGTCGCCAACATGGGCGGGCTCGATGTCGAGAAGGACGTGCGCATTGCGCCCATGGACCCGCCCGCCATGTTCCCGGCTCTGGAGAACAAGGCCATCGACGGCTACACCACGTCTATGCCTTTCACCACCCAGGCCGTGGTCAAGGGCTCGGCGATCGTGCTCGCCAGCTCCGTCACCGATGCACCCGAGCTGCTGCCCTTCGCCTATGCCATGATCTACACCCGCCCGGACTACTGCAA
>JBIOWI010000088.1:0-26746 GCA_044868325.1 Hyphomicrobiaceae bacterium
TCACCACGGGCGGCAGCGAGGAGAGAATCGCCTCGACATTGCCGCCGGTGCGCAGCCCGAACACGGTGCCGCGGTCGTAGAGCAGGTTGAACTCCACGTAGCGGCCGCGGCGCACGAGTTGCTCCTCGCGCTCGGCCTCGCTCCAGGGCCTGGCGAAGTTGCGTCGCACAAGCTCGGGGTAGACGGCGAGGAAGGCGCGGCCCACGTCCTGAGTTAGGGCGAAGGCGGCCTCCCATCCGCCCTCTGCATCGGCCGGAGTGAGATAGTCGTAGAAGATGCCGCCGACGCCGCGCATCTCCTTGCGGTGAGGGAGGTAGAAATACTCCTCGCACCACGTCTTATAGCGAGGGTAGTCGGCGACCTTGTGCGCGGTGCACGCTCTCGCCATGGCCGCATGGAAGGTCGCCGTATCGGGGTCCTCCTGGGTACGGCGCGCGGCCAGCATCGGCGTGAGATCGCCGCCGCCGCCGAACCACCACTTGCTGGTCACGACGAAGCGCGTGTTCATGTGCGCGGTGGGCACGTGCGGGCTCTGCGGGTGCGCGATCAGCGACACGCCCGAGGCCCAGAAGCGGGGGTCCTGCTCGGCGCCAGGGATCTGCTTGCGGAACTCCGGAGCGAACTCGCCGTACACCGTGGAGGTGTGGATGCCGGCTTTCTCGAACACCCGCCCGCCGCGCAGCAGGCTGGCCACTCCGCCGCCGCCATCCGCCCCACCCCCACCGGCCTGGCCGGCGCGGCTCCAGTGCGTGCGCTCGAAGCGGCCGGGCGCCATTCGCCCAAGCTGCGCTTCCCCCGGCAGAGCCGCCTCCAGGGCCTCGAAGGCTCCACACAAGTCGTCGCGCAGCGCCTCGAACCAGCGCCGCGCCCGCGCTTTGTGCTCCTCCAAAGGATTTCCTGCGACCATTTCGTGACCTCGGACAAATCGGCGTTATCCCGCACCGTGTGCCGGAACGAAGGCTGGCGTGCGGCAACCTGTCGTGGTATGTGCGGCGCACAAGGTACAACGTCCCGCGGGGGGCCACCATGATCGTATTCGACGTCTCCAGAGACCGCTGACGGCTCCCGCGCTCCTTACGCGCCCAGCCGCAGATCGGTTCTCCGGATCTTATGGGGGACCTGCGGCGCGCCTTTCCAGCCTTCCTTCTGCTGTCGCAGCCGGCCCTCGCGGGGGGCAGACCCTCGCTTCCAGCCTTTGGCTACACGAGTGGGCCGAAGGGGGTCAGCCCCTCGCCTCCATCGTCGAGCACAGAAACGAAACGTTCGCGCGAGGGGTCTGACCCCCGCCAAGGGGTTCAGCCATGTTCCGCTGGTTCGAAAGTCGCATTGCCACGTTCCCGGACGCACCCCCGGTGCGCCCGCCCGAGACGCTGCTCGCCTTCTACATCCACTTCGTGCGGCCGATCTGGCCGGTGTTCACACTCCTCCTGGTGGCCGGGCTGCTGGGCTCGCTCATCGAGGTGGCCCTCTTGGCCTTCGTCGGCAGCCTGGTGGATATGATGCGGGGCGCGCAGTCGCCGGCGCAGTTCTTCGCCGATCATGGCACCACGCTCATGGCGATGGCGCTCATCGCGCTGATCGCGCGGCCTGCCGTGTCCACTGCGCACGAGATCATCAAGAACCAGATGATTGCCGCGCCGGTGTCGACCCGCATCCGCTGGCTCACGCACCGCTACGTGCTGCGCCAGAGCCTGGGCTTCTTCCAGAACGACTTTGCCGGCCGGGTGGCGAACAAGATCATCCAGACCGGGCCGGCGCTGCGCGACTCCGTCGTGCAGGTGATCGATGCCATCTGGTATGCGGCCGTGCAGTGGATCGGCGCCGCCGTCGTCTTCGCCGCCGCGGACTGGCGTCTGCTGATCCCGCTGGTGGCCTGGCTCGCCCTCTACATCGGTGCGCTCGCCGTGTTCGTGCCGCGCATCAAGGAGCGCTCCACGGCCGCGTCCGAGGCGCGCTCCATGCTGGTGGGGCGCATCGTCGACAGCTACACCAACATCCTCACGGTAAAGCTCTTCGCCCATGCCGAGCGCGAGGACGCCTACGCGCGCGCCGCGCTGCAGGAGCAGGTGGAGAAGTGGCAGGCCTCGCTGCGCCTCGTCACCGTCATGGACCTGGTGCTCTACTCGCTGAACGGCCTGCTCATGGTATCGGCGAGCGGGGTGGCCATCTGGCTATGGGCACAGGACCTCGTGACCATCGGCGCCATCGCCGCGGTCATGAGCCTGGTGCTGCGCATAATCGGCATGTCCGGGTGGATCCTGTGGGTTGTGGCGGGCATCTTCGAGAACATCGGCGTGGTGCAGGAGGGCATGGAGACCATCTCCCGGCATAACCAGGTGCTGGACATGGCTGACAGCAAGCCGCTCAAGGTGGCGAAGGGCGACATCCGCTTCGAGCACGTCGACTTCCACTACGGCCAGCCGGTGGGCGTCCAGATCGGGGCCGGCACGGCGCGGCCGGGCGGGGTGATCCACGATCTCAACCTGCACATCAGGGCGGGCGAGAAGGTGGGTCTGGTCGGCCGCTCCGGCGCGGGCAAGTCCACGCTCGTCAACCTGCTGCTCCGGTTCTACGACCTGGAGTCGGGCCGCATCCTGATCGACGGGCAGGACATCGCCGCGGTCACGCAGGATTCCTTGCGGGCGCAGATCGGCATGGTGACGCAGGACACGTCGCTGCTGCATCGCTCGGTGCGCGACAACATCCTCTACGGCCGCCCGGATGCGGGTGAAGCGGCCGCGATGGCGGCTGCCAAGAGGGCCCAGGCGCACGACTTCATCCTGGGGCTTTCCGACCTGCGCGAGCGGAAGGGCTACGACGCGCACGTGGGCGAGCGCGGCGTGAAGCTCTCCGGCGGCCAGCGCCAGCGCGTCGCGATCGCGCGCGTGCTCTTGAAGAACGCGCCGATCCTGGTGCTGGACGAGGCCACCAGCGCGCTGGATTCGGAGGCCGAGGCGGCCATCCAGGAGCAGCTCTACAACCTGATGGCCGGCAAGACGGTGATCGCCATCGCCCACCGGCTCTCCACGATCGCGGCCATGGACCGCCTGATTATCCTCGACCACGGCCGCATCGTCGAGGAAGGCACCCACGCCTCCCTGCTCCAGAAGGGCGGGGTGTACGCCGACCTGTGGGCCCGCCAGTCCGGCGGATTCCTGGCGGAGGCTGTGGCGGCGGCGGAGTGAGGTCCGGGATCGGCAGGTGCACTGCGTTGAATCCCCTCGCGCTGGAGGCAAAAGCCTCCGGCGCAAGGGGGGGAAGGTGCTGAATATGGCATCACTGAGGTCTGAGAGGGAACCATGATCCCAAGACAGATACGCGACATTACCCCTCTTGACATGGTTTGGAACGCTTACGGATACCAGCGATCGTTCAACTTCGATGAGAAAGGCAACTGGACCGGGAGGGGATAGAGCAATGAGGAACAGGGCCACACCTGTCCGCCTTAAGACGCGCCTGCCGGCCGAGGTGCACGCGCTGTTGAAGCGCGCGGCTGAGATCGAGGGCCGTTCGCTGACCGATTTCGTGGTCGCCGCCGCGAGCGCCGCGGCGCGCAAGACTATCGAGGAGGCCGGGATGATTCGGCTCTCGGTCGAGGATCAGCAGGGCTTCGCAGAGGCGCTGATCAATCCGCCGCCGGTCGCGCCGGCACTGAAGCGGGCCTTCGAGCACCATCGCCGACTCTTCGGGCCGACCGATGGTGCCATTGAGCCGTCACCTTGAAACCTATACGCCGCAGGCGTATATATCTCCATGCGCTGGCAGCCGGGCGACATCACCTTCGACATCATCGTCGAGGAGACGGATCATCCGGTCGCCACGGTCAGTTTCGGGACGCCCGCCGGACAAATTCAGATCATGGCGGAGCTGAAGGAAGAGGGCCGGACGTTGCACTTGATCGGGCTGCACATCCAAGGTGCGGCAGCCAATGCGGTCGGCATCGCCAATCTGCGCATCTTGGCGGACACCGTCATGGACAAGATGGACTACGATGCAGTCGAAGTTGAAGGAGCGGCTAGAACGACTGGGGCCAGTCCGGGGCGTCGACCGGGTCGCCTCCGGTTCGCCCGTCGATCTGGTCCTGCGACCGGGGCCGGACCGCGCCAAGATCAAGACCATTGACGCCACCATGGCGCTGGCGCGGCGTGGGATGACGATGCTGCGCGCCAAGCGGGCGGTCGAGGCGATGCTGGACGACGGCGAGGTTGCCGTGGAGGTTCCTACGGTCGAGGACTTTGACACGCTTTCGCGCGACCTGCGCAAGGCCGGCGTCGAAGCCTCCAGGATCGCGACCGATCCTGTGGACGTGCGCGGCCTGCGCCTCAGCCTTGGCATGTCGCAGGAGCAATTCGCGCGGCGTTTCAATCTCGACCTTGATGCGCTCCAGAACTGGGAGCAGGGCCGACGCTCGCCGGAGCGGGCGGTCTGGAGCTACCTGCGCGTCATCGCGGCCGATCCCAAGGCGGCGGCGCGGGCGCAGGAAGAGGACGCCGGCCGTCACGCGGGGTGACTACCTGGGAGCAACGCAGTCTGTCTCAGCGCGTCCCGGGGCCGGCGCCGTCCGGCCAGCAGACCAGGGCGGTAGCCTTGCAGGTGTGCTCGTCGAAGACGACGAAGTTGAGGAACAGCTCGCAGCTCACGTCCTTCTTGCCGGCAGTGTAGGTCTTGATGCCCTTCGACTTGGCCCAGTCGGCGACGTACTTGTCGAGCAGGGCCTGCGCGTCCCTGGTCGGGCCGTCCTTGCCGTAGTCGTTGACCGAGAAGGCGAGCCGCGTGCAGCGCGCCTCGGCGGGGCCGGCGCCAAGTGCCGCCGCCGCCAGAATTGCGGCCACCGTCATGAACGAGTAGCCTCGATACATAGGTTGCCTCCCCGTTGACATAGATGACCGTGCGTCGACGTAGGGCGGGTCAGGACCGAAGGTCCGTAACCCACCAAATGCCAGCTGTCCTCAGCGTGGATAAGGCGTGTCGTTCCAACGCGGCCCGATCCCGGAGTCGAAGAAGAAGCCGCTGTCGAAAGGCCCGCCGGGGCTTTGCCGGACGTGCAACGGATCCCGGAAGGCGTTCGTGCCGCTGAAGAGCCCGCGCGGTCCCGTGTAGGTATTGATGGCGTCGTCGTCGGTATACGAGTAGTAGCCGCCGCGCTGCAGGAAGCCGCGCACCCGCACGGCCCGCTTGCCTCTGTACGTGGTGGACCGCGCTCCGTCCGCGTACGCCTTCGACGCCAAGAAATCGCTGGCAACCGGCACGCCGGTGCAGGCGACCATCGCTAGGGCGACCGCAGCCGCCAGAATGCCCGTATACCTCATGAGAGCGCAACTCCGGATAGGGGTACAGTCCATTCCCTTACGCCATTCCTGACGAACGGCAATGCTCAGTCAATGACGAGCAAGCGACAAGGTCGTTAACAAACCGTCATCGCAGCGGCTTCATGCGAGCGCATCGCTGCCCCACGCACCTTGGCGAGGGGCTCGATCGTGTGTGCGGCCGTTGCAGGCGGCCGGCTCACTACTTGCAGAGCTTGGCGCCGACCGTGCACTCGCGGCCCAGGAAGCCGCCGGCTGCGCATCGCGACTTCAGGTTGCTCACTTTGTAGCCCGGCGCCACGCCGACCGTCTGGCTCGACACCATCCAGGAGCCCCAGGAGCCCAAATCGGTGCTCTGCAGGACGGCCTCCCAGGCCTGGAACTTCGCGGAATCGTCGGTGCCACCGGTGCCCTTGCCGGCCTTGGTCACACACTGGGCCTGGGCAACCGTAGCGGCTGCCATCAGCGCACCGGCAACCAAGACCAAGCGCACGCTCATCCTCATCACGGGATCTCCCTCAGACTGGTGGATCGCAGTCCGCGGGAGATTGCCCGAGATCGACGCCGTTGCACACTGCCACGCCGCAGCCATCCACCGGGCGCTTGGTCGAATCCTCAACACCCGTGGCGCACTGGTGACGCATCACCGGGCCTCGGGTGGCGAAAGAACGCCAAGTCCCGATTACTCGGCCTGCAGGTTGACTGCCTTGGGCCCCTTGCCGCGCTTATCCGGCTCGGTCTCGAACGAGACGCGCATGTTCTCGGCCAGCTGGCCGACGTTGGAGCGCTCGACCGCCGTGATATGCACGAACACGTCCTTCCCCCCGTCGTCCGGCGTGATGAAGCCGAACCCTTTCGACTGGTTGAAGAACTTCACCGTTCCCTTCTGCCGCATACGAGGCCTCCTAGCCCATTGCAAAGATACGATTGGTGCGTGCGTCAGCAGCTACGCAGGCGCACGCCTTGCCAAGGCAGACTCATCCGATGTCCGGGAAGGTGAGGCGCAGTCGTCAACGACGGTACGTCAGCGCAAGTCATCTCAGGAGAGTCTCAATAGTCTCGGCCGGGGCGGCCGGTGGGCCGCCCCGCACTGGCCGGGAGTATCTGTGATTGCCGTGCACGGTGCAAGGCAAAACCGCCTTGGCGTCAGTCGTGCAGTCGTTTTCCCACCTGGGGCGTGGCCGAAGTGCGGGGGGCGTTTCCATCGCCTGTATCGATCGGCCCGAGATGGAAGTGGCCGCGGCCGGCGTCGCCGACGCGCCGCGCGATCTCCGGCAGGAGGATGGCAAGGTCCGCGTGCAGGGTGTGGGGCGGATTGGCTATGACGAGCCCGCAGCCGTTGAGCCGCTCCGGATTGACTGGGCGGCGCAGCATCACCTCCGCGCGCAGGAGCTTTGGACCTGCAACCGCGGCCACGGCGCGGTGGAAACGGGCGACAGGTTTGAGGTCCTTGACGGGGTACCAGGCGACGTACACCCCGGTTGCGAAGCGGCGCAGCCCCTCGGCGAGGCCGGCGGCCATGCGCTCGAGCTCACGTTCCTCCTCGAACGGCGGATCGACGAGAACGAGCCCGCGCCGCTCCTTCGGCGGCAGCTGTGCCTTGAGCGCCAGCCAGCCGTCCAGCGCCAGGACCTTCACGCGGCGGTCGCGGCCGACCACGGCCTTCAGACGCGCGTGCTCCTCGGGGTGCAGCTCGTTGGCGGCCAGGGTGTCGATGGCGCGCATGAGGCGGCGGGCGATCAGCGGGCTGCCGGGATAGAGGTGCAGGTCCGGCCCGTCGTTCTCGGCCAGCACGGCGTCGAGATAGGGGGCCAGGAGGGCGGCGACGGGGGCTGGCAGGGGCGCTGCGCCCGCTCCCAGGAGCCGGCCGATTCCGCCTTCCCACTCGGCCGTCTTGGCCGCCTCCTCGGAATCGAGCGCGTAGAGCCCGCTGCCGGCGTGCGTATCGACGATGCGGAAGGGGGCAGGCTTGCGTTTCAGGTGCTCGATGACGAGGGCGAGCACGACATGCTTCAGCACGTCCGCGAAGTTGCCGGCATGGTAGGCATGGCGGTAGTTCATCGATCGGACCTAACGGGGTTCGCCCCATAGTGTCCGGGAACAGGGCGCCGCGCAACGAGCCCCGAGGCTGCAGCTCAAGCCGTTCTTCGGCTCCCTTGCCGGCGTTCAGCCGAACCTACGGACCGGATGCTGCGGGTCACCACCCACTACGGCGCCAAGGTGAAGCGCGCCGGCGGCGGGTCGCCGGGGTCGCGCTCGGCAACGCCGTTGAGGTCGCGCACGCCGTCGCGGCCGTAGAGGTCGGGCCTATAGACGACACGCCCGTCAGGCTCGGCCCAGGCTGTGATGTACGTGAAATATACCGGCACCTGCCGCGTCAGGTTCATGTCGATCGCCTGGCCGGCGGCAAGGATGTCCTGAGTGCGCCCCGGCTGGTCCCAGCCCGTCTCGTACTTGGCGATCCATTCCACCAGGGTGAACACGTCCTGCACGCGCACACAGCCCGCGCTGAAGGCGCGCCAGCGCTGATTGAACAGGTGGCGCATGGGTGTGTCGTGCATGTACACGCCTTCGGAGTTCGGCATGTCGATGCGCACGAAGCCAAGGGCGTTCTGCGGGCCGGGGTCCTGCCGGAATCTCAGCTTCTTGCCGTCGGCCTGCCGCCAGTCGACGCTGGTGGAGTCGATCTCCGGTCCGTTGTACGAACCGGTCAATACCCGGATCTTCTCCTGCTGGAGATACTCAGGCTCGTTGACGAGGCGCGGGATGAGGTCGAGCGTGGCCACGCTCTCGGGCACGCGCCAGTAGGGGAAGAAATTGAGCGCCCGGATGGTGGCGCGCACGGTGGGCGTCTGCCGCTCCGCCTTGCCGACGATGACGCGGTGGCGCAACTCGACCACGCCGCGCTCGACAGCCTCCAATTGGAAGGCAGCGGCGTTGACGAGGATGTAGCGATCGTCGGGCTTCATCGCCACCAGCTCCCGGAGCCGCATCAGGTTCACCCTGAGCTGGCCGAGGCGGGCGATGGCAGGGATGTTCAGCGCCTGCAGCGTCTGCCGGTCGACGCGACCGGTGACGCGCAGCCCGCTGTTCTCCTGGAAGCGGCGCACGGCGGCATCCATGCCCTCGGAGTAGTCGACCCCGAACAGGCTCTGCGTGGGCCGTTTCGTCCATTCGCCGGTGATGGACAGGCGCCGATAGAGTAGCGCGATACGCTCGTCGTTGTCCTCAGGGCGGATCGGCTGCGTGCC
This sequence comes from Hyphomicrobiaceae bacterium, assembly GCA_044868325.1. Classification (GTDB taxonomy): domain Bacteria; phylum Pseudomonadota; class Alphaproteobacteria; order Rhizobiales; family Hyphomicrobiaceae; genus AWTP1-13. The sequence goes on from JBIOWI010000088.1 coordinate 8,558, forward strand.
GGGGATGATCGGCCAGCCGCCCTTGGAGACGATGGCCTGGTAGCGCTCCACCGCCCGTTCGAGCGCCTCGATCATCTCCTGGCTGCGCAGCGGCGTGCGGTCTGGGCGCAGGTCGCTGAGCTGGTTGGGCTGGCCAGGCTGGTAGGAGGACTGCTGGCCGCGCGTATCCCGATCCTCGTGGGCCGCCTGGCGCGGCGCTTCCTGCCGGCTGCTCCTGAAGGTCTTCTCCCACCATTGCTCCTGCGCGGCTGCAGCGGTGGGCGCTGCAGCCACCAATACGAGCACGAGCGCGAAAGAAAGACGACCGTGGAACGCCCGATCGAGCCGCCGACGCCAGCCTTCGCTTCGTGCCATCATACCTTCCGGTCGCCCCTACAGACCAAACCGACAAACGCCCATCCGCCCCGACGATCCCCCGCCGGCGAGGACGGCAGCGCACCGCAGCCATCAGAGTGAAACTTTACCTCTATAGCTAGATGGCAAAGATATGACCAAACAAAGACCTGCCGCCCGGGCGGTTTTCCCGGTGACCGTATCCCGCACGTCTCTGTCTTCGCCGGCTGATGCCATGGCGTGCTAATGTTTTGGCCACGCGCCTCATCGCGCCAGCCTCCAGGCGCCTGCCGTCGGGGGAGCGCTTTCGGTAGATTCCCCCTGGCAAAAGCGGAGCAAGGCCCCATGACAGCTCCCACGAGCCCCGTGATAGCCGAGATGGACCCGCGAGGTGTTGCGCATATCAGGCTCAACCGGCCCGAGGTCGGCAACGCCTACGACGAGGCGCTCATTCGAGGCCTGATCGCCGCCCTGCAAGAGATGACCGCTCGGCCCGAATTGCGCGCTGTGTTGCTCAAGGGCAACGGGCGGCATTTCCAGGCCGGGGCCGATCTCAAATGGATCAGAGAGGTGAGCCGCGCCTCAGTCGATGAGAACGAGCGGGTCAGCCGCGCAACGGCCGAGGCGGTAGACGGCCTGAACCGCCTGCCGGTGCCCACAGTGGCTCTGGTGCATGGCGGCTGCTTCGGCGGCGGCACCGGCATGATCTCCGCCTGCGACGTGGTCGTCGCCGCCGCCGACGCCGTGTTCTCGATCTCCGAGGTACGGTGGGGGCTGACGGCTGCCATCATCGTGCCGCAACTCAGCGATGCGATTTCCGTGCGGCAACTGCGCCGCTACGCACTGACGGGGGAACGCTTCGGCGCTGTGGAGGCGCACCGCATCGGCTTGGTGCACATGGTGGTGCCGCGGGGCGAGCTCGAGGTCGCCGGCGAGGCCATACTGGCGCAGCTGATCGAGAACGGTCCGCAGGCCCTGGCCGAGACCAAGGCCTGCATCCTGGAGACCTCATGGGGCGGGCTCGACCGCGCCACCTTCGATGCCCTGGTGACGAGCCACGCCGCCAAGCGCCGGTCGGAGGAAGCCGCCGAGGGCCTCGCCTCCTTCGCCGAGAAGCGGGCGGCACGCTGGGGTGGGAAAGGGTGATCTTCGCGGGGCGAGACGCGCTTCGGAGCGCCGCGATGCGCCGAGCGGGCAAGCCCGGCCGTCCTCCGCGCCGGCTGTTGCCACGGGTCGAAACCTGCGTGATGGGCGCCGCGGTTGCCGCGCTGGCGGTGCTGGTCGTTCTGCCGCTCCTCTTCCTCCTGGTCGGCAGCGTGCGCGGCGAGGAAGGCCTGTCGCTGGAGCATTTCACCGAGGCCCTGTCAGGCCGCCTCTACCTGCAGGCGCTCGTCAACTCGCTGGTGCTGGGGGCCTGGACCGGGCTCTTCAGCATCGCCGTCGGGCTGCCGATGGCGTGGGCCGTGAGCCGCACCAACGTGCCGTTCCCGGCGCTGTTCCGGGCCACGGCCACGCTCTCCTATCTCTCGCCGCCGTTCCTGACGGCCATCGCCTACGTGAACCTGTTCAGCCCCAACGCGGGGCTGGTCAACGTCCTCCTGCGCGACGTGGTAGGCGCGCCGTGGCTCACGTTCAATGTCTTCTCGATGGCCGGCCTGGTGCTGGTGACGGTGCTGCACACCTTCCCGTTCGTGTTCCTGCTGGCGTCGAGCGCGCTGCAGTCGGTGGACGCCTCCTACGAGGAGGCGGCGCAGATCCTGGGGGCCGGCCGGCTGCGCACGGCGCTGCTGGTGACCCTCCCGTTGATTGCGCCGGCGGTGTTGGCGGGCACGCTGCTGGCGTTCGTGAATGCCATCGCCCTGTTCGGGTCGCAGGCCATCCTCGGCCTGCCGGGGCGCATCGTCACGCTGCCGACGCGCATCTACGCCCTGTTCGACTATCCACCCCAGTATGGCCTGGCCTCCGCCCTCTCCCTGCTGTTCATCGTCATCACGGTGGCCGCGCTCTACGTGCAGCACCGCTTCCTCGCGCGCCGCTCCTACGTCACCGTCGGCGGCAAGGGGGCGAGGCTGCAACCGATCGACCTGGGCCCGATGCGGTGGGTGCTGCTGGGCTTCTGCGTGGCCGTGTTCGCGGTGGCGATCGTGCTCCCCTACGGTGCGCTGATCGCGGTGTCGCTCTCCAAGTCGTGGGGGCTGAGCTTCTGGAAGAACCTGACCCTCGACAACTACCGGTTCGTCCTCGTCGAGTACAACGTGACCCAGCGGGCCATACTCAACAGCCTGCTGCTCGCCACCCTGGCCGCAACCATTGCCGTGCTGCTCGGCGCCGTCATCGGCTGGATCGATGTGCGCACCAAGGCCATCGGGCGGCGGCTCCTCGACTATGCCGCGCTGGTGCCGCTGGGGCTGCCCGGCATCGTCATGGCGGTGGCGCTGATCCAGTTCTGGCTCGCCATGCCGGTGGCCCTCTACGGCACGCTGACGATCCTGCTGCTCGCCTACGTCGGCCGCTACATCCCGCTCGGCGTGCGGGCGGCCAACACCTCGCTGCGCCAGATCGATGCCTCGCTGGAGGAGAGCGCGCGGGTGCTCGGCGCCTCGTGGGCGCGCACCCTGCGCGAGGTGACGCTGCCGCTCATCCGCCCCGGCCTGTTCGCGGGATGGCTGCTCGTGTTCGTGCCCGTGATCCAGGAGCTCAGCGCCTCGATCCTGCTGTTCTCATCGAGCTCCATCACGCTCGCCGTGGCGGTCTACACCCTCTACGAGACGGGCTATACGGAGCCTGTGGCGGCGCTTGCCATGGTCAACGTGGCCATCATCAGCATCGCGCTCTTGGTGGCGCATCGGCTGGCCTCCGGGCAGGCGGCGGTGCGCCCCGCCGAGAGTGGCGCCGCGCGGGCAGGAGCATCGGCCTGATGGCAGGGATCTGCATACGCAACCTGTCGAAGAGCTACGGCGGGGATGTGAACCTCGCCGCCGTGGCCAGCCTCTCGCTCGACATCGACGACGGCCAGTTCGTGACCCTGCTCGGGCCGAGCGGCTGCGGCAAGACCACGACGCTGCGGCTGATCGCCGGGTTCATCGCGCCGGATGCGGGGACGATCCACGTGGACGGCCGGCTCCTCTCGTCGGCGGGTCAGGTGGTGCCGCCGGAGGAGCGCGGCATGGGCATGGTGTTCCAGAACTACGCCGTGTGGCCGCACCGCACGGTGTTCGAGAACGTGGTCTTCGGCCTCAAGCTGCGGCGCGTGGCGGGGGCGCAAGCGCGCGAGCGGGTGAAGCGGACGCTGGCGCTCGTCAATCTCACGGGGCTGGAGGAGCGGCTGCCGGGCGAGCTGTCGGGCGGCCAGCAGCAGCGGGTGGCGCTGGCCCGCAGCCTGGTGGTGGAGCCCAAGATCCTGCTGCTCGACGAGCCGCTGTCCAACCTCGACGCCAAGCTGCGCGAGCGCATGCGCGGGGAGCTGAAAGAGCTGCAGCGCCGCACCGGCATCACCTTCGTCTACGTCACCCACGACCAGTCCGAGGCCCTGGCACTGTCCAACCGGATCGCCGTCATCCACGGCGGCCGCCTGCAGCAGGTCGGGACACCGCAGGAGGTCTATGCGCAGCCTGCCAGTCGCGTCGTCGCCGACTTCATGGGGCTCATCAATCTGGTGCCCGCGACGGTGATCGCAACCGAGTCGGGCCAGGGCCGTCTGCGGACCGCGGCCGGCTGGACGACGGTGGCCGAGGTGCCCTCTACGGCGGTGCCCGGCCAGCGCGTGGAGATCGCCGTGCGGCCGGAGAACGTTCGTCTCCGGCAACCCGCCGATGCCGATGCTGGGCGCCAAGGCGGGGAGAGCCAGGCGGCGACCGTGACGGATCGCACCTACCTCGGCAACCTCGTGGAGTATCATGTGACGCTGCCGGACGGCGTCGTGCTGCGCGTGCAGACGCACCCCGCCGAGCGGTTCGCCGTCGGTGACAAGGTGACGGTGACGATCGATGCCAGCCGGTGCACCGTGTTCGAGGCAACCACGACAGCTGTCCAAGAGGCCAGGGAGTAGACGCATGACGATGGACCCGACGCCGGCTTCAGCCGTTACGGGACGGGAGCACTGGACAGCCAAGGGCGATGTCCGCCTGTTCCTCTGGCAGAAGACCGCGGGCAGCGGCCCCAGGCAGGGCACCATCCTGTTCGTGCACGGCTCCTCCATGGCCTCGCAGCCGACCTTCGACCTGGCAGTACCCGGCCGGCCCGACAGCTCGGTGATGGACTGGTTCGCCAGGCGCGGGTTCGATACCTGGTGCGTCGACATGGAGGGCTATGGCCGCTCCGACAAGACGCGCGACATCAACTTCGACATCGCCAACGGCGCCGACGACCTCGCCGCCGCCTCGCAGTACATCCTCGACAAGACCGGATCGGGGCCGCTGCTGGTCTACGGCATCTCCTCGGGCGCGCTGCGCGCAGCGCTGTTCGCGGAGCGCCATCCCGAGCGGGTGAAGCGGCTGGCGCTCGACGCCTTCGTCTGGACCGGCGAGGGCAGTCCGACGCTTGCCGAGCGCAGGAAGAAGCTCCCCGAGTTCCAGGCCAGGAACCGCCGGCCGATCGACAAGGCCTTCGTCTACAGCATCTTCGACCGCGACCATCCCGGCACTGCCGAGGACAAGGTGATCGAGGCATTCGCCGACGCCATCCTGGCGCTCGACGATTCGGTGCCGACGGGCACCTATGTGGACATGTGCTCCAAGCTGCCGGTGGTGGACCCGGCCAGGATCGTGGCGCCCACCATCGTCATGCGCGGCCAGTGGGACGGCATCGCCAGCTTCGAGGACCTGGTGCGCTTCTTCGAGCGCCTGCCCAACGCCGACAAGCAATTCGTGGCGATGCCAGGCATCTCGCACGCGTCCTTCCAGCAGAAGAACTACCTGATGGTCTACCACATGCTCTGGAGCTTCTTCGCGCAGCCGGCGCCGATCTATCGCGGATGAGCACGGGGCTCCTCTCTCCGTCGCCCTCGGCCTACCCACGGGGGCAGCCTCGCCACACTGGGCCGAGGGCGACGGGGAGAGAGTTGGGGTGAGGGGCAGCCAAGGGCGACGCCCTGTCAGCGCGGGAACGCGGGGCTCGCTTCACACTAGGGAGGTTACGATGGCACGCCCTTCACGCATCCTTGCACTGGCGACAGTCTGGGCACTGGCTCTGGCGCTTGCACACGCGTCCCAGGCGTCGGACGTGGACATGGCCGCGGCGAAGAAGGAAGGCAAGGTCGTCTGGTACACCTCGACGCCCATCGAGCAGGGGCAGAAGGTCGCCAGGCTGTTCGAGGAGGCCACCGGCATCAAGGTGGAGATGTTCCGCTCTGGCGGATCGGCGATCCTGCGCCGCTTCCTGCAGGAGAGACAAGCCGGGCGCACGGCGGTGGACGTGATGACCACGTCCGATCCTGCCGCGACGGCTGCGCTGGCGCGCAAGGGCACGTTTGTCGCCTTCAAGCCCAAGAACTTCGAGAAGGTCGTCGAGGAGGGCCGGGACAAGGACGGCTACTTCGTGGCGCAGCGGCTCAACCTGATGACCGTCTACGCCCGCTCCGACAAGGTGAGCCCGGCCGACCTGCCGAAGGCCTGGGGCGACCTCACGGATGCCAAGTACAAGGGCAAGCTCGTCATGACCGATCCGTCGTTCACGGCGTTGCAGCTGACCGTGGTCGGCATGATGTCCAAGAGCCTGGGCTGGGGCTACTACGAGAAGCTGCGCCAGAACGACATCATGATCGTGCAGGGCAACCAGCAGGTGTCGGACAACATCAAGCGCGGCGAGCGGCTGATCGCGGTGGGCGCGCTCGACAGCTACGCCGCCGACGACCGCAAGGCCGGCCATCCCATCGTCACCATCCTGCCGGCGGACGGCACCTTCGTGATCCCCTCGCCCACGGCCGTCATCAAGGGCTCGCCCAACCCCAACGCCGCCAAGGCATTTGCCGAGTTCATGATCGGCGACGCGGCGCAATCTGTCTTCCCCGCCGACGGCGGCTACGCGGCCCGCAAAGACATCCCGCCCCCTGACGGCGGCGTGGCGCTCGACAAGGTCAAGGTGCTGCCCGTGGACTACGACTATGTCGAGAAGGAATCCGCCCGCATCAAGAAGCGGTTCAACGAGGTTTTCCAGTAAGACCCTCTCTTTAGTGGAAATCGCGGCTCTTGATGAGAGAGAGGCCAGATGGCTTGGATCGCTCGCTGAGGCCTTCCGGAGCGAATAGAGTGCCGTCGCGCAGGCGTCCCAACTCCTCGCTGAGATCGATGAAGCTTTCCGCCAGGACGTGTACCACGAGACCTGCGCGCTGCAGGCGCCCGCGCACGGCGAGGAAGCGCGCGGTCATGACCGTGCGGCGGTTTCTGGCAAAGACTTTCGGCCACACGATGATGTTGGCAATGTCTGTCTCGTCCTCGAGAGTGACGAACACGACCCCCTTGGCGCCCGGCATTTGCCGCGTGAGAACGAGACCGGAGACGGTGATCCTTCGGTTCTGCGGCAGCTCTTCGCTGCGGTGGTCCACGTTGCGCATGATGCCGAGTTGCGCAAGCCGCTCGCGGAAGAAGCTTACGGGATGCTCCTTCAACGACAGGCCCGTCGCGACGTAGTCCTCCGCCACATGCTCGCAGAGCGGCATGGGAGGCAGCACGATCTCCGGCTCCGGAAAAAGCTCGTCATCCGTATGGGGGGCAAGGAGAGGCAGCGGGCTGCCCTCAACAGACGAGATTTCGGGGTGCCCGCTCCCTCTCTTGATAGAGATCGCGTCGAGTCGCCGGGCGGCCCACAGCGCGGCACGCCGGTCGAGCCCCATCGAGCGGAAGGCATCCGCTTCGGCGAGACGCTCGATGGTGAAGCGTGAAACACCCGAGATGGCAGCGAGTCGCTCGATGCTGGCATAGCCATTGCCGCGGGCCGCGACGAGCTTGCTCAGCTCACCCTCGCTCAATCCTTGGATTTGGCGGAAGCCGAGGCGCACGGCGTGGCGCTCTCCACCATCGGAAGGCCGCTCCAGCGTGCAGTCCCATTCACTGAAATTGACATCCACCTCCCGCACCTCGACGCCGTGCTGACGCGCATCGCGCACGAGCTGGGCCGGCTGGTAGAAGCCCATCGGCTGGCTATTGAGGATGGCGGCGCAGAAGACGTCCGGGTAGAGGCATTTGATCCACGACGAAGCATAGACGAGGAGCGCGAAGCTCGCCGCATGGCTCTCCGGGAAGCCGTATTCGCCGAAACCTTCGATCTGCTTGAAGCAGCGTTCGGCAAAATCCTGGGCATAACCGCGGCAGGTCATGCCGCGAATGAACTTTTCTTTGAAGAGGTGCACAGTGCCGTTGTGGCGGAAGGTGGCCATGGCGCGCCGCAGACCATCCGCCTCATCGGGCGTGAATTTCGCGGCAGTGATGGCGATCTCCATCGCCTGCTCCTGGAACAGAGGCACGCCCTTGGTCCTTCCTAGGATGTGCTTTAATTCATTAGGATCGTGAGGCGGACAAGGGCTGGGATAATTCTCGGGTTCAATTCTATCTCGCCGACGCAAATAGGGGTGGACCATGTCTCCCTGAATCGGGCCCGGGCGTACGATCGCTACCTCGATGACGAGATCATAGAAACATTGCGGCTTCAGTCGCGGCAGCATCGACATCTGCGCCCTGGACTCGACCTGGAACACGCCGACGGAGTCGGCACGTGAGAGCATCTCGTAGACTTTCTGGGCATCCTCCGTTCCCTCGCCGGGGATGGAGGCAAGCGAAAGATCCTTGCCATAATGCGTCTTCAGGAGGTCGAGCCCGCGTCGAAGGCAGCTCAGCATGCCGAGCGCGAGCACATCGACCTTCATGAGCCCGAGCGTATCGATGTCGTCCTTGTCCCACTCGATGAAGGTGCGATCGTCCATGGCGGCATTGCCGATCGGCACCGTCTCGTCGAGCCGCTCGCGGGTGAGCACGAAACCACCGACATGCTGAGACAAATGCCGTGGAAAGCCGAGCAGCTCTCTTGCAAGCAAGATGGCCTGCCGGATCGCCGGATTGGCAGGATCGAGCCCGGCTTCCCGGACATGTTTGCTCGGCAGGCCGTCGTCGTGGCTGCCCCACACAGTCTTGGCGAGCGCGGCGGTCACATCCGGCGTCAGCCCCATCGCCTTGCCGACCTCGCGGATCGCCCGGCGGGAGCGGTAGTGAATGACGGTTGCGCAGATGGCGGCACGGTCATTTCCATAGCGCTCGTAGATGTACTGAATGACCTCTTCGCGCCGCTCGTGCTCGAAGTCGACGTCGATGTCGGGCGGCTCGTTGCGGTTTTCCGAAATGAAGCGGGCGAAGAGAAGCTTGCTTTCGTTCGGATTGACCTCGGTAATGCCGAGGCAATAGCAGACCGCGCTGTTCGCCGCCGAGCCCCGCCCCTGGCAGAGAATCGGCTTCTTGAGATTGCGCGCGAAGGCGACCACGTCGTGGACGGTCAGGAAATAGCGCGCGTAGCCGAGCCTGGCGATGATGGCCAGCTCCTTATCGAGCCGCGTTTCGATCTCTGGGGGAACGCCGTCTGGATGCTTGTCCTTGGGATAGCGCTTCCTGGCCCCCTCCCATGTCAGATATTCGAGATGCTGCTGGGCCGTTTTGCCCGGGGGGACGGGCTCGTCGGGGTATTCGTATTTGAGATCGTCGAGCGAGAACCGGCAGGCTTCGGCGATCTCTACGGTGCGCGCCACCGCTGCGGGAAAGTGCGCGAAGAGCCGTGCCATTTCCCCGGGGGGCTTCAGATGCCGCTCGGCATTGACTGCGAGCCGGAAGCCCGCTTCGGCAATGGTGCACTTCTCGCGGATACAGGTGAGCACGTCGGCAAGCGGCCGGCGCTCCGGCACGTGATAGAGCACATCGTTGACGGCGACCAGAGGTGTGCCCGCGCGCTGGCCGAGCTCGTCGAGCAGCCCGAGGCGGCGTGGCTCGTCACCGCGGTAGCCGTGCACGCCGGCGAGGAAGCTGCGTTCTGGCGCTGCGCGGGCCAGCACGGCAAGCCGTTCGGTGAAGGCAGACGAGAGCATTGCGGGCGGCAGCGCGATCAGCATCTGGCCTTCGCTCGCGGACAAGACATCCTCGAAAGTCAGACGACATTCACCCTTCTGCCCCTTCTTGATTTTGACATTGCCTTGCGTGAGCAGACGGCAGAGGCGCCCGTAGGCTGCCCGATCGGTCGGGTAGGCGAGAATCTCGAAGCCATCGACCGTCGCGAGGCGGGTGCCGACGAGGAGCTTGACGGCTTTCCCTTTTTTCCACTCGCCAAAGGCACGCACGACGCCGGCGAAGCTGTTGCGGTCGGCGATGCCGATGGCGGCCAGGCCAAGCTCATCGGCTCTCGCCACCATCTCCTGCGGATGCGAGGCCCCGCGCAGGAAGGAGAAGTTGGTGGTGACGGCCAGTTCGGCGTAGGCGGTCATTGGATCCTTCTCATGCAAACAGCCCGTGTACGTACCAGCGCGGTGGCGCCGTCTCGCGTCCGTAGAGTCCCTCGCGGTAGAGCCAGAAGCGGTGGCCGGCCTCATCCTCGACGAGGTAGTAGTCACGTGTCGGTTGAGATTTGCGATATCGCCACCATTCGCCGGCGATGCGCTCGGGTCCCTGAGCCCGGGCAACGCTGTGGGTCTTGCCACGCCAGTGGAAACGTTTGGGTGGACCTTCAGGCACGAGGGCCATGACCTTTGCCGGTTCTCCCTGAGGCAGGAGAAGCAAAGGGCGCGGTCGTGCTTCGTCCGGTGCAGGCCAGACCGTAGCCTTCACTGCAGACATGCATGGGGCCTCGGCTCTTTCGGGAACATGGCTCGCCACCGGCTTCAGCCGTTGCACGCTGCGTGAGCCAAGCCGCTGTCTGAGGCTGTCGATGAGCGCTGCGCAGCGCTCCGTTTGGTCGGAGCCATTGCAAGCCGAAGCAAGCTCCCCTTGTTTCGGCTCCATGCGTTCGGCGACAATGACACTGAGGCTCAGCGCCTCGAAACCGAAGCCTGCATCGATGGTCTCGGCGATACGCTCGAGCTTGAGATCGATGAGACGGGCGACATGGGCAGGGCTGCGGGTTGGCACCGTGAGGCCGATGTCGACAAAATTCACCTCACCATCGACGCGGTAGAGGGCAAGCCGCAGGGACCGAGCGCCCACGCCGTCGCGTAAGAGGGCGGCAACGAGCTCCTCCATGAGTTGGGTTGCGCCCATGACGATTGCTTCTTGTGTGAAGATGGGCTCGAGAAGCTGGCGCAGGTTGCGATAGACGGGGGGCGGGGCGATGAGGACAAGCGGGTCAGGCACGCGACCGAGGGCCCGATCGAGACGCTTCAGAAGCTCGGCCGGAAAGCGGGCTGCAAAGGGCGCGCGCGGCTTGTCGATCAGCACGCCGACGCGCTTGAAGCCAAGCCGTCGCAGCGTCGTGCGCGTGTCGGACGAAAGGCGCAGCGCCTCGATGGGTAGAGGTGCAAGGGCCGCGGCCTCCTGCCCGGAGTGAAGGACGACGGTCGGAGCAGGATGGAAGTGGGAAAGGGCCCAGGCCGTCCCAGGCGTATCAGCGATAGCCAACCGTCCCTGCAGGCCGAAAAGCTTCAGCTGGCGAATCAGAGCGGCAAGCAGCTTCTCCTCGCCACCGACGAGATGAGTGGCGCCGGTAACGTCGAGAAAAAAGCCATCCCCGCCGTTTTCCTCGCCCCAAGGCGAAACAGCGGGCGTGTAGCGTGTCGCCCACAACGCCAAGCGCTGCAACGCCGCAGCATCGGCGGCAGGATCGGCAGGGCGCACCTGCAGCACGCCTCCGACCTTGGCCCGCGCGTCGGCCACCTGGTTGCCGACCATAAGCCCTTCCGCCTCGGCTGCCGCGTTCAGGGCAGCAATGCGCGGGCCGCCCGAGGCATCGACGGCGAGGACGAATGGCCGCTCAGCGTCAACCGGCTCGCTCGAGGGGGTGCGTGCCTGCGCTGTGAGGAAGCGCTGGATCGGCCATCGTGGCAGCCAGACTGAAACGATGCGCGACATGGTCCCACTCCATCATCCACTCACCCGGTCGTCCGTTGCGGCAGCGCTCGAGCTGCACGCGCCAGCGCCAGCGTGCGATGAGACCGAAGCTGTCGCGTGCCGCTTCATTGGCACCAATGCGCCAGCGGGTGGTCGCCGCGCTCAGCCCAAATGCTCCTCCCGGCCGCAACAGCAGAAGAGGCAGGCCCGACGTCCTTGCAGCCAGCTGCAGCCTCTGGCTGGCCTTGAGGTCCAAGCCCTTGCCGATCGCGCCTGCAACGGCTGCCGGCGCGCCCGAGCGCAAGGCCTCCTCCATGGCCCACAGCGCCTGGCGCTCATCTCCGGCCTCGACAAGGATCACGCGCGCCGGATCGAGCCCGAGGGCATTGAGGCCGTGGCCGTGCGGGCCGCCGCAGCCGCCAAGCCCACGTGGCGAGGTAGCCAGCAGCACTGGCCCGCCCTGCATGCGGGCAAGGAGAGCGGTGACGAAACCGAAAGCCGCGGGTGTGTCGTGGACAGACTCGGGCGCGACCTCGTGCAGGGCGCCGAAGGCAAGGCCACCTTGCGGGAGACAGCCGTCGAGGGCGGAAACACCGAAAGGTAGGACTTTGGCCGGGAGAGCCTCCAGTCTCGGCAGCACACGGCGCAAATCGTCTACGATCCGGGCGCGATTTTGCTTTCGCTTGATTGTCACAACGTTGGACAGCGGCATGACGCCAGCATAGAACAAAACAAGAACTATGACAATGGGGCGGCGAAAAAGGTGAAACAGCGAAGGCCTAGGTGAGCAGGAGCAATCCGCCAGTGGCGAAAAGGGCGAAAGTCCAAAGCAAATCAACGTTCAGCCAAGCCCGTCGCAAGAGGTCCAGTCCGAACCACTCGTAGATGAGGCCGGCAATGAGGACGGTCGTCGCTGTCATCGCCAGCGTATGAATTGCGAGCCCCGTTGCAACGGTTCCGGCAAGGCCCAATGCGCCGGCTCCGCCGGCAAGGCCCAATGCGCCGGCTCCGCCGGCAAGGCCCAATTCGCCGGCTCCGCCGGCAAGGCCCAATTCGCCGGCTCCGCCGGCAAGGCACGTCTGCATCAACGCTGGCCACAGCATGAGACCTGCGCCGTGAGCGGTCGCCATCAGGAACGACCAGGCGGCCAGGCCCCAAAGCCCGACCTGCATGCCGAAGCGCACGCGATGGCGATGGCCGAAGCGCCAGTGATACGCCGCCCACCCCAGCAGTAGAAGGCCCGAACCAATGCGAACGGCGTGATGAGGTACGACAGTTCCGGCAATCACAAGGAGGCTCGCAACCGCAGCAATCGATGCCGCATGGCCGATCGCAATGGGAAAAACGGACGCCATCACAACCGCCCGGCTTTGCCGATGCAGGCCTAGCGCCACGGCGAACAGCCATCCCATAGCCGGGTTGAGCCCGTGGAAGGCCCCGAGCCCAGCAAACGTCAACCATGGCCAGGCGTCAGTCATGGCCGCTCGATCCAACGCAATGCGGGCCGGGCCTTGAGCCCAACCCGCATCGGGGCAAATGCCGGCTCACGGATAGCAATAAGAATCCGAGGAGCAGTCTCCACCTTCGAGCCGCACCTGGTGCGGACGATGCGACTTCGGCCACTTGACGAAGAACTTGGGATCGAAGGCGATACCGCCGTTCGGCTTCGCATCGAGCTTCACCATCCACCCCTCGATGCCATCCGGATAGAACTGCGGATCGATGGCGCCATAAAGCGAGTTGGTGAAGTACACACGCCTGCCGTCGCGGCTGATTTCCACCATCTGCGGTCCGCCGTTCAGCCCGCCGTTCTTCGCACCGGGATGCGTGGCCCTCGCGACAATGCCGCCGATGCGAACCTTGCCGGTTAGCTTCGGATTGAACGGGTCGGACACGTCGTACTGCTGCAGGTCGCCGGTGCCCCAGCAGGCAACGTAGAGGAACTTGTCGTCCATCGACAGGTCGATGTCGGTGACAAGCGGCGGCACCGCCTTGAAGCCCTTGAGCAGCGGCGGCAGATCATCCTCGCTCGCCGGCTCGGCCGGAATCTCGATCACCTTCTTCACCGCCCATTTGTCGCCGTCCTTGTACCAGGTCCAGATCGACGACGAGAGGTTTTCCAGGCTGACGACACAGTTCACAAAGCCGTAGGCCTTGGTCGGATCGTGTGCGGGGCGCAGCTCGAATACCAGCTGATACTTGTCGCCGAAGTCGATGGTCTGGAGGTGCTTCCTCTTGTGCAGGTCCCAGAAATGCAGCCGCCGGCCGTACTGGGCGCCCAGCAGAACCTCGGGGATCAGGCCGTTCTCGAAGGTGTCGGGCGTGCCCCATTCGCTGGTGACCAGCGTGTCGTGTCCCAGGTGCCACCAGGCATCATAGGCGAAGTGTTGTGGGCCCCGATCCATCTCCCACCGGCCACGCACGTCGAAGGTCTCGGCATCCATCAGGAACACGCCGCCGGGACCCTTGCCCTCGGGGTTGCCGAGCGCGGCGACGTAGATGCCTTCGGGCCCGCAGTGCACGGTGTGCGGGCGCGTGTATCCGGCCTTGTCTGCGACCTCCGCCGGCTCGATCACCTTGACGATCTTCGGGTTCTTCGGATCGGGCTTGGTATCCAGGATATGGATGCGCGAGGACCTGAGGCCTGGCACAACGAGATAGCGCCGCTCCATGTGCGGATGCGGCGCGTTGGGGCACAGGCAGGAGGAGCACGCACTCCAGCCGAAATGGTGCAGCTCGTCACCGGCGTTCGGCATCGCCGTCGTGCCGACGATCTGAGAATAGGTCTTGGACTTGGGGTCCACATCGACAACGGCAATGGCATCCGGCGTCTTGCGGTCGGGATCGAACGCCGCCACGTAGGCCAGCGTCTCCGGCGCGGCCTTCATCGCTTGGCGCGGCGAGGGATAGAAACTCGGATCCGGTGTCCAGGTCGGCATGATGGTTCTCCTCTCGTTGGGTGCGGATCTTCCCTTTCACTTCTTCAAGCGGCGATTACACACTCTTCGCATGGCTGTCTGGAGACGCTCGGGCGCCGATCATGGGGCAACAGGTCCTTGACGAGATGCACGAGCAGCCCGTCCTCGCGCTTCTGCATCGCAGCGAATCCCATTCGCTTGGCGAACGCGATCGTCGCCTCGTCGGTCGAAAGGGCGTCGCCTGCCATGCGGCCGATGCCGGAGGCTGTCGCGTGCTCCGCCAGCCGTTCGAGCAGCGTACGCGCCAATCCCATGCCTTGCCAGTCCCCGGCCACGCGTGCCTCGATGACTGCGGGATCGATCCGCATCGTCGGTCTCAAGGACGCCCTGGACGGGTGGTTCTGGCCAACTGCGCCACCGTGCCGGGGTTCGCAGCTCGTTGGCAAATGGCGCACCCGACAGGATTCGAACCTGTGACCTCTGCCTTCGGAGGGCAGCACTCTATCCAGCTGAGCTACGGGTGCCTGCCAAGAGAACCTGCCAAGAGGACCTGCCAAGGGAGCCTGTGCCAGGCGCGGTTGCCCGAGCGCGATGCGCAGCGGGCGACCGGTTTGATACTCCATTTGACGGGCGGCTGCAAACGCCGCAACGATGCTGCGTCGGCTCCAGGCAAGGAGCGGGTGCGCAGGGCAACTCGGTCAGGCAGGGTGAAGCATGGCCATGACGAGCGATTTCCGCCCCGGCGAGGCGGCAATAGAGCTGCCGCCCGCATTCGATGCTGGGGTGTACTTCATCGGACGCATCCGCACCCCCTTCGAGACGCGCGCGGACTGCCCCAGGAACACCGCCCAGTCCGACGCCATCGGCCGCGTCGAGGTGGACGCGCGCTACGCGGCAGGGCTCGCGGACCTCGGCCTCTACTCGCACGCCATCCTGCTCTACTGGATGAACGAGGCCCGGCGCGACCTGATCCGGCAGGTGCCGGGGCACCTGGGCCACCCGCGCGGCACGTTCGCGCTGCGCTCGCCGGTGCGGCCGAACCCGATCGCGCTGGCGGTGGTGGAGATCGTCGCCATCGAGGGGACCACGCTCACCGTGCGCAAGGTGGACTGCATCGACGGCACGCCCCTCCTCGACATCAAGCCCTACTACGCCTCGACCGACAGCGTGCCCGACGCCCGGCGGCCGTGAATGCCCATGAGTGCCATGAGTGTCGGGGGGGGGCTGGCTGCCGGAATGCGATGCCCGCCATGCCGGCGGCCCACGAGGCAGGTCGCAGCGCGCCGTGCTACGAAGGGTCTCGAGCCGAGCTAGAACCACAACAACGGCAAACACCGGGGAAACGCCATGCTGCCCTTGTCAGGCGTGAAGGTCGTCGAGATCGCCAACAACATCGCCGGTCCCTATGCGGGGTTCATCCTGGCGGCGCTGGGGGCCGACGTGCTGAAGGTGGAGCGCCCCGAGGGCGGTGACGATGCGCGCGGCTGGGGGCCGCCGTTCTGGCGCGGCACCTCGGCGACGTTCCACGCCGTCAACGTGAACAAGCGGGGGGCGACCCTCGACCTCAAGAACCCCGCCCAGGTTGCCCAGCTCAAGGTGCTCCTGAGCGAGGCGGACGTGCTGGTGCACAACCTGCGCCCCGGCGTGCTGGAGGGCCTGGGCCTCGGCAGCGCGGCGCTGACGGCGCTCAACGAGCGCCTTATCTACTGCGCCATCTCGGCGTTCGGGGCCAGGGGGCCGCTCAAGGCGCAGGCAGGCTACGAGCCCATCGTGCAGGCGTTCGCTGGGCTCTTCTCCATCAACGGCTATCCCGACCGGCCCGGCGCGCGCATGGGCACGTCCGTGCTGGACCTGGGCTCCGCCACCTGGGCGGCGCTCGGCTGCATCGCGGGCCTGCTGCAGCGGGAGAGGACCGGCCGGGGCTGCGTGGTCGATGCCTCGCTCTACGAGACGGCGCTGGGGCTGCTGACGGTGCACTTCGCACGCTATCAGGCGAGCGGGAAATTGCCGGAGCGGCACCCCAGCGGCAGCCTGGCGGTGGTGATCTTCGAGGCGCTCGACACCGCCGACGGGCAGGTGATCGTGGCCGCTGCCAACGACCGGCTGTTCGCCAAGTTCGCGGCCGAGGTGGGACGGCCGGACTGGATCGAGGACGCCCGCTACAAGACCAACGCCGACCGGCACGCCAACAAGGCGACCTTGCTGGCCGAGGTCGGCGAGATCATGCAGCGGGAGACGAGCGCCACATGGGTGGCGCGCCTGGAGAAGGCGGGCGTGCCGTGCTCGGCCATCAACGACCTGGCGGCGATGCGGGCGCATCCGCAGACCGAGGCGCTGGGCATGGTGCAGCCGGTGCCCGGGGTCGACCTCGGCCTCATGAGCCTGCCGCTGTCGCTCGACGGCCAGCGGCCCGCCATCCGCACGCGCGCGCCGCAGCTGGGCGAGCACAACGCCCTCCTCGGCGCGCCATGGGCCCCTAAGCAGCGATAGATCGATAGGTCCGGAGCCGAGCATGCCCAAGATTGCCCACAAGATTGCGAGGGCCGACGTGGTCGGCAGCCTCTTGCGCCCGCAGTACCTGCTCGACGCCCGCAACGCTTGGCGCGAGGGGCGCCTGAGCGAGGCCGAGATGCAGCAGGCGGCGGACCGGGCGGTCACCGAGGCCGTAGCCCTGCAGGAGAGCGCGGGGCTCGACGCCATCACCGATGGCGAGTACCGCCGGTTCAACTTCATGGCCACCATGGGCGTACGGGATGCGCGCGACGCCTGCCTCAGCGGCTTCGAGACGGTGGTGACCGACGCCGGCTGGCTGCGGCTGTGGCGCAACCCGGACGGGTCCGACGGCGGTCTCGTCAAGACCGAGACCGGGCCGCGCTCGCTGGTGGTCGGCAAGATCGCGCCGGGGCGCGATGCGGCAGGCGAGGAGTTCCCCTTCCTGCAGCGCGCCGCGCGCCGCGCGAGACCCAAGTTCACCTACCCGGCGCCCAGCATGCACCGCATCGCCTGGGAGCCGGAGCACTCGCGCGCGGCCTATCCGACGGCGCGGGACTTCCTGCTGGACGTGCGCGACCACGTGCGGGCGGTGGTGAAGCAACTCATCGATCTAGGCTGCGAGTATGTGCAACTCGATGCGCCGAACTATTCGCAGTGGCATATCGACCCCCGCGTCCGCGCCGCGTTCGAGGCCTGGGGGCGCGACCTCGACAAGGAGCTGATCGAGGACGCCGAGATCGACAACTCGGTGTTCGACGGCATCACCGGCATCACGCGCGGCATCCATCTGTGCCGCGGCAATGCGCCCGGCGGGCGCTGGCTGGCCGACGGCGGCTACGGCCGGGTGGCGGCCGAGGTGTTCCCGCGCCTCACCAACTACGACGCGCTGCTCCTGGAGTACGACACCCCGCGCGCCGGCGATTTCAGCCCGCTCAAGCATGCGCGCTCCGATACCACGGTGGTGCTGGGCCTGATCACCACCAAGGACGGCAGGCTGGAGGACCCGGCGGCCGTGGAGGCGCGCATCCGGGAGGCCGCGGCCTACGTGCCGCTGGAGCGGCTGGCGCTCAGCCCGCAGTGCGGCTTCGCCTCGGGCGAGTACGCCACCACCATGACCCACGCCGAGCAGGAGGCGAAGCTGCGGCTGGTGGGGCAGGTGGCGGCCAGGGTGTGGCCCAACGGGTGAAGCAGGCCCGCAGGCCGGTATCGTGAGTCGCTTCCGGGACACTTGGTGCAGGAGGTGTCACATCCGCGCCAGCCTCGGCCATTAGCTTGCCATGAACAGTCTCTACACGGCATGACGGTGCGGCACTGAATGAAGCCTGGAGGGAGTTGTGCTGGCGTTCATTCTCTCGGCAATCGCGCGCGACTATCTTGCCGCGGCCGAGAAGGGGCGCGGCCAGCCTCTCACCGAGGAGGAGAAGAAGCAGGAGCTG
>JBIOWI010000089.1:0-11407 GCA_044868325.1 Hyphomicrobiaceae bacterium
AATGTGCTCATCAAGCGGGTGAGATGGTGAGTGGTGAGATGGTGAGTATTAGGTTTTCCCCCGTCGTCGCCCGTCCATTTCATCCTCCCTGATGGAAGCCAGTCCCTGCATCGAGCTCCGGCCGGAACTCACCATCTCACCACCTCACCACTCACCGGCGGGGCTAACGCAATTCCGGGGTAGCGTCAAACAGACGCTGGTGCTCCTTGATGGCGAAGCGGTCAGTCATGCCGGCCACGAAATCGGCCACCACGGTGGCGCGCTCCCGCTCGCTGCCGCTCGCCTCGGCAGCGGCGCGCCAGGAGGCCGGCATCGCGTCCGGCGCGGCCATGTAGCGTCCGAACAGGTCGCGGACGACCGACTGGGCGCCGGTCACCACGCGCATCACTTGCGGATGCCGGTAGACGTTGGCGAACAGGAACCGCTGCAGCTCCTCGATCTCCGCCTGCCGGGCGGCCGAGAGCGCTACCACCGGCCGGCCGGCCTCGCGCACCCCTTCGAGGCTCTGCCGGGCCAGGGCGGCGAGGCGCGTGCGCGACTCGCGCATCGCGTCGTCGATCAGGTCGGCGATGACGCGGCGGTGCACCTCGTAGATGGCGCGCTGCCGGTCGCCGCCGCGGCCCGGTGCCTCGCGCACGTACCGCCCCGCCAAGGGCACCTCGCGCAGGTCGTCGATGGCGATGAACCCGGCGCGCAGGCCGTCGTCGATGTCGTGGCTGTTGTAGGCAATGTCGTCGGCGATGGCCGCGGCCTGCGCCTCCGCGGGCCCGAACCGGTGGAGGTGGAGCCGCCCGGCGAGGCCCGCCGCCGCTATGGCCTCGCGCAGCACCTCGTGGCCCGCTGCCCCGTCGTCGGGCACCGGGCCGTTGTGCTTGGCGAGGCCCTCCAGCGTCTCCATGGTGAGATTGAGACCGTCGAAGCCCGGATACTTGCGCTCCAGCCATGTCACCACCTTGAGGCTCTGGGCGTTGTGGTCGAAGCCGCCGTAGGGCGTCATCGCCTCGGCCAGCGCCCGCTCTCCGGCGTGGCCGAACGGCGGGTGCCCGAGGTCGTGGGCGAGCGCCAGCGCCTCCGCCAGGTCCTCATCCAGCGCCAGCATGCGGGCGATGGCGCGCGCGATCTGCGCCACCTCCAGGCTGTGGGTGAGCCGGGTGCGGTAGTGGTCGCCCTCGTGGAACAGGAATACCTGCGTCTTGTAGGTCAGCCGCCGGAAGGCCGTGGCGTGGATGATCCGGTCGCGGTCGCGCTGGAACGGCGTGCGCATCGGGCAGCCGGGCTCTGGGTGCAGCCGCCCGGCGCTCTCGCCGGCCTGGGTGGCGTAGGGCGCCACGGCGCGCGCCGGCCCGCTGTCGCGCCCGGTGTCGTGAAGGCCCGGGTCCGTCATGCTGTGCGCCTGTTTGACAGGATCGGCCATAGCCCTATCTATTAAGGGTGCGGACCGCGGTCGTGCGAATCGCGAATCCGCCTTGTGAATCAAAGGCTGCATAACAAGACCACAGCAGGATGTCACATGAGTGATGCCGCCATCACCGTCTCCGACCGCGCCGCCCGGCGGATTGCCCAGATCGTAGCCGGCGACCCGGCCACGCCAATGCTGCGCGTCAGCGTCGAGGGCGGAGGCTGCTCGGGCTTCCAGTACAGGTTCGACCTGGTGGCCGACCGCGCCGACGACGACCTGGTGATTGAGAAGTCCGGCGCGCGGGTTCTGGTCGATCCGGTCTCGCTGGGCCTCCTCAACGGGTCGGAGATCGACTTTGTCGAGGACCTGTTGGGGGCGGCATTCAAGGTGAAGAACCCCAACGCCACAGCGTCGTGCGGGTGCGGCACGAGCTTTTCGATTTAGCTTGCGCTTTCAGGCAGGGTAGCGTCCCCTTGGCGGCGACGACCGCAGTCGATTGTTTCACACCTTCCGAGTTGATCCGATGCGATTCAGGCTTGTGGGCAGGCCGCCGCGCCTGGAAAGCGATTCTGAGCTGACACCGGGGGATTTCCCGGCCATCGCCGACGCGCTCGGGACGGCGCCTCAGCGCGCACGCAAGATCGGATACGTCGCGGCGAAAAAAGCCGAGACGCTCCAGATCGTGGAGACGCGCTGGAACGGCAAAGAGACGAGCAACACGGCTCTCGTCGGCGACTGGATCGTCACGAACCTCTCGCCGCAACAGCAAGCGCTGCGGGATCGCGATGGATACCTCAACGTCTATGTGATTGGGGCGGCGCGCTTCCCGGAGCTGTACGAGCCCACCGGCGAACGCTGCGAGCATGGCGCCATTTTTAGGGCCAAAGGAGTGGTGTCAGCGCTGCCGCTGCCAGGCGGGTTCGATATCCTGGCACCCTGGGGCGAGCGGCAGGTCGCCGCCTCGGGCTACCTCGTCATGTTGGGGAACGTGATCACCGGCAGCAACTGGGAGACGTTTGCTGCGACGTATGAGGTTATGGAGGGGGAATAATTGCGATGACGCGTGGGATCGTGCGCTTTCTGGCCGCGCTTTTCGTGGGCGCGGTCGTGCTTGCCGCATACGGTAGGGAGATCCTGCCGAAGGTGCCGCTGGTGGTGTCCGTAGCCGCCCAGGACGGGAGCGAACTGCAGGTCACGAAGGTCCAGAGGGAGATCGAGAAGATCGGTGTCGAGATCAGCAAGTTCAAGGAGGAGGTTGAGCAACTGAGGTCCCAGAACTCGCTCCTTGGAAAGGTCACGGCGCTGGCCGGCATCCTGGGAGGAGTGGTCGGCAGCTTCGTTATCGGCGGCATCGGCATGCTCATCTCGAACAGGCTCAATACCGCGCGCGTCAGGCAGATGCGTCAGGATTGGGAGCTGGAGCGCGAGCGTAACAATATCGGCCTGTTTCGCGATCTGGCGTCACCGAGCGGGCACCAGCAGCGCGCCGCAGCGGCGGTGCTCATCCAGCGGCTCTTCCCTCTCGCCCAGGTCCGGCGCAAGGGCACCCTGCGCGCCGACAGCTACGAGATGGTGGAGTGCAACACCATCCTCGACGTTCTCGTCGCCGTCACTAAAGACAAGCCGATGCCCGGGGGCAACGACCAGCCAGCGCTGGGATCTACGCTCGGCAAGTACATCGCCGACAACATGGTCAAGGCGCTGGGGGCCGTAGTTCCCGAGGGAGAGGAGCCTCCAGCGGCACGCGCCTCGCCCCTCGCCGGACAGGATTGGCAGGGTGCCCAGCTCGCCAACGTCTGGTGGAAGCGTGTCGACGCGCGCGGGATCGACTTCTTCAACGCCAATTTCGAGAGGGCGGGATTGGCCGAGGCCTTTCTGCGCGGGGCCACGTTCTACGGCTCCAACCTGCAGAGGGCGGTGCTGAGAGGCGCCGATCTGCGGGACGCCAACCTTGAGGGGGCCGACCTCACCGGCGCCACGCTGCTCGGGGCGAACCTGACGGGCGCCAATCTGCGCGGTGCGAAGCTCGACGGCGTTCGTGCCAATGCAACCACCACTTGGCCGGCCGGCTTCCATCTCCCGGTCGCGCGCGTCGCTGAGGCCGTGTGAGCTGCCGATGGGCGCGTCCATGACCGGAAGCGATCGACCTGAGAACCGGAGCACGCGCGGCCGCGCTTTCGTCATCATGCCTTTCGACCGCGCCTTCGACCGCTTGCACCGGGGGGCGATCAGGCCGGCGCTTGAGGCGCTTGGGCTCGTGGCCGAGCGCTACGACGATGCGCCGCGCGCCGGCGGCGTGCTCGATGAGATGCTGCGGGGCGTCAGCCAGGCCGAGCTTGTGATTGCCGTCCTCACGGGCAGGAATCCGCACGTGTTTCTTGAGTTGGGCATCACGTTGGCCCATCGGAAGCCGTGCGTGCTTCTGGCCGCCTCCGCCGACGACATCCCGGACTTCCTGCGCGGCCTCCCGCATGTGGTCTATGCAGACGACCCGGGGGCTGCGTTCAATGGCTTGGTCGGGCGGATCCCGGCTCTGCTCGCAGCGGGAGGGCCGGCGGCAAAGTCTCCAGGTCGATCATAGGCGCGGCCGCTCAGCTCCCGGCCGTGGCGCCGGCTGGTGGTGTCTCTGTCGGACGCGTGAAGGTCCACGCCAAGTGCTCGGTGTCGAGAAGCGTCTGCACCTTCTCGCAGAACTCCAGGACCTCGCCGACGTTGCCCGCGGCGGCAGCCGTCTCGGCATTGACGAGGTCCATCGAGCGAAGACGCCGTAACTGCGCGGCGGTGTTGGCGTAGAAGGAGGCGTTGCGGTCATCGAGGTCCATGAACGAGCGCGCGCTGGCGAACGCCAGGATGCTCGATGCCATGGCGCCGAGCCCAAGCTGCCAGCGCTCCGGGTGCTCGAGCCGAATCCATTGCATGGCGATCTCCAGCGGCGGCCACAGCCAGTCGATCCGGGTCGCCAGGTTCATGATCCCGACCGATCCCAGGACAACGGCAACCGCAAGCAACACGTATCCCGTCATCCGGTAGGGGGAGCTGTTGCCGGCGGACTTACGGTACCGCTCGCCGCGCTCTGTGTAGAAGGCGAGCTGCCGGTCGAGATGGGCGTCCCGGAAGCAGGCGAGCGCCGGAGCGAGCAGGCGGTTGCCGTCAGTGCCAGCGCGCATGACGGCGCGGAACAGGTCGGCCCGCATCCGCTCGGCGAGAGCGCGGGCCTTAAGCCATTGGCCGACCTGCTGGCGCATGCCGATCCAGACCGTGGCAACCAGCGCCAGCACCAGAGCGGCCGCCTGCAGCACCTGGAAGAGCGTTCGCAGCCAGCCCTCGATCGATTGCTCGATGGGAAGCAGGAAAAGCGCGCCGACAAGAGTCCCCATCATGGTCGCCCACAGGGAGAGCATGCGAAAGCGGCGATAGGAGCGCTGCTCTTTGACGGCGGTCGCATCCGCCCACTCGAATTGGGTGAGCCTACTCTCGATGTCCGGTGAGGTCAGGACGGTGCGAATCGGCGCGTCCTCGGGCACGGTCTCAAGATGCGCCTTTATGGCCTGGCGGAGATCGGAAGGTCGTGCGCGGCGGTAAGTGAGCATCGAATCACACAAGGCAACATCACAGGATCGGACAGCTATCGGTCTTTAGCCAAACGATAGCACGGTCTCCAGCGAAAAATTGCGGGAAACCGGCAAAATCCAGTAAGCAGGCTGGACGAGGCCGCATGACCGCTTGCAAGACGGCGGGAGCGGCGGCAATAACGCATCCATGAGAATCGCCACCTGGAACATCAACGGCGTGAAGGCGCGGCTTGAGGGGGCGCTTGCCTGGCTCAAGGAGACGGGGCCCGACGTAGCCTGCTTCCAGGAGATCAAGTGCACCGACGAGGCGTTCCCCGCCGAGGCCTTCGGGGCGCTGGGCTACAATCTCGCCGTGCACGGCCAGAAGGGTTTCAACGGCGTCGCCATCCTCTCCAAGCGTCCGCTCGACGAGGTGGCGGTGAAGGGCCTGCCGGGCGACGCGGCCGACACCCACTCGCGCTATATCGAGGCGGTGGTGCCGCGCCCGGAATCGCGGAATGGATCGCACAATGGCGGCGTGGTGCGCATCGCCAACCTCTATCTGCCCAACGGCAACCCCATCGGCACCGACAAGTTCGCCTACAAGCTCGCCTGGATGCGCCGCTTGCAGGAGCACGTCGAGAGCCTCCTGCGGCTGGAGGAGCAGCTCTTCATCGTCGGCGACTTCAACGTCATCCCCGAGCCGGCCGACGCCAGGAGCCCGCACGCCTGGGCGAACGACGCCCTGTTCCAGCCCGAGACCCGCGCGGCCTTCCGCGCGCTCGTCAACCTGGGCCTCACCGACGCGGTGCGCACCTGCCACCCCGAGCCCGGCATCTACACGTTCTGGGATTACCAGGCCGGCGCCTGGCAGAAGGACCACGGCATCCGCATCGACCACATCCTGATGTCCCCCCAAGCGACCGACCGCCTGCAGGCCGCTGGCATCGACAAGTTCACCCGCAGCTGGGAGAAGCCCTCCGACCACGTGCCCGTGTGGGTGGAGCTGGCGTAAGGAGGCTGCTGAACGTAGGGTGCAATACGCCGAAGGCGCATTGCACCGATAGCCGCGGCGAAAGATCGGTGCAATGCGGCCATCGCCTTATTGCACCCTACTGCTCTCACCGTCATCGCCGCAGGAAATCCAGTGTCGCCGTCTCGGCCAGGACCCGCTCGGGCACGGCGTGGGCGGCGGCTTGCGCCCGCTCCTCCTCGGTGTCGAAGCGGTACCTGAGATAGCTGCCGAGCCGGCGCGCCTGGGCCACGAACTGCCGCCCCACCGGCAATCGCCGGGCCTCGTAGGCGCGCAGGGCGGCGTCCACGGTGGGCTCGGCGTCGAGGCACTCGGCCAGCGCCGCGGCGTCCTCGGCGGCCTTGACCACCCCGCCGCCGACATGCGGGCGGAGGACGAACGCCGCATCGCCGACGAGCCCGACCCGCCCGAACGCCAGCCGCGCGCTCTCCAGGTCGTAGACCGGCTGCAGAAACGGTTGCGGAATCAGCGCCATGGCGGCGCGAAACTGGGGAGGCAACAGGCGCTCCGCCGCCGCCCGCATCTCGGCGACGACGCCGGGTGCGACGAGCGGCGGCGGGATCGAGAGGTCGTGCGTGTGCCCCTGGGCGTCGGTGAGCAGGCGTGGCAGGTCTGCGGCCTCGTCCGCGGGGCGATACCACACCACGTTCCAGCTGCGGTGCCCCGGCCGCAGGTCGTTGCCCAGGTCATTACCCTGGCCCGCCACCGGATAGCCGAGGAACTGCTCTCCCGGCGGCAGGTGGAAGCTGAACGCATCGAACAGCTCCTGCGTGAGGACCGCTACCGCTGCACGCTCGTCAAGCAGCCCGCGCCAGGCCACATAGCCCGCATACAGTGGACGGACCTCGGGATGATGCTGCGCACGCACCGCCGAGCGCAGGCCGTCGGCGCCCACGAGCACATCTCCCTCGGCGGAGGTCCCATCCGCGAAGTGGGCCACGACCCCGGCCCGGTCCTGCGACACTCGCACGAGGTCCCTTCCCAACCGGTAGGGGCCGTCGCCCAACGCCGCGCCGAGCATCTCGAACAAGCGGTTCCACGACGTGGCGGTCTGCGGATGCCGCCGGCGCGCGATGGCCGCACCTGCAGCGTCGAGCATGACGCGGTCCTCCACGACCACACCGAAGTCGCGGGCGGTATCGAGGCTGGCCGCGGCTGCCGCGCGGTGCAGCTCAGGATGCGTCATAATCCCGGCGCCGCGCCCGGTGAGCGGCACCGGCGAGCGCTCGTAGAGGGCCACCTCCCACCCGCGGCGCATCAGGAAGAGGGCGGAGAACAGCCCGCTCATGGAGCCGCCGACAACCAGCGCGCGGCGCGATGTGCGGCAGGATGTCATGGGCTGGCGGCGGGGTTGCTGGCGGGCTTGCGGCCGTTCACATCTTCGTCCATGTCTTCGAGCCTTGTCCTGCCGTCGCCGGCGCGGATCGCTTCGCCTGCGATGCGGGATAGCCAAGCCGGCGGGCTTGCTGCACAATATCCGCCGGTGAGCATAACCGAAGCGCGCCGCCAGAGCCGCAGCCAACGGGAGGGAAACGTGGTGCCCGCCACAGACTTCGAGGAGAGCGCGCCCCGGCGGGCGCCAGGGCAGCGCGCTTCGGGCCCCGGTTCGGGCCCCGGCCTCGCGTGGTGCGCCCGGCCATGACCGCCGATCTCCTGCTCAACGCCATTGTCGCCGGCCTGCTGCTCGGCGGGTTCTATGCCGCAGTGACGGTGGGCATCTCGATCTCGTTCGGGATGCTCGATGTGGTGAACATCGCGCATCCGGCCTTCATCATCGTCGGCTCCTACATCGCCTACTACGTCAACGCCACGCTCGGGCTCGACCCGATCCTGTCCGCCATCGTCGTGCTGCCGGCGTTCTACCTGCTGGGCCAGGCGGTGTACCAGGTGTTCTACCTCTCCTTCGAGAAGCGGGGCGAGGAGGCGTTGCGCGGCCTCGCGTTCTTCTTCGGCCTCCTGTTCATCACCGAGGTGGTGCTGATCCTGGTGTTCGGCGTGGACTACCGCTACGTGCACGCGGTCTACATCGGCCCGACCTGGCGCATCGGCTTCGTCGATTTCCCGCTGCGCATGCTGATCCCGTGCCTCGTGTCGCTCCTCCTGGTGGCCGGGCTGCAGCTCTATCTGTCGCGCACCTTCGTCGGCCGGGCCATCATGGCCGTGGCCCAGGACCAGCAGGCGCTGCGGCTCCTGTCGGTGGACCCGATCCGGATCAAGCGCATCGCCTTCGGCATCTCCATCGCCACGGCGGCGCTCGCCGGCGCGTTCCTCATCGTCATCCAGCCGGTGGAGCCGTCGGTGGGGCGCGAGTACATCGGCCGCGTGTTCGCCATCTGTGTGCTGGGGGGCATGGGCAGCCTGCCGGGGACGGTGATCGCCGCCATGCTGCTCGGCATCATCGAGAGCTTCACGGCCACCTTCTACGGCCCCTCCTGGGCCCCCGCCGTCGCCTTCGGCTTCCTGCTCGTAACGCTGGCGGTCAGGCCCGCCGGCCTGCTCGGACGCTAGGGGACGCCGGCAGATGCGCTCCTGGGTCTTCCTCATCGTCGCGCTGGCCGTGGCCGCCGCCGTGTTCGGCCTGGCCCTGCTCGCTCGCAACGACTACCTACTGTTCGCCGGCTTCGTGGTGCTGCAGTACGTGGTGCTCGCCACGGCCTGGAACATCCTGGGCGGCTACTGCGGCTACGTGAACTTCGGCTCGGCGGCGTTCTTCGCCGTGGGCGCCTACACCACGGTGGCGCTGCACAAGCTGGGTGCCAACCCCGACCGCTACCTGTCCGACACGCCGTTTCAGGTCCTGGGAGCGGTGCTGCCGCTCTCGGTGCCGACGCTCATGCTGCTCGGCGGCGTCGTGTCCGGCATCGTGGGCTTCGGCATGGGCTACCTCACGCTGCGCCTGCGCGGGGTGTTCTTCGCCATCGCCACGCTGGCGATGGCGGTGGTGCTGCAGACCATCGTCATCAACTGGGACTTCGTGGGCGGCTCGCGCGGCGCCTACATCATCCGGCCGGACCGGGTGGAGCTGGGCGCGATGTCGCTCACCTACATCGAATATCTGTTCCTGCTGATGCTGCTGCTCGCCGTGCTCGCCGTGTGGATCTCACGCCTGATCGAGCGCTCGCGCCTGGGGCTCGGCTTCGCCACCATCCGCGACGACGAGGCCGCCGCCGAGGCGTCCGGCGTGCCGACGCTGCGCCTCAAGCTCATGGCCACCGCCCTGTCGGGAGCGCTGATGGGCATGGCCGGCGCGCCGCTGCCCTACTACATCGGCTACGTCGAGCCCGCCGCCGCCTTCGGCCTGCCCTACGCCGTCAACTCCATCGCCATGCCCATGATCGGCGGCACCACCAGCTGGGTGGGCCCGCTGATCGGCGCGATCCTGCTCGGCACGCTGCAGCAGGTCGCCACGGTCACCATCTCGTCCGTGGTGAACCTACTGATCGTAGGTGTCCTGCTGGTGGCGTTTGTCATCATCGCGCCTCGGGGCATCGTCGGGCTGGTGGAGGAGTTCCTGCGCACCGCCGCGCCCACGCGACTGAATTTTCGGTCGATCGCGATCGTCGTCGTTGCGAGCTACTGCTTCCTCGTCGGTATCGTGGGGGTCATTTTCAATCTGCCGTCTCTCCAAACGGCCAATGCCACCGCGGCATTCTTTGGCTTATGCGGGCTCCTCGTCGGCACGTTCTATCTCACAGCCTCCTATGGCCTGCTGAAGCTGCAGTGGTGGGCCCGTCCCGTCGCGGCTCTTGCGTTTGTTTCTTCAATCGCATTCGGTGCGGCGCATATCTGGCTCGACCCCGCGGCGCGCGGCTTGGGCATTCACACGGTCATGGTCGTCATTGCCTTGCTCGCGCTCTGGTATCTGCAGCACCGAGACGTGAAGGTTCTGTATAAGCGCCTGGCTGGCAGCAAGCTGGTGGCGGCATGAACAGTCCGTTACTTCAGGTCAGAGGCCTGTCCAAGCGCTTCGGCGGCTTCGTCGCGCTGGAGGGTATCGACCTCGACGTGGCCCAGGGCGAGCGCCTCGGGCTGATCGGCCCCAACGGCTCGGGCAAGAGCACGCTCGTCAACTGCATCTGCGGCACCCTGCAGAACGAGACGGGCACGGTGAGCTTCAACAGCCAGTCGCTCAACGGCTTCCCGGCCCACAAGCGCACGCACTTGGGGCTGGCCCGCAGCTTCCAGCTGCCCAGGCCGTTCGCCAGCATGACGGTGGCCGACAACGTGCGCGTGCCGTTGCTCTACACGGTGCGGCGCCGCACCGGGCTCACGCACGGCGCCAAGGACCTCGACCACCGCTGCCTGGAGCTGTTGTCGCTGGTGGGGCTGGAGCACCTGGCCGGGCGCTGGCCGCGCGACCTCACGCAGGTCGAGATGCGCAAGCTGGAGCTGGCCCGTGCCGTGGCCTCCGAGCCGAGGTTGCTGATCGCCGACGAGGCTATGGCCGGGCTGTCGCACTCGGAGGTGGAGGACATCGTCCAGCTGCTCCTGCGCCTCAACGCCCAGGGCATCACCGTGATCCTGATCGAGCACATCATGCGCGCGGTGATGGCCTTCTCGCAGCGCATCGCCGTGCTGGTCTCGGGCCGCAAGATCGCCGACGGCAAGCCCGACGAGGTCGTCAACAACGCGCAAGTCGTGAGTGCCTACCTTGGCCAGTAGCATCGTCATCGAGGGGCTGTATGCCGGCTACGGCGCCGTGCGCGTGATCGAGGACGTGTCGATCAGCGCGGCCCCGGCCGAGACCGTCGTGCTGCTCGGCACCAACGGCAACGGCAAGAGCACTCTCATGAAGTGCGTCATGGGGATCGTGCGGCCGAGCGCGGGGCGCATCGTCGCCGAGATCGACGGGGTGAGCCACGACCTCACCAGGCTCTCCACCGAGGAGATCGTCGATCTCGGCATCGCCCTGGTGCCCGAGGGCCGCCGCCTGTTCCCGAAGCTCACGGTGGAGGAGAACCTGCTGCTCGGCGCCTATCGCCGCTCCGCCCGCGCCGAGATGGGCCGCAACCTCGACACCTGTTTCTCCACCTTTCCCCGCCTCGCCGAGCGCCGCAGCCAGCTCGCCGGCAGCCTGTCCGGCGGCGAGCAGCAGATGCTGGCGCTGGGCCGCGCCCTGATGCTGGCGCCCAAGATCCTGCTGGTGGACGAGCCCTCCGTCGGCCTCGCGCCGCTCCTGGTGGCGCGCACCATCGACGCCATCAAGGAGCTGAAGGAGAAGTACCAGCTCACCGTGCTGATGGCCGAGCAGAACTTCACGCAAGCCGTGCGCATCGCCGACCGCGGCTATGTCATCGTCCACGGCAAGATCGCCGTCGAGGGCCGCTCGGCGCACGAGCTCAACAACAACGACCTGATCAAGAAGTTCTATCTGGGGCTGTAGAAGGGGTTTCAGGTTCCAGGTGTCAGGTTTCAGGCGCCTGA
>JBIOWI010000090.1:0-2413 GCA_044868325.1 Hyphomicrobiaceae bacterium
CCGGATTACAAGCTGAACCCGATCGAGGACCTGCGACCGGTGTGCCCGAACTGCCATGCGATGCTTCACCGTCAGCGTCCACCTCTTGGTATCGCCGAGCTTCGGCGTCGGCTGGCTGATCACCGCAGAAGAAGGTCGTCCTAGGTGGAGGGGACACCTATCATGAAGAACAGATCAACTCCCACCTTCGCAGGCCTGAGGCCTGCGTCGATTGGGGCGCGCCGCGCTGCCCAGGCAGCCAGCCGGAAAAGCAATACCAAGTGCGAGGTAGTGCTGCGCCAGGCCCTTTGGGCGCTGGGGCTGCGCTACCGCAGATCCATACCAGGCATCCCTGGGCGTCCTGACCTAGTTTTCCCGCGACAAAGAGTGGTCATCTTCTGTGACGGCGATTTCTGGCACGGGCGGAACCTTCAGTCGCGTCTCGCGCGTCTCTCCCACGGACATAACGCGTCTTACTGGGTCGAGAAAATCCGCAAGAACGTTCAGCGCGATACTGCAGTCTCGACGATTCTCTCCGCCCAAGGATGGCACGTGGTCCGCCTCTGGGAGACGGATATTCTCCGTGATCCAGGAGGCGCAGCATTGGTGGTGGCTGCGCGGCTGCGAAAGGCCCGAGAAGCGGCAAACAGCGATCCGAGCGGACGGCGCCCCGCGCCGCCGCTGAACCGG
Source organism: Hyphomicrobiaceae bacterium (assembly GCA_044868325.1). Taxonomy (GTDB): domain Bacteria; phylum Pseudomonadota; class Alphaproteobacteria; order Rhizobiales; family Hyphomicrobiaceae; genus AWTP1-13. The sequence goes on from JBIOWI010000090.1 coordinate 670, forward strand.
AACCAACAGCCAGGCAAGTAGACAGGGTTGCGCAATTGAACCAGCGCTACTTGCCCGCGTGGTCGTTCTCGGCGCCCTGAGCGCGCCTTCGCCATCGGCCGACGCTCACTGATGCGGCCTTGGCTGCTTGAGATGATTCGTGAGCAGGTGACCGCGCCATCAAGCGAAGATCCTCACTCTGAGCCGCCCTCCCCCCGCCCGATCTGCACGAACTCGAAGCCGAACCTACCCTTGACGCAGAGGTTGCCGTGGGTCACCGAGTTCTCGAGCGGTGAGGTGGCCTTGACGATGCGCTCGTCCTGGACGTGCAGGGTGAGGGTGCAGCCCACGCCGCAGTAGCCGCAGATGGTATCGGTCTGGGTCTGGCGGGACTCGTCCCACTCCCCGGCGCGGCGCAGCTCGAACTCGGGGCTAGCCATCAGCGCGCCGGTTGGGCAGACGGCGATGCAGTTGCCGCAGTAGACGCAGGCCGAGGTGGGCAGCGGCACGTCCCACTCGGTGGAGATGTGGGCGTCGAAACCGCGGCCGGCAACGGCGATGGCGAAGGTGTTCTGGGCGTCGATGCCGCAGGCCTCGACGCACTTGTAGCAGAGCACGCACTTGCCGTAGTCGCGCACGTAGAGCTCGTTGTCGACCTTGACGGCTTGAGCCACGGTGGCGCCGGGTCCGAAGCGCTCGGGGCGGGCGCCGTAGGCGGCCATGGTCTCGGCCAGGCCGGGAGCGGTCGAGAGGTCGACCGACGAGCCCAGGAGCTCGAGCACCAACTTACGCGCGAGGCGCACGCGCTCGGAGTCCGTGCGGATCTTCATCCCCGCCTCCGCCTTGCGCGAGCAGGCCGGCACCAGCACGCGGGCGCCTTCCTGCTCGACCACACAGACGCGGCAGGCGTTGATCGGCGTCAGGGTCTCGAGGTAGCAGAGCGTGGGCACCTCGACCCCGGCCTGGCGGCAGGCGTCGAGCACCGTGGCGCCCTGCTCGACCTCGACCGGCTGGCCATCGATCGAGAGCGCGAGGCGCGGGCGCTCGGGCCGCGGCGGCGCCTGGGGCACGCGAGAGGGCGGGGGCGGCGGGTGGAACCAGATCGGGTCGGCGGTCACGAGCGCGCTCCGTTGGCAGAGGGGGCGGGGAAGGGGTCGAAGCGGGCGAGCGCGGACTCGATCGCCGAGGAGGCGGTCTGGCCGAGACCGCAGATCGAGGCGTCGCGCATCGCCTGCGAGAGCTCGGCGAAGAGCGCCAGCTCCGCGTCGCGCGAGCCGAACGGCTGCCCGGCCGAGAGCCGAGCCAGCAGCTCTTCCTGGCGCACGGTGCCCACCCGGCAGGGGACGCACTGGCCGCAGGACTCGTGGCGGAAGAAGCTCGCGATGCGCAGCAGGGCGTCGCCCAGGTCGGCAGTCTCGTCGTAGACCAGCACCACGCCCGAGCCGAGGGTGGCGCCAGCGGCGCGCGTGCCCTCGAAGGTGAGGGGTGTGGCGAGCGCCTCCGGGCCTACGAAGGCGCCGGCCGCGCCACCCAGGAGCACGGCCTTCAAGGCCCGCCCGCCGGCCACGCCGCCCGCCAGCTCCAGCAGCTCTCCCAGCGTGGTGCCGAACGGCACCTCGTAGAGGCCCGGGCGCTCGACTTGGCCACAGACGCAGAACAGCTTGCTGCCGGTCGAGATGCCGCTGCCCAGCTCGGCGAAGCGCGCCCCTCCCTGGCGCAGGATCCACGGCAGGTTGGCCAGCGTCTCCACGTTGTTGACCACCGT
>JBIOWI010000091.1:0-2590 GCA_044868325.1 Hyphomicrobiaceae bacterium
GCGGCTCGAAGATGTTGAGCGGCAGCGTGGCGCGCGGCAGCAGGATGGCGCCGTGCAGGGGGAACACGGGCAGGCGCTGCGGCAGATCCGCGGGCCCGGCATACCGCTCCGAGAAGGTCCGCAACGCCCGCCACCTCGCTCGCTTTAGGAGAACATCAGAGAGGACAGGCGCCGCCGGCCTTCCTGCGTGGCCGGGTCCTTCGGGCCCCAGGCGTCGAACAGCTGCACCAGCTGCTTGCGCGCCGCCTCCTCGTTCCATTTGCGATCGCGCCGGAAGCTCTCGAGGAGCTGGTCGAGCGCTTCCGACTTCTTGCCGGTCGCCGCCAGCGCCAGCGCAAGGTCGAGCCGAGCCTGATGATCACCGGGCGCAGCCTGCACCTTGGCTTCCAGCTTGCCGACGTCACCTGCCTTGGCGGCGGTGCGGGCCAGCTCCAGTGCGGCGCGCACGCTCGCCACCGGGGCCGCATCGCGCTTGTCTGGCGGCACCAGGCCGATGGTCTGCTCGGCCCGCGCCGTGTCGCCGCTCTTGATGTAGCACTGCGCCAGTCCGGCGAGCGCGGCGACGTTCTGGGGGTCCTCCTGCAGGATTGCAGCGTAGATCTCCGCGGCGCCCTGCAGATCGTTGGCCTCAAGCGCTTTCTCGGCGGCCTCCAGCGCCGCGGCCAGGTCATCGGCGCCCTCATCGCCCAACAGGCGGTCGACGAACGCCTTGACCGCGCTTTCCGGCTGCGCGCCCATGAAGCCGTCGAGCGGGCGGCCGTCGCGGAAGGCATATACCGTCGGAATCGACTGCACGCGCAGCTGCCCGGCAATGGCGGCGTTCTCGTCGATGTTGATCTTCACCAGCTTGACCTTGCCGTTGTAGGAGCGGACCACCTTCTCCAGAATCGGCGTCAGCTGCTTGCAGGGCCCACACCAGGGCGCCCAAAAGTCGACGATCACCGGGGCGGTGCGCGAGGCCTCCAGCACATCCTTGGCGAAGGTTGCCGTAGTGGTGTCCTTGATGATGTCGCCTGCCGGTGCCGCCGCCGCGCCCGGCTTGTTGCCCAATCCGAAAACCATGTTGCTCTCCACGCCCGCAGGGGCAGCCTCGGGCGAGGCCTTGGTCCGTTCAGTCCGATTGCGCCACAGCCATCACGCTAGGCTGATGGCCGCAGGAACGGATGAAGCGGGCGAGGTCCTCGCGCGCAATGTTGGTCGTCGCCGTATTCTCCAGCGGATGGAAGTTGAGCCGCTCGTGCCGCATCATATCGGCATCCAGGATCACCGTCACCCGCTGCGCCCGGTCGTTGATCAGGGCGAACGGGGTCACCGATCCCGGTGGGACGCCAAGCACCTCCATCAGGAGCTCGGGCTTGCCGAAGCTCAGGCGGTCGCTGCCGAGCCGCTTGTGCAACGTCTTGAGGTCAATCTGGGCATGCCCGAGCGCCACGACAAGGAACAGGCGGTTCTTCTTGTCCTTGAGGAACAGGTTCTTGGTGTGCCCGCCCGGCAGCTCGCGCTCCAGCCGGGAGCTCTGGGCCACGGTGAACACCGCCTCATGATCGAGGGTTTCGCTCTCGATGCCGAGCTCGGTGAGGCGGGCAAGCAGGTCTTGGCGGGTGGCGGGCAAGGGGCACCGGAGATGGGCGGAGAATGACCCGCCTCTCCTAGACCGCACGACCCTTGTTAGGCAACGATTTGCGCCGGTTGGCTGGTGGGGCCGGCGTGCTTGCCAACCGCCGGCCTTTGTTGCATAAGTCCGGCCTTCGAACTGGATGCGGGTGTAGCTCAGCGGTAGAGCACGACCTTGCCAAGGTCGGGGTCGTGGGTTCGATCCCCATCGCCCGCTCCAATCCCTCCCCCTAGTGCGCCTGCCCTCAATGCGTTTGGACCGGTCGCCAGCCGGCGGCGATGGCTTCCGCCTCGCTGCAGAACCAGCGCTTGCCCTTGTCCGGCTCGATCCTGATCTGGGCGTACCAGGGGCTCCAGGGCATGTGGTAGATGCGGCCGCTCTTGGTGATGTTGCCCTTGATGGCGCAGCCGTTCGGAGCCTGCGTTTCCGCTGAATTCCACTGCTGCTGGCGATGGTCCCAGGCGGGCATGTTTGCAGCCTGCCAGATGCCGCGCTTTTCGGCCCTGGCGGCCGCCTCTTCCCTTACGTAGCTCGACGAGTATTTGACGAACGCCCAGGCATAGCCCTGGCGCACCATCTCGGCATTGATGTCGCGACTGCGCACGAAGCAGACGGCCAGCGTGCGCCCGTATTTGTCGAGGCCACGCCGATTGCAGCGGAGGGGATTGCCCGCGATGAGCTTCTCCAGCGCCGTTGCGGCGGCCGATCCGCACGGCCAGCTGGCACCGGCTTTGCCTTGGCACGTCTGGCCGATTTCAGGGGCGTCGATGCCCTCCAGCCTGATACGCACCTGGCCAATGCTGATGGTGTCGCCATCGATCACCCGGGCATTCCCGGTAACAGCGTCGCCGGGGTCGCCCGAGCGGGCGGCGATCTCGGCAGAGGGGAGGGAAAGGAGGCTCGCAGCCAGCGCGAACGCCACCGGCAGACGAGTTGCATACACTGACTTTAACTCGCGCATCAGTTGAATGTGCG
>JBIOWI010000092.1:0-3477 GCA_044868325.1 Hyphomicrobiaceae bacterium
GGCGAAGCCCTCGCCGCGCAGCACCTCCAGGAAGACCTCGGCGTGGCGCCGGGCCATGTCGGCGTCGGTCTGGCCCTCGGGCGGGGCGTAGCCGAAGTAGCGCCAGCCGTCGATCACCTGCTCGGGCGAGCCGCGGCTGATGCCGAGCTGCAGGCGCCCGCCGGCGATAAGGTCGGCGGCGCCGGCGTCCTCGGCCATATAGAGCGGGTTCTCGTAGCGCATGTCGATGACTGCGGTGCCGATCTCGATACGGCGGGTCCTCGCCCCGACGGCCGCCAGCAGCGGGAACGGCGAGCCGAGCTGGCGGGCGAAGTGGTGCACGCGGAAGTAGGCCCCGTCCGCGCCCAGCTCCTCGGCGGCGACGGCGAGGTCGATCGACTGCAGGAGCGCGTCGGCGGCCGACCGCGTCTCAGAGCGCGGCGAGGGCGACCAGTGGCCGAACGACAGGAAGCCGATCTTCTTCTTCGCAGGCATGGCAAAGGGCTCCAGGGGACAGACCGGGGTCAGACCCCTGGCCAAGATGTTATCGAGGATACTCTGCCGTAGAGGCCAGGGGTCTGACCCCGGTTGAAGCGCGTAGTGTCTTGCCGGCGAAGTGTAAAGCCCGCCGGCAAAGGATCCGGCCCGAGCGAACGCGAGCGCTTCCTCGATCCCCACGCCGCAACCCAATTGCCTCAAACCTGGGCTGCGGTACATTGACCGCAGCATTGCACTGGCCGTATAGGCTACCCATATGGGTTCGGGGTTCGTTCTCTGCAAAAAGCGCGGCCAGGGCAGATTTGCCATGACGAAAAAGCATGCCAAGGTGCTGATCCTCGGCTCCGGCCCGGCCGGCTACACGGCTGCCATCTATGCGGCGCGCGCAATGCTGAAGCCGGTTCTTGTCCAGGGCAGCCAGCCCGGCGGCCAGATGACCGTCACCACCGACGTGGAGAACTACCCGGGCTTCGCCGATGTCGTGCAGGGGCCGTGGCTGATGGAGCAGATGCGGCTCCAGGCCGAGCACGTGGGCACCGAGATGGTCATGGATCAGATCGTCAAGGTGGACCTGAAGGCGCGGCCCTTCCGCCTCGAAGGCGATTCGGGCGACATCTATACCTGCGACGCGCTGATCGTCGCCACCGGCGCCCAGGCGCGCTGGCTGGGCCTGCCGTCGGAGGAGAGGTTCAAGGGCTACGGCGTATCGGCCTGCGCCACCTGCGACGGGTTCTTCTACAAGGGCAAGCGCGTGCTGGTGGTGGGCGGCGGCAACACCGCCGTGGAGGAGGCGCTGTTCCTCACCAACTTCGCCGAGAAGGTGACGGTCGTGCACCGGCGCGACAGCTTCCGGGCGGAGAAGATCCTGCAGCAGCGCCTGTTCAAGCACCCGAAGATCGAGGTGGTGTGGAATGCAGTGCTCGAGGAGGTGCTGGGCGCGGACGACCCCAAGGGCGTCAGCGGCGCGGTGCTGAGGAACGTCGCAACCGGCGCCGTCTCCAAGATCGCGGTCGACGGTGTCTTCGTCGCCATCGGGCACGCTCCCGCCACCCAGCTGTTCAAGGGCCAGCTGGAGACCACGCCGTCGGGCTATCTGATCGCCGAGCCGGACTCCACGCGCACGTCCATCCCCGGCGTGTTCGCGGCCGGCGATGTCAAGGACGAGGTGTTTCGCCAGGCCGTCACCGCCGCCGGAATGGGCTGCATGGCGGCGCTGGAGGCGGAACGCTATCTAGCCAAGGTTGAGAACAGCGCGGGAGCCGTTGCGGCGCAACCCGCGTAACGTCCGTCACAGCGAAAACCACGTCAATGGATTGGGACAAGCTACGCATCTTCCATGCCGCCGCCGAGGCCGGCAGCTTCACCCATGCCGGCGAGGCCCTGCGCATGAGCCAGTCGGCCGTGAGCCGGCAGGTCTCCGCCCTGGAAAAGGAGCTGAAAGTCGCACTGTTCCACCGGCACGCGCGCGGCCTCGTTCTGACCGAGCAGGGCGAGATGCTGTTCGGCACGGCCAGCGAGATCATGAGCAAGCTCTCGACGGCCGAGACGCTGCTCAGCGACACCACCACCAAGCCATCCGGCGACCTGAGGGTGACGGCGCCTATCGGGCTCGGCACCATCTGGGTCACCCAGCGCCTGCGCGAGTTCTTCGAGCTCTACCCCGAGATCCGCATCGAGCTGATCCTGAGCGACGAGCAGATCGCGATTGCCATGCGTGCCGCCGACGTGGCCATCTGGACCGCCGAGCCGCAGCAGAACGACCTCATCCGGCGCCGGCTCTTCACCATGAAGATCCACGCCTACGCCTCGACGCAGTACGTGCGCCGCTACGGCGCGCCGCAGAGCCTGCAGGCGCTCGACGACCACGCCATCGTGTCGTACAGCGGCACCCCGGCGACGCACCTGTCCTCCATCCGCTGGCTGGAGACGGCGGGGGTGGACGGCAAGGCGCCGCGCAAGCCCGCGTTCTCGGCCAACAGCATCATCGCCATGAAGCACGCGGTTCGAGCCGGCATCGGCATCGGCATGCTGCCGGACTATCTGACGGAGGACGAGTCCGACCTGGTGCCCGTGCTGCGCGAAGTCGAGCGGCCCGCCGTGCCGATCTACTTCGTGCTGCCCGAAGAGCTGAAGACCGCCAAGAAGGTCCAGGTGTTCCGCGATTTCCTGGTCGCCAAGGCGCGGCAGTGGAAGTACTGAGCCGGCGCCCTCCTACGCGCCGCTGACCGAGAACGACGCCCGCTCCTGGGCGTCGAGCTGGTCGACCAGGGCGACCTCCCACGCGAGGTACTGGCGCGCGGCCTCCGCATTGCCCTCGTGGCGGCCGTGGGTGAAGAACAGGAAATCGATGCAATCCGCGTCGCTCGGCGTGCCGGGCGTCGCCACAGTAAGAAGGCCGGCGGCGCGGGCGGCCCCGTGCCCGCCGGCGAGGAGACGCACATCGCCGACGCCGGCTTCCGCCAGGTCGGAGGCCGCGAGCGCCGCGATGCCCGGCTCGTCGGCGATGAGCGCCACCGGCACCGTCGGATCGGGCACGGCCACCGCGATCCACGGCCGGATCGACCACACCGCGCCATCGATGTGCTCCTTGCGGTAGCTCATGCTGGAGCGCAGATCGATGAGCCGCACGCGACCGTCGCGCAGACCCTTGGCCAGCTCGCCCGGCGCGATGGGCGCAGGCTCCGGCAGCTGCGGCGCGGCGGGGGCGCGGCGGCCCGCCAGCGTGGCTGCGGCGGCAATCCCGCCCTCCAGCACGCACGCCTCGTGGCCGAGCTGGCGCAGCCACTGGGCCGTCATCGGCGCACGCACCTCCTCGTCGTCGACGAGCACGATGCGGGCGCCGCGGGTGCCGATCCACTGGTCCGTCGCCTGCACCAGCTGCCCGCCGGGCGCGTGCACGAGCCCCGGCACCGTGCTGCGCGCGTGCTCCTCCGGCGTGCGCACGTCGATGAGGTAGGTCGTGCGCGATCGATCGGCGAGCCAGCTCTCCACCTCGCCTGC
>JBIOWI010000093.1:0-7391 GCA_044868325.1 Hyphomicrobiaceae bacterium
CCTCAGTGGCCATCCCTATCATCGGTAGCGGCGTCGGTTGCCTGGGTCAGACCCCTTGCATCATCCGCACGATCTTATCCGCGACGCCGGGGGCAAGGGGTCTGGCCCCGATCCCACCTACGCCCGCTTCTCCCAGCGTCCTTCCGGCGACTGCTGCCAGTAGGTCGCGTCGCAGCCGGCGGCCTTGACGGCCTTCCACTGCTCGCGTGCGCTGGCCACCGCCGCGGCGTCGCGACCGTCGAACATGTAGACGATGCGCTCGTAGCCGGCCATGTCGCCGATCCCGGCGCCGTCCACCAGGAACCGCACCGTCGCCTCGTTGGGGTTGATGTCGTCGGCCGTCAGATAGACCGGCTGTGCCGCCGGGTTGCCGTCGCGCCGGGTGCCGTGCGGCAGGAAGCTCTCCTCCGCGTAGGTCCACAGCAGCGTGTCGAGCGCCTCCACCCGCTCCTCCGACCCCGCCTGCACCACCGCGCGCCAGCCGCGCGCCAGCGTGCGCTCCACAAGCGCCGGCAGCACCTGCTCCAGCGGCTGGTGCTCCAGGTGGTAGAAGAGGACCTCGGTCATGCGCTACGCCTCGCCTGCGTCGGCACCATCGGTAGTCAATTCTCACCGCTTATCGTACGGATTGTCCCCCTTCCGCAGCTTGAGGCGGATCGGCACGCCAGGCAGGTCGAAGGTCTCGCGCAGGCTGTTGGTGAGGTAGCGCAGGTAGGCCTTGGGCAGGGCCTCGGGCCGCGTGCAGAACGCCACAAACGTCGGCGGGCGTGCCGAGGGCTGCGTCATGTAGCGGAGCTTGACCCGGCGGCCACTCACCGCGGGCGGCGTGTGCCGCTCCAGGGCCTCGGCCAGCCAGCGGTTGAGGTGGGGTGTGGGCACGCGCCGGTTCCAGCGCTCGTAGGCCGCGAGCACCGCCGCCTCCAGCCGGTCGAGGCCGCGCCCCGAGAGGGCCGAGAGCGTGACCAGCGGCACATCGGGCACCTGCGCCAGACGCTCGCCCAGGGCGTCGCGCAGCGCCTTCAAGCTGCGCTGCTTGTCGGCCACCAGGTCCCACTTGTTCACGGCCACCACCATGGCGCGGCCCTCCTGCTCCACCAGGTCGGCGATGGTGAGGTCCTGGTGCTCCAGCGGATGCTGGGCGTCCATCAGCACCACCACCACCTCGGCGAAGCGGATGGCGCGCACGCTGTCGCTGGCGGAGAGCTTCTCGGCCGTCTCGGTGATGCGCGCCTTGCGCCGGAGCCCTGCCGTGTCGAACAGGCGCACCGGTCGGCCGTTCCAGAGGAAATCGGTGGCCACCGCATCGCGCGTGAGGCCCGGCTCCGGCCCGGTGATCATGCGCTCCTCGCCCAGGAGGGCGTTCACCAGGGTCGACTTCCCCGAGTTCGGGCGGCCGACGATGGCGACGCGGATCGGCCGCGCGGCGGCATCCGCCTCCGCTCCGGCCGTGTCGCCGCCACGCTTCGCCGCAGCCTCGAGGCCGAGCGCCGCGAGCAGGGTCTCCACCAGCTCGCCGATGCCCTCGCCGTGCTCCGCCGAGATGGCGACCGGCTCGCCGAGCCCCAGCCGGAACGCCTCGTAGAAGCCGTCGGCGCCGGCTCGCCCCTCGCTCTTGTTGGCCACCAGCACCACCGGCCGCCCTGCTTCGCGCACGACCTGGGCGAATGCCGCATCGGTCGGCACCACGCCCTCCCGGGCGTCGAGCACGAACAGCACCAAGTCCGCCTTGGCGATGGCCGTCTCGCTCTGGGCGCGCATGCGCCCGGCGATGGAAGCCGGCGCGGCCTCCTCCAGGCCAGCGGTGTCGATCAGGGTCACCCGATGGCCGCCGAGCACCGCCTCGCCCTCGCGCCGGTCGCGCGTCAAGCCCGGCATGTCGGACACGAGGGCGGTGCGCCTGGCGGTCAGGCGGTTGAACAGGGTCGACTTGCCGACATTGGGCCGGCCGACAATGGCGATGACGGGAGGCATCCTGCCTCGCATAGCATATTCGGAGCGTGCTCGCGCGCCGGCACGCAAGACCGGCGGAGCCAGCAGCCTGGCACAGGGCTAGGGCTACCCTGAACCGGCCCCCGGTTCAATGCAGCGGCGTCACTGGAAGGCGTAGAGCCTCGCGGTGTCGGCCAGCACGAAGAGGCGGCCCCCGGCGACCACGGGCGCAATAAGGACGCGATCGCTGCCCCCGCCAAAGACGGAACCGCCGCCCATGGCGACGGTCGAAGCCACCTTTCCGGAAATCGGATCCACGCCCACCAACTGCCCCTTGGACGAGGTGAGCCACAGCCGGTTGCCGGCCAGCACCGGTCCGGCCCAGGTGCCGTCTCCCAGCCTGGTGGCCCATCGAATCTTGCCAGCATCGCGCGCCACGGCGGCAAGCTGCCCGGCCGTATCCACCGCGAACACGGTATCGCCGGCCACCCAGGGCTGCTCGATGCTGGCCACCGAGATGGACCAGATGCGCTCGCCCGTCTTCGCCGAGGTGGCGATCATGCGGCCCCCGTGACCGGCGGCGTACATCACGCCCCCGTAGAGCACGGGCCGCCCCGCATCGCTCAAGGCGCCCAGGGACGAGCCGGTGGCCGACCGCGCCAGCGACTCCTGCCAGGCCGGCTGGCCGCTGGCGGCGCGCAACGCCACCACGTCGCCCGTGGGGTAGGGAACCACCACCAGGTCCTTGTCCACGGCCGGGCTGGTGGTGGCAAGGATGCTGGCACGCTCACCCGTGCCCGAGAATGTCCACAGCTCCGTGCCGTCGGAGCCGGAGAGGCAGAACACCTGCCCTTCCTTGTTCACAACGAACACACGCTCGGCGGACGCGGTCGGAGCGGCGCGCAGCGGCGGCCCCAGGCTCTTCTCCCACAGCTTCCGACCGGTCTTGGCCTCCAGGGCCACCACGGTGCCGAAGCCGGTGGCGGCGTAGACGCGCCCGCCGTCGGCCGCGAGCCCGCCGCCGAAGCCCTCCTGGTCCTTCTCGTTGGGCGGCGTGGTTGAGGCACGCCAAACCACCGACCCGCCCGAGACGCTCACCGCCGCCACCTGGCCGGCGGCATCGAGCGTGTAGACGTGGCCGCCGTAGACGATCGGGCTTGCCGTCACCTTGCCGTAGAAGCTCGAGCCGGTGCCGACGCTCACGCTCCAGGCCTGTTTCAGCGAGCTGCCCAGCGCCAGATGGCCCGGCGCGTTGCTGGGGACGCCGCCCGGCTGGCTCCAGGCATCGTTGGCCTGCTGGGGCGGCAGCGAAGCGGGGCGGCTGGCGGCCAGGGCGTCGGAGCGCAGCGTCTCCTGCTGGATGATGGCAACGCGCTTGCCGGGGAGCGGGACCTCCTTCTCCGCGAAGGGGTTGAGGTCCGACAGCCTGGGCATGCTGTCGCTGCACCCCAGGAGCGCCAGGGCGATGAGCGAGAGCACGGCCCCGAGCGACACTTTGCCGCGTGCGTCGATCGGAACCCGCACCGGGATGGGGGCCGGCTTGCCGGCGCCTTGCGTCTCCGTCTGCTGCGTGGCCACGATCCCCCTCGCCTGGCTTGGCGTTACTTGCTCTTCCCGGGCGGCGCCTTGTTGGCCGGCGCCGACGGCTTGTCCTCGGCTGTCGACGCCTTTGGCGCGGCTTTGGCGCGCTCCTCCTCGTCGAGCAGGGCCACCATCACCCGCGCCCGCTCCGTGACGCCCGGAGGCGCCTGGCGATCCGACAGAAGACGCTGGAAGTGGCTCTTCGCCTCCTCGGGAAAGCCGGCCTTGGCCGCCCCCATCCCCAGAAGCTCGCGCGCACTGTAGCGCCATGGATTCTTGTCGTTAGCCAGCGGACTGAGCTGATTCCTCAGCTCCGGAAAGGTGATCGTATCGAATTTCAACATGGCAATTTGCAGACGCGCGAAGTCCTGCAGGATCGGATCGATCGACTCGTCCTTGGCGATCCGGTCGTAGGCGGCCACCGCGTCGAGGGTGTTGCCCCCGGCTCCGTCGCCGGCGGCAAGCCGCAGGCGGGCGAGCGCCGCATAGCCGGGCGGCGCATTGGGGAGGAGATCCTCCAGGGTCTTCTGCGCCTCGGACGCCCGCTTGCCGCCGAACTCGGTCAGCGCAACCAGATACTGAGTGCTAGCCGACTGATTAGCCTGCAGAATCCGGCTCTCGTAGAACTTCCAGCCACCGACGCCGAGGATCACGAGCAGCGCGGCGGCCAAAGCGTAGACGCCGTACTTGTCCCAGAGCTTGAGCAGCTGCTCTCGGCGCAGCTCCTCGTCGATCTCCTGGGCCATCATGTCTCTGATCGGATCGGCCATGATCGCTCGCGTCTCGCAAAGTTGGAGTGGCAACGCGGGGCGCCCGACAAAGCTCGTGCCCGCCTCTCGGTGCGCGTCTTATAGCCAATTTGCTGGATGTCAGGATGATTTTTCGGCGTTTTTGCGATACGCATGTCCCCCGGAGGGCGGCGGCGGATTGCCGCCGCAGGCGCCCGGTGACGCCTTGAAGAACAACGGATTCCCGACAGCCGTTCTCTGCCAACCTTAGCCGGCGCCATAATTTGTGCCATATTACCCACGCCTATTGGCAGCCGCGATTCGCAGGGGCCTGGAACGAACGTGCCCCACCGTATCGATTCAAAGGTCCGTTTCGAGCGAGTATCGGCAGTTTGGGTCGGGGGCGCGGGATTCCAAGCGTCGGTTAGCGTGAGGGGAGCCATGGTGAGGGAAGCGTATTCGGCGAGCGGCCAGCCGCAGCAAGCCGATGGCGGCACCGCCACACAGCCGCTGGACTTGCACAGCAGCACCGCGAACCTGACACAGGAACTCTCTCAACTTCTTGCCGCATCGCTCAGCCAGGGCCAAACCGCCCGGCGCGCGGCAAGCCCCGCAGCGGCCGGGTCGGAGCTTGCCAACCTGCAGGCCCTGGTCTCCGCCTCGGTCTCCCAGCGCGCCGCCGTTCAACCGACCTTCCGCGACGGCCTCTCCTCCCTGTCCTACGCGCGCCCGGCGCAGCCGCCCATGCCGCCGCCGGCGCCCACGCCTGCGCCTGCTGCGGCACCGCCGCTTGCTGCTGGCAGCCTCCTCGTGGCCGAGCCGCACGACGAGGAGCCGATGCCGATCCCGTCGACATGGCGCCAGCCGATGCCCAACGACGATGAGCGATGGTACCGCCAGCAGCTGGGCGCCGCCGGCCTCGGACTGGTGGCCGGTCTCGTCGTGGTGGTGCCTGCGGTGCTATGGCTGAGCGGCTGGCTGGGCGGCCCTCAGGCCAAGCCGGTCGTCCGCAACCAGGCCGCACCGGAGTCCGCCCCCGTCAAGATCGCCGAGGTGCAGCCCGTGAAGGTGCGCATCGCTACCGCCTCGGCCGAAGCCCGCAGTCCTGCCGCGCCCGTCGTGGCGGAGCCCCGTGCTGTCGCCGTCGCCCCGGTCGAGCCGCTGCCGGCCCGCACCCGCGCCGTCGCAGAGCCGCCCGCGCCCGTCGTGCAGGCGTCCCCGCCGCCGATGGCCGTGGCCGCCGTGGCACCGAGGCCTGAGCCGCCGCCAGCTCCCGTGCGCTCGCGCGCCGACGAGTTGCTGGCACAGGCCAAGCGCCTGATCGAGAGCAAGGACATCGTGAGCGCGCGCGAGGTTCTCCAGGCCGGCGAGACAGCCTCCTCCGGCGCCCTGACATTCATGCTGGCCGAGACCTACGATCCCAGCATGCTGGCGATCTGGCAGGTCAAGCCCGACGGCATCACAGCCAACCCCGAGCGCGCCAGGGCCCTCTACGCAAGGGCCCGCGACCTGGGCGACCCCAGGGCCCAACAGCGGCTCGAGTGGCTGAAGTAGGGCCAGCAACCTCCCCGTCGATCCTTGAGCCTTGCTCGGCTCGGCGGCGCGCCTGCCGAGTTGCAGATGCTGCCTCCCCCCACCTATGCGCCGTCCGTGCCCACGTAGGGCGCAATCGTGCGGAAGGCGCGATTGCGCCGAGCCAGCCCAGAACGGCGTCTGCCCCCGTGCTGCGGGGGGCGAGTCGGTGCAATGCCGCGCTGCAGCATTGCACCCTACGGTCCATCCCTTCCGCCAACGCCCGATGGTCCTCGTCCGGGTGGCCCGGGCTTAGCCCCCTCCGCCGCGCCGTTCCGCCTTGCTTGACAATGCAACCGCAGGTCATAGGATGCATAAGGTTAGCTGACATCCTCTAACGTTCAACCACGCATCCAACATCTAACGACGTCCGACATCCGCCATGCCGAGCCGCGCCCCCAAGCAGAACGGCGAAACACGCTCGGCCACAGTCGGCCTGCGCATCAAGCCAAGCCTCAAGGCTGCCCTGGAGCGGCTGGCCCGGACCGAGGAGAGGACGCTCAACTTCTACATCGAGCGCATCCTGGAGGCTCACGTCGAGGCGCGGAGGAAGAAGGGCCGGCGGCGATGATCGCTCTCCGATCCCGGATGACGGCCGTCCCGTTCTGAGGAGTGCGGACGCGTGCTCATCCCATACAAGTATCTCATTCCGCTCCTGGTCTTCGTCCTGTTGACGGGGGTGGTGATCGGCGACCGGCTGGCGGCGGAGGCCCAACTCGGGGGCGGCGCCGACGGCCGCTCCGGGGCCTGCTCGGGCCTCGCCTCCGCACGCCTGCACAACTGCGTGCACCGCTACGGCTCCCTGCGCACGGCCGAGGGGCGGACGGGGGGCGCGTCCGGGTGCTCCGACTGCTGGCCGGGCGGCCGCGACTCCTGCGGGGACGACAGGGACGAGCGCGACGGCAGGAGACGGGACGGTCGGGGGCGCGACGACTGAGGGCGGCGGGGCGGCGCCTCAACGGCTGCGCCGCCCTCCCCTCGCCGCTTCGCGCACGGCGCCCGGCTTGGCGTAGCCCTTGTGGCGCTCGATGGCCGCTTCCTCCCAGGGATGGGCGCGACACTTGCAGCTCGAGTCGTAGGTGGCGCGGTAGAGGAACGCCGTGCCCAGGCCCTTGTAGGGCCGGCCCTCCAGGCTCACCATGTCCTCGGCCTCGCCGCCGGGGTTGGGGTAGTAGTAGAGCGCAGCAGAGGCGCCGCAGCTCTTCGCACATGTCTGCGCGTCGCGCGTGAAGTTGCTCCTCAGCGTGGCGAAGCTCACCGGCCAGTAGTACCCGTCGCACAGGCGCACACACATGGTCCGGTACGTGCCGCCGGCGGTCTCCCTCGGCACGGAGGGGGGCCGGTCCGAAGGAGACGGCGCGCGCCGTGACGACTGGGGCAGCCGGTATTCCCGCTGCCGCGAGCGGCGCGGCGTGCTCTGCGGCCCGACCCCGAACAGGCCTTCCAGAAACGAGAACGGCCAGCTTCCGCCGCTGTTGGCAAGCCGCACGCGCGGCACAGCCTCGCGCGCGGGCGGCCCGTTCGTGGCTGCGGAGGCCTGGGCCTGCTTCGCGCCGACCGCGGCTGGGGCCTTGAATGCGC
>JBIOWI010000094.1:0-22175 GCA_044868325.1 Hyphomicrobiaceae bacterium
GGGTCGTCGCGAGGGGTCTGACCCCCGTTATCCCGCCGGGAGTGGCACGTGGCCGTTGTGCTCCAGCTCGAGGTCCAGCCGGCCCTGATCGACCAGGTGCACGATCGCCTGCTGGCGGCCATTGCGGACGGCACGCTCGCCTCGGGGCAGCGCCTGACGCAGGAGAGCGTGGCGGCCATGCTGGGCGTCTCGCGTCAGCCCGTCAGCCACGCCCTGCAGGTGCTGAAGCGGCGCGGGCTCCTCGTCGAGCGCGGCAAACGCGGCCTGCTGGTCGCGCCCATCGACAGCCGCCGCATCCGCGATCTCTACCTCGTGCGCGAGGCGCTGGACGGCATGGCCGCGCGCCTCGCCGCTCGCCGCGTCAAGGCCGGCGAGGCGACCGACGCCGAGCGCCGGACGGCGCAGTCCGCCCTGGCGACCGGCCGCAGGCTGGGGCCGCGGTCGCCCGTGGCGCGCCTCATCGATGCGGACGTGGCCTTCCACTCCGCCATCCATGCCCTCTCGGGCAACTCCGCCATCGTCGAGACGGTGGCCGACCAGTGGCCCCACTTCCGCCGGTCCATGGGGCTGGTGCTGTCGGTGTCGGGCGCCTACGCGCGCTACTGGGACGAGCACGCAGCCATCCTGGAGGCGGTGCTGGCCGGCGATGCGGCGAGAGCCGAGGAGCGTGCGCGCGGGCACACCGCCCGCGCCGGCGAGGAGACCGCCCTGCGCCTCGAGATGGCGGAGCAATCCAACGTGCCAATCGATGGAGGACGTCCATGAAACTCAGCGCCCAGCAGGAGAAGCAATTCGAGGACGAGGGCTGGCTGTTCTTCCCGGGGGTGTTCTCTCCCAAGGAGGTGGACATCCTGCGCAGCGAGGCCGAGAGCATCTACCAGCTCGACCGGCCGCAGATCTGGCGCGAGAAGTCCGGCGCGCCGCGCACCGCATTCGCCGCCCATACCTACAACGAGGCATTCGGCATCCTCGGGCGGCATCCGCGCCTGATCGAGCCTGTGGAGCAGCTGTTCGGCGACAAGCTCTACATGCACCAGTTCAAGATCAACGCCAAGGCCAAGTTCGACGGCGACGTGTGGCAGTGGCATCAGGACTACGGCACCTGGGCGCGCGACGACGGCATGCCGGAGCCCAAGGCCATGAACATCTCGGTGTTCCTCGACGAGGTGTTCACCTTCAACGGCCCGCTGATGCTGATCCCGAGGAGCCACAGGCACGGCGTGCTGGCTGCCGGCCACGACAAGGAGACCACGAGCTATCCGCTCTGGACGCTCGACCACGCCACGGTGGAGCGGCTGTGCGAGGAGGGCGGGCTCGCGGTGCCCACCGGCAAGCCCGGCGGCGTGCTGATGTTCCACGGCAACCTGGTGCACGGCTCGGCCGGCAACATCACGCCGTACTCGCGTAAGATCGTGTATCTGACGCTCAACGCGGTCTCCAACTACATCCGCAAGCCGACCCGCGCCGACTGGATCGCGCACCGCGACTTCGCTCCCATCGAGCCCTGCGCCGACGACGCGCTCCTGCGCTACGCCCAGTCGCACCGCCAGGCGGCGGAGTAGCGGGACAGACTGGGGAGAATCCCGCGGCGGGGTCAGACCCCTCGCTCATGCCGTGGTGCAAGAGTCGATACGTTGGGTGCGAGGGGTCTGACCCCCTTCCTGTGGCCAGCGAGCCTGCAGAGTTCGGACTGGACAGGAGGGAGCCAGGCTCTAGGCTCAGTCCCATTGGGAGAACAAGAGGCCGCAAGGCCTGTGCGTTCGTGGAAGAACGACAAACGTTGATGTTGAGGAGGAAACGCATGCGACTTCCATCAAGCCTCGGCCTGCGGGCGGTGCTGGCGGGGCTCGCCATGCTGCTCGGCGTGCCGGCGTCCTGGGCACAGGCGCCGTTCAAGCTCGGCATCGTGACGTTCCTGTCGGGTCCCGCCGCCGGTCCATTCGGCATCCCGGCGCGCAACGCGGCCGAGCTCACGGCCGAGATGCTCAATGCCGGCACCGTGCCCGCGCCCTACAAGGGCAAGGGCTTCGGCGGCCGGCCGCTCGAGCTCGTCATCATCGACGAGGCCGGCGGCCCACAGAAGCAGGTCTCCGAGTACCGCAACCTGGTGTCGCGGGTCGATGCCGTCGTCGGCTTCATCTCCAGCGGCGACTGCCTGGCCATCGCCCCGGTGGCCGAGGAGCTGAAGAAGCTCACGGTGCTGTTCGACTGCGGCACGCCGCGCATCTTCGAGGATGCCAGCTACAAGTACGTGTTCCGGACCGGCCCCTCGGGCACGATGGATAACGTGTCGATCGCGCTCTATCTCGTCGAGCGCATGCCCAACGTGAAGTCGATCGCCGGTCTCAACCAGAACTACGCCTGGGGCCAGGACTCGTGGGGCGACTTCGAGGCCGCCATGAAGACGCTGAGGCCCGGCATCGAGGTGAAGACCTCGCAGATGCCTAAGCTGATGGCCGGGCAGTTCGGCGCCGAGATCACCACGCTCCTGGCCAGCGGCGTCGAGGTGATCCATTCGAGCTTCTGGGGCGGCGACCTGGAGGGGCTGATCCTGCAAGGCGCCCCGCGCGGCCTGTTCGAGAAGCACAAGGTGATTCTGTCGGCCGGCGAGCCGGCCATCAACCGGCTGGGCACGCGCATTCCGGACGGCACCATCCTGGGCGCGCGCGGCCCATTCGGACCGTTCGCGCCGGACACCGAGCTGGCGCGCTGGCTCAAGACCACCTACGAGGACCGCTACCAGCTGCCGCCGAACTATGCGTCGTTCCGGGTGACCCAGGCGATCCTGGGCGTGAAGGCCGCCTACGAGAAGGCCAAGGGCGCCGGCAGCGAGGCCCCCTCGCAGGACCAGATCATCGCTGCGTTCGAGAACCTGACCTTCGAGGGCCCCGGCGGCACGGTGCGGATGGCGTCCGGCAAGGGCCATCAGGCGGTGATGGACGCAGCCGTCGGCACAACTAAGGTGGAGGGCGGAAAGCTTACGATCGTCGACATCGCCCGCTACCCCGCCGACAAGGTGACCCCGCCGGACGGCATAAAGAGCGAGGCCTGGATCAAGTCAGGGCTTAAGAAGTAGCGTCGAAAACCGCGTCGAGGCGGCAGCCCGTCTCGGCTGCCGCCGGCTTCCAATCCCCGGCTTCCAATCCCCGGCTTCGCACCGCCCGGTTTCGCCCCGAATGAGCAGCATCCTGCCCGTCGCCTTCGACGGCATCGCCTATGCCTCCTGGCTGTTCCTGATCTCGGCCGGGCTGACGCTGATCTATGGCGTCATGCGCATCCTGAACGTGGCCCATGGCAGCCTCTACGCCTTGGGGGCGTACGTCGCCTGCTCGCTCGCCGGCGCGTGGCTCGGCGGCGGCCTGCCGGCCGCAGGCAGCTTCGCCATGCTGCTGCTCGCGGCCGTGCTTGTCGGGCTCGTGGTGGGCCCCCTGCTGGAGCGCGGTCTCCTGCAATGGATGTACGGCAAGGACGAGGTGGTGCTGGTGCTCGTCACCTACGCCGTGTTCCTGATCATCGAGGACGCCATCAAGCTGGTGTGGGGCGTGGACTCGCTGCTGCTGCCCGAGCCCTACGCGCTCCCCGGCAACTTCTCGCTCGGTGATGTGCCCTACCCCGTCTACAACCTGCTGCTCATCGCCGTGGCGCTGGCGACGGGGCTGGCGTTGGCCTGGGCGCTCTATCGCACGAGGGCCGGCAAGCTGCTGCTGGCCGTGATCCACGACCGTGAGATGAGCATGGCGCTGGGCATCGACGTGAACCGCGTCTATCTCGCGACTTTCTCCATCGGCGCGGCTTTGGCGGCGCTCGGCGGCGCCTTCACGGCGCCGGCGGTGGCCGTGACGCCCGGCATTGGCGTCGAGGTGATCGTGCTCGCCTTTGCCGTGGTGGTGATCGGCGGCCTCGGCAGCCTCGGCGGGGCGGCGCTCGGGGCGCTGCTGGTGGGCCTGGTCCGGTCGGCCACGGTGCGCTATTGGCCGGAGGCGGAGCTGTTCTCCATCTACGCCGTGATGGCTCTGGTGCTGATCGCGCGGCCCAAAGGGCTGTTTGCGGCGCAGGAGGCGCGCAAGATATGAGGCTCGCCGCCGCTGCCGCCCTTGCTGCCGTCGCCGGGCTGAGCGGGCTCGCGCTGCTGGCGCCGCAATGGCTGGTGTTCATGGCCATGCTGGCGCTCGCCAAGGGCGTGGTGGTGCTGGGCCTCCTGGTGCTGATGCGCACCGGGCTCGTGTCGTTCGGACAGGGCCTCTATTTCGGTATCGGCGCCTACGCCGCGGCGCTGCTCTCGCACCACTGGCACATCGCCGACGCCGCCGCCATGCTGGTGGCCGGCACCCTGGCCGCGGCGGCGGTGGCGGCGCTGCTGGGCCTGCTGCTGGCGGGCTACCGCGACATCTTCTTCGCCATGCTGTCGCTGGCGTTCTCGATGATCCTCTACGGCCTGCTCGTAAAGAGCGCCGCGCTGGGCAGCACCGACGGCTTCAACCTGCACGCCCGCACCTTCCTGGGGCTGGCGTTGAGCCCCGGCATGGAGCGCCGCGTGTTCCTGATCGCAGGCTCGGTCTCGATCGCCGCGGCGGCGCTCGCGGTGCACAGGCTGCTCGCGGGCGACTGGGGGCGGCTTGCCACCGGCGTGCGCGACAACGAGCTGCGCGTGAGCTACCTCGGTGCCTCGCCCTGGCGCGTGGTGTACGTCAACTACCTCATCGCCGCCGCCCTGGCCGGCCTCGGCGGTGCGCTGGCGGCCCTGGCCGTGGGGCATGTGGACCCCGAGACGACCTACTGGACCACCTCGGGCGAGTTCGTGTTCATCGCCATCCTCGGCGGCACCCAGAGCATCCTCGCGCCGTTCCTGGCCGCCTCCATCTTCGAGGCGCTGCGCACCGTCGCCAGCCAGTACGCCCCCAACGTTTGGCAGATGTCGCTGGGGACGGCCATGCTCGCCATCGTCATGTTCCTGCCGGCGGGACTGTGGACGCTGGCCGAGTGGCGGCGGAGGTCGGCATGACCCCGGTGCTCGCCACGCGCGGACTGAACAAGAGCTTCGGCGCCGTCACGGCGGCGGCCGACATCTCGCTCTCGTTCGACGCCGATACCGTGGTGAGCCTGATCGGCGCCAACGGCGCCGGCAAGACCACCTTCCTCAACATGGTCACCGGCTACCTCAGGCCCGACAGCGGCCGCATCCAGTTCGGCGGGCGCGACATCGTGGGCTTGAGCCCGCGGCGGATCGCCAACCTCGGCATCTCGCGCTCGTTCCAGATCCCGCAGCTGTTCCAGACCATGAGCGTGCGCGACAACCTGCTTGTCGCAGAGAGCATCGCCGCGGCCGACGATCCGCAGAAGGCGACCGACGCGGCCCTGGCGCGCTTTAGCCTCGGGGACTACGCAGCGCAGAAGGCCGGCCTCCTGCCCGAGGGCATCCGCAAGCTGCTCGACGTGGCCATGGCGCTGTCGACCCGCTCCAAGCTGCTGCTGCTCGACGAGCCGACCAGCGGCGTCTCGGCCGACGAGAAGTTCGCCATCATGGACGTGGCGATGGGCGCGGCCCGCACCGCCGGGGTGACGGTGATCTTCGTCGAGCACGACATGGACATCGTGGCGCGCTTCGCCGGGCGCGTGGTGGCCTTCTACGACGGCGGCATCATCGCCGACGGGCCGCCCGAGGAGGTGCTGCGCGCCCCGGACGTGCGCCGCTATGTGATCGGCGAGGAGGTCTCCGATGCTGTCGCTTGAGGGCGTCAACGTCTCGATCGGCTCCGTGGCGATCCTGCGCGGCGTCACCCTCGATGTGCGCGCCGGCGAGTTCGCCGGCCTGATCGGCCGCAACGGCGCCGGCAAGACCACGCTCCTGCGCACCGTCATGGGGCTGCTGCCCTCGGCCTCGGGCCGGCTGGAGTTCGAGGCGAGGCCGCTGGCCGGCCTGCCGACCCACCGCCGCGCCGGCCTCGGCATCGGCTACATGCCGGAGGACCGGCGGCTGGTGCCGGGCCTGTCGACGGAGGAGAACATGCTGGTGCCGGCCTGGGCCGCGGGCACCGGCGCGGAGGACGCCGCGGCGCAGCTTGAGCGCATCTACGGCCTCATCCCCGAGCTCACCGCCCTGCGTGCCCGCAAGGCGCTGCAGCTCTCCGGCGGCCAGCAGAAGCTGGTGGCGCTGGGCCGCGCGCTGATGGCCGGGCGCAAGCTCCTCCTCCTCGACGAGCCGTTCGAGGGCGTGGCGCCGGTGCTGGCGCGGCGTCTGGCCGAGGTGATCGCCGGGCTGCGCAAGCTCGGCCTGTCGGTGGTGCTCTCCGAATCGAGCATGACGCATGCCCACGGCCTGCTCGACCGCGTGTTCACGATCGACCGGGGCATGGTGACGGTGAGGAGCTGACGGTGGCTGGCAGGAAGCGCGCCTGGCTCGGCCGCGTGCCGGCGCTGCGCTACGAGCGGCACTACGGCGACCGCGTGGTGCGCTGCTTCGTGGAGCGGCCAGGCAACGGTTACGACCTCTTACGCGAGGCGGCGGCGCGCAACGCTGGCAGCGAGGCCATCGTCTGCGGTGCGGAGCGGCTGACCTACCGCGAGCTGGAGACCGCCGTGGAGCGGTGCGCCGCCGGCATCGAGGCGGCCGGCATCGGCAAGGGCGACCGGGTGGCCATGCTGCTCGGCAACGGCATCCCCTTCCCTGTCGTCATGCTCGCGGCGCTGCGCCTCGGCGCCATCGCCGTGCCGATGAGCGTGCGCGAGCGGACGCCCGGGCTCGCCTACATGCTCGCCCACTCGGGCGCCAAGCTGCTGGCCTACGATGCCAGCCTCACCGATCGCCTGCCGGCTTCCGGGGAGACGCCGCAACTGGCGCACCGCGTCGCCGTCGCGGCCGGCCCGCTCTCCGCCGCCTTGCCGCTGCTCGCCGAGCCGACCGGTGCGCCGCCCGCCGCCGTGGACGAGGAGGATACGGCCGTCATCCTCTACACCTCCGGTACCACCGGCCGGCCGAAGGGCGCCATGCTCACGCATCTCAGCATCTGCCACTCGGCCTTGCACTACGAATACTGCATGGGGCTCACGTCGCGCGACCGGGCCGTGGTGGCCGTGCCCATGAGCCACGTCACCGGCGTGATCGCGCTGATTGCCGCCATGGTGCGTGCAGCCGCCGCGCTGATCGTCCTCCCCGCCTTCAAGGCGGCGGAGTTCCTGGAGCTGGCCGCCCGCGAGCGCATGACGCACTCGCTGATGGTGCCGGCCATGTACAACCTCTGCCTGCTCGATCCGGCCTTCGACGCTGGCAGACATTCGACCTGGCGCGTCGGCGGCTACGGCGGCGCGCCGATGGCGCCGGCCACCATCGCCCGCTTTGCCGAGAAGCTGCCGGGTCTCAACCTCATGAACGCCTACGGGGCCACGGAGACCACCTCCCCTGTCACCCTGATGCCGCCGTCGGAGACGGCCGCGCGCTCCGACAGTGTCGGCTGCGCGCTGCCCTGCGCCGACATCCTGGTGATGGACGAGAACGGCCGCGAGCTGCCCGACGGCGGGGTGGGCGAGCTGTGGCTGGGCGGGCCCATGGTCGTCCCGGGCTACTGGAACGACCCGGCCGCCACGGCCGAGAGCTTCGTGGCCGGCTACTGGCGCTCGGGCGACATCGGCTCCAAGGACGCCGAGGGCTACGTGCGCGTGTTCGACCGCAAGAAGGACATGATCAACCGGGGTGGCTACAAGATCTACTCGGTCGAGGTGGAGAACGCGCTCATGAGCTTCCCCGGCGTCGTCGAGGCTGCGGTGGTGGCAGAGCCCTGCCCGGTCCTGGGCGAGCGCGTGCACGCCTTTGTCGTCGCGAGCGTGGGCATGGAGGCGGCAGACCTGAAGCGCCATTGCGCCGGCCTGCTCGCCGACTACAAGGTTCCCGAGACCGTCACGCTGAGCGCCGAGCCTTTGCCCCGCAATGCCAACGGCAAGCTGCTCAAGCGCAACCTGCGCGCCGGACATCCGGCTAAGCAGAGCTTCCTAGCCTAGCCGATGTATCGGCTGCCCTGAACGCAACTGCTACCTTGCCTTGTGTCCGCTTTCGATGCTTTGCTGCCACGCGCTCAGTCATTGCATGGTGAGTTCTGACCCGGTCCGGAAGAACGTTACGGCGGAGGATCTGGAGGCTCGGGTGGCTACCGGCTTCATCAAGGTTTATGATGGGTCGTTTGCTGGTCAGCAGAGTGCTGGCCCCGAGTGCCCTATCATGGACGAAACAAAACCGAATTCCGCCCCGGCCTCCACAGATCGCAATCGGCTTGCCGGTATCATCATGCGGTACGCTAAGGGCCGAGCCCCATTGCTGGCCATCACCATGGCGCTTTGTGCCTTGATGATCTCGCCAGTAGTCCTTTCGTTTGTCCGAAGCGAGGTAGACCTACGCGAAATCCTCGCGCTAGCATTGGTGTTCGCACTGGGGTTCCTTGTGCTGTTCGCGTCTATGGTCGTTCTGCCCGGGTTGATGGAGTGGTCCGGGTTCGGCGAGTGGGCCAGGAGACGGGGGGCAGAGCAACGCGAGAAGAGATTTGCGGCGTTAGGCGAAGCGCACAAGGCCCCATTTCAGTTCGAGCAACGGTGCAAACTGTCACCCACTGAAGAAGTGTGGGTGCGCAACGTGAGGAATCCGCAATCGAACGGGGTATCGCTGGAGGTTCTCCAAACCAGGAATGGTTGCCAGACGTGGGAACGACTGCCACTGCGCCTGAGCCCGTGGGCACGGTTCAAATGCATCATGTACCAAGGAGAATGGCCGGCTACCCCCAGAACCCGCCACCTTTCTTGCGACAAGGACGGCATATCGTTCGAGGTCTTCGACTGGTGCGATGACAACTCGGAAACCTGGCCGATCGTCTGGCGCGCGATCTACCGGCCCCGCTGGAAATGGTGGTCGCTGAAGGTGATCGGGCCGCCCTGGCCGGGAACGCTCTGGTCGGAAGCACGTTCGGAGGGCACGGGCGCCCCGACTGATCCTTCGAGGCCAAAGAACGCCTGACGGCCGACGATCCGCTGTTTACTTATTCGGTTTCTGGCAACACTTCCTCCGGTCGGCGCCCTTCAGGCTCCGGGCCATATCGGTCTTTGCTGGCACGCTTGTGTTGGGCCGACGGCGAGATCCTGCTTGGCCGCGGAGAGTGTGCCGGCAGCATCGGCCGTCAGAGGCGGGGTGGCGTGGCTATGGCTGCCCGATACGCCTGCGCGGCCCGGCTGATGGGCGAAGGCGCGACGGTGGTGCGGATCCTCACCTGCTCGTGGGGCTCGATCCAGGGCGCGCTGCGCCTGCCGCCGCCGTCCTCGCCCCAGACCAGGACGACCTCGGTGCCGGGCGTGCGGTAGGCCTCGTCCACGCTCCCGAGCGACAGCATGGCGCGCTCGTTCACCGTGTACCCCGGATAGTGCGCCAGGCCGATCGTCTTGCCGTCGGGGTCCGTCACCCTGTCGTAGTGCAGACGCGCCGTGGCCGACACGGGCAGGTCGATGTGCATGGCGGTCGGACCGTCGCCCAGGAGCCTGCGGAAGACTCCGAGGGCATCGTCCGCATTCCACACGAGCGTCACCTTTCGCCGGTGAGCTTTGGTGGACATTGCTTCGAGGGCCTCGCGGCCGATGAAGTCGTGGTCGAACTTCACGAGGTGGCCGAGGCCGATGTCCCACGGGGTGGCGTAGTAGTCTTCCACGTTGGGGGAGTAGAAGCTGCCGCCGAGCGACATGCGCATGGCGGCGTTGTTGGACGACAGCCACTCGCGATAGGCCCGCAGCTGCGGGCTCGTGTAGATGGCCGAGAACGGCACCGCCCACCAGCCGGTCTCGATCACGGTGCTAAAGTAGGCGAGCGAGCCGATGCGGCGCAGGCCGAAATCGCGCCCCGTCTCCACCAGCGCGGCCTTGACCTTGTCGCGGTCCTCCCACGGGCCGGACAGCTCGAGGCCCGGCACGCCGCCCATGCTGTGGCGCATGGCGCGCACCTGGCAGCCGGCGACGGCGAGGGTGCCGGAGCGGAAGAACTTGATGTCGGGCAGGGGGCCGCCGTGAAGCGCTTCCAGGAGCTGCAGGGCGTTCGGGCCTTCGACCTGGTAGCGGTAGGCGTTGCGCCTGCGCGCGCGGTTGACGACCCACATCGGGTCGAGCTCCGCGCTCACGTCCCAGCCGCCGCGCTCGGCGTTGAACTGCGCCCAATCGGTGGTGGACGGGTTGCCGACCAGGAGCAGGGTCTCCGCATCGAGATAGTAGAGGATGCCGTCGCCGATGACATAGCCCTCCGGCGAGCAGGCCAGGAACTGCTTGGCGGCGCCCGGGGCGAAGGTCTTGAAGGTGTTGACGCCCAGGCGCTCGAACAGGCGCAGCGCGTCGCGGCCGCGCACATACAGGTTCTGCATGTGGTAGCTCTGGTCGTGCAGGGCGACCGTCTCGCGCCATGACCGCTGCTCGTCGCGCCAGGTCGTATACTCCGGCCGCACCACCTCGTGGGGCATCATGACGGAGAACACGTTGGCCGACGCCTTGGGCGGGTTGGCGTAGAGGTAGTCGACCACGTTCGGCACCGACTCCATCAGGTCCTGGAGGGACTTCGGCTTCGTCTCAGTACCCATGGGATCTTTACGCCTCTCGTCGTCGTTATCCGGTGCGTCTTTCAATAGGCTTATAGATTCTATGGATGTATAGATCAAGAGACCTGACACTGCAGGGGGTTGCGACAGGCGACCGTGGGCGTCAGATCGTAGAAGCGTAGGGTGCCAATCGGTGCAATACGGGCTGACGCCCTATTGCACCCTACGTTCTTTGGAGAGGCCGGTGATGACGATCTCCAGCGCCTCTCGGAGACTTTGAACGCCGTCATCGACGGTCGATCGGCGTGCCGTCAGCCATTTCCTGATCTCGATCTGGAAGATGGCAAACAACACCTCGCCGGCCCTGCTATACCGGTCGCCAGTCCTGATCTCGTCTCTCGCCTGGGCAATGCGTAAGATGTCCTTGCACAAGTCGATCATCGCATTGCGCGTATTCAGAAACCGCTTGGCCTGCGGGCCGGACTCATAAAACGTCATCTCACGCAAGGTCAGCCTCGAGAGGCTGGGCTCTTTCCCGAAGAACTCGTAGAGCGGCCGGAACGCAGCGATCAGATTTTCAATGAGAGAGGCATCCGATCGCACCGCTGCGGCGGCTCTGTCGGCAACGTCCTCCAAGCCGTCGTTGACGACAAGGAAGAGAAGGTCGCGCTTGTCGGCGGCGTAAAGAAACAGCGTGCCAAGCGCTACGCCGGCTTCAACGGCGATCTGACGGGTGCTTGCCTCGTCGTAGCCGTTGGCGATGAACAGGCGGCGCGCAGCCTCCCGGATGCGGCGGAGCTTGTCCTCCTTGTTGAGCTCGCGTCGTCCGGCTCGCGCCGCATCCAGCTTCTTCGACATTGGATACGTTCCCTTGCAGAGCGGCTGCGAGAAGAGCAGCTTGACAGTCGATTGGCAAATATGAACATGTTCATTATGGTGGGAAGCGCGCGGACAGGCAGCCAACCGGAGGAGACGTGTCATGAGGCGAAGCACGGATCGGATTCTCACGACGCATGCCGGCAGCCTGCCGCGTCCCGACGCCTTGCGG
Organism: Hyphomicrobiaceae bacterium; assembly: GCA_044868325.1. Lineage (GTDB taxonomy): Bacteria > Pseudomonadota > Alphaproteobacteria > Rhizobiales > Hyphomicrobiaceae > AWTP1-13. The sequence goes on from JBIOWI010000094.1 coordinate 11,596, forward strand.
GATGCCTGGTCGAAGCCGTCGGCTGGACCCCAGGACGAGCAGGCCCTGGACGATCTCCTCCTCGCTTCCGTGAAGGACGTGGTGAAGGCCCAGTCGGACGCGGGGGTCGATGTTCCCAACGATGGGGAGTTCGGCAAGCCGATGCGCTCCGCGTCCGACCTTGCCGCCTGGGGGATGTACATCTTCGGCCGCATCTCGGGTTTCGGGTCGACGCCGCAGGGTGCTGCGGCGCCCGATGTGACGCCGCCGGGGCAGCCGATGCGTCTCGTCGGCAGGCGCTGGGAGATGCGCGAGTTCTCCGAGTTCTACGCTGCCGGCTCGCTGGTTCCGACCGTCGCCGCGCGTCCGACCTGCATCGGGCCGATCAGCTATACCGGGGAGGCCGCGCTCCGCCGCGACCTGGCCAATCTCAAGGCAGCCGCCGAGGCGGCGGGCGTGTCGGAGGCGTTCGTCACGTCGATCGGCGTGGGCAGCCTCGAGATGTTCTGCCGCGGCCAGAACGTGCACTACGCGACGGCCGAGGCGTTTCTTGCAGGCTTAGCCGACGCGCTCTCGGTCGAGTACCGGGCCATCGCGGAGGCGGGCTTCGTCCTGCAGCTCGACGATCCCGGCCTGCCGAATGCCTGGGACATGCTCGACCCGCATCCGACCCTCGACGAGTACAAGCGCTATGCGATGTTGCGGGTGGAGGCGCTGAACCACGCGCTGCGCGACGTGCCGGAGGACCGTATCCGCTACCACATGTGCTGGGGCAGCTGGCACGGACCGCATACGACCGATCTTCCCCTGCGCGACATCGTCGATGTCATGCTGCGGGTGAAGGCGCAGGCCTATTCGGTCGAGGCGGGAAACGTGCGGCACGAGCACGAGCACAAGGTCTGGCGGGACGTGAAGCTGCCGGACGGGAAGCTGCTCATTCCGGGGGTCGTCAGCCACGCGACCAACGTGGTCGAGCACCCCGAGGTTGTCGCCGACCGCCTTCTCGCCTATGCCAACGTGGTGGGCCGCGAGAACGTCGTTGCCGGGACGGACTGCGGGCTCGGCGGCCGGGTGCATCCGCAGATCGCCTGGGCCAAGCTTCGCTGCCTCGCCGAAGGCGCGCGGATGGCAAGCCGTCAGCTCTGGCGCTCGTCGGCAGCCTGAACGGGCCGTGTCGATGGGCCGGCGGGCAACCGCCGGCTTTGCCGTCCTTTTCGATAGACGTATAGATTCTATAATTGTATAGATCGAGCGACACGCACGATGAAGAGGCGCGCAAAGATGTCGGGCGAGCGAACAAGCGCGCGGTGGAGCGGACGTGGCGAGCGTAGGTTGGGTCGAGCGGCAGCGAAGACCCAGCACAACGGAGCCGGCTCGCCGAAGGTTGGGTCTGCCCCCGGCTTTTCGCCGGGGTTGACCCAACCTACGCCCAACAGCCGCCGGGTGCTGCGGCGGGAGAGCGAGATCGCCGATGCCGCCGCGCGGGTGTTCGCGGAGCGCGGCTATCACGGCACGTCCACCCAGGCGATTGCCGACGTGCTGGGCATGCGGCAGGCGAGCCTCTACTACTACTTCCCGTCCAAGGAGGCCGCGCTGGAGCTGGTCTGCCTGCGCGGCACCGACGGCTTCGTGGAGGCCGCCGAGGCGGTCGTGGAGGGCGAAGGCGCGGCGCTGGAGAAGCTGAAACGCCTGATCGCGGCACATCTTAAGCCGATCGAGACCCGGCGCGACTATGTGAAGGTGTTCATCAACGAGCGCCGCTACCTGCCGGACGCGAGCCGGCGCCGCCTGGGCCGCAAGACCCGGCGCATCGAGCGCTGCTTCGAGCACGTTGTCCTGGCCGGCATCGCCGACGGCAGCATCCGGCGCGACACCGATGCGCGGCTCGCCATGCTGGCCGTGCTCGGCATGTGCAACGCCGTCATCAACTGGCGCGAGGCCGACCGCGCCAGGAGCATGGAGGAGGTCGCCGCCGGGTTCGCGAAGCTGATTGCGGGCGGGCTTGCCGCCCGCGGGGGCCCAGCCTCGGGGAGCGGATAGACGTCTCTGCGATGCGCACACCGGTCCACACGCTGCGCTCTGCCGCCGACCTGCGCCGCACCACGGCGCCGGCGCTGCTCCTGGAGCGGGCACGGACCGAGCCGGACCGCGTGGCGTTCCGCTCCAAGGCGCTCGGCCTCTATCGCGAGCGCACCTGGGCGCAGTACGCGAGGATGGTGGCCCGCACCGCCAAGGCGTTCGCCGCAGCCGGCCTGCAGGCCGGCGAGCGCATCGCCATCATGGCCGACGCCTGCGAGGAGTGGCTGATCTCAGACCTCGCTGCCCAGTCGCTCGGCGCCATCGTCTACGGCATCTATCCCACCGCCTCGGCCGAGGAGGTGGCCTACCAGATGCGCGACGGCGGGGCGGTGCTGTTCGTCGCCGAGGACCAGGAGTATGTGGACCGCATCCTGCCCCTCGTGGAGCGGCTGCCGGCGCTGCGCCGCATCGTCGCGATCGACGACACAGCCCTGTTCGCGCTCACTCACCCCAAGCTGGTCTCCTACGCGACGCTGTGCGAGGTCGGCGGCAATGGCGACCTGGCCTGGCTGGAGGCCGAGGTGGCCAAGGTGCGTCCCGAGCAGCCGGCGTTCATCGTCTACACCTCGGGCACCACCGGGCATCCCAAGGGCGCGCTGATCGCGCACGGCAAGCACCTGGCCGCCACGCGCTCGGTGGCCGCGCAGTACCCGACGCTCTGCGAGAAGGAGCACCGCACCGTCGCCTACCTGCCGCTGTGCCACGTGCTGGGCCGCGACATCGCCGTGACGCTGCCGCTCGTCACGCAGCTCGTGCCGCACATCGGCGAGAGCGCGGAGGACCTGGCCGAGACCCTGTTCGAGACCGCGCCGACGGTGCTCTTCACGGTGCCGCGCTACCTGCAGAAGCTCGCGGCGCAGGTGCTGGTGCAGGCCAACGGCAGCTCGGCGCTCAAGCGCCTCGCCTTCGACCGTGCCATGTCCTTCGGGCGCCGCCACGCGAGGCGCCGCTGGACGGGCACGGCCGGGGGCGCCGCATCGCTGGCGCATGCGGCGTGGCGGGTGGCCGTGTTCCGCCCGGTGCTCGCCAAGATCGGCTTCGACAGGCTGGAGCTGGTGGTCTCGGGCGGCGCGCCGCTGCCCGCGGAGACGATGGCCGTGTGGCACATGCTGGGCGTCAACGTGTGCGAGATGTACGGCCAGACCGAGACGGCCGGCGGCATCGTCGCCGGCCAGCGCGGGCCGTTCCCGCGGCCGGGCGACGTGGGCACCGTGCCCGAGGGGTTCCAGGTGCGCCTCGCCGACGACGGCGAGATCCTGGTGCGCTCGCCGGACCTGTTCGAGGGCTACTGGATGAACACGGAGGCCTCCGAGGCGGTTCTGGGCGCCGACGGCTGGATGCGTACCGGGGACGTGGGTGAATGGCGCGACGGCGCCCTGCGCCTGGTCGACCGGGCGCGCGACTTCATCGTCACCTCCGGCGGCAAGACCGTGTCGCCCTCCTTCATCGAGAACGCGCTGCGGGCGAGCCCCTATCTCGCCGAGGCGATCGTGTTCGGCCATGCCCGCAAGTACCTGGTGGCGCTCATCGAGATCGACTTCGACACGGTGGCCGACTGGGCGCGCGCCAGCGACGTGGCCTACACGGGCTTCACCAGTCTGGCGCAGCACCCCGAGGTGCAGGGCCTCATCCGCCGCGAGATCGATAAGGCCAACGCGCAACTGGCGCGGGTGGAGCAGGTCAAGGCGTTCCGCATCCTGCCCAAAGCCCTCGACCCGGAAGAGGAGGGCGAGCCGGTGACGCCCACGCGCAAGGTCAAGCGCCAGGCCATGTACGAGCGGTTCAAGCCGCTGATCGAGGAGATGTATGGCGACAGCGAGGAGAGGCTGCTGGCCGAAAGTGCCGCCGACGCATTGCCTTGAAGCCGGCGGCAAGACTGCAAGAGCCAATGAAGCAAGCAAACCAAGCATTGGGAGGAAGACGATGCTTCGCAAACTGGCTGCCGCCGTCGCGGCGGCAATGCTGGCATGGCCGGCTTCGGCGCAGGAGACCTACAACATCGGCCTGACGGGGGCACTCACCGGCCCGCCGGCCAGCACCTATGCGCCCGCCATCGAGGCGCTGCGCGTCTATCTGGAACGCGTCAACGCGGCGGGCGGCATCAACGGCAAGAAGGTCAACCTGATCCTGCAGGACGACTCGGCCGAGCCCGGCAAGGCCACCGCCAACGCCAAGAAGCTCCTCACCCAGGACAACGTGATCCTGCTCCTCAACTCAAGCCTGTCCTCGACCTATGCGCCGGTGGTGGCCGAGGCCAAGCGCGCCGGCGTGCCGCTCCTGTTCGCCGCCTCGGTGTGCCCCAAGGAGGTGCATCCGCCCGCCGATCCCCTGCAGTTCTGCACCACGGCGTTCGCGTCCGGCTACGACAGCCGCGCGACGCTCGCCTTCATCAAGGAGACGGCCAAGGCGCCGGTGAAGATCGGCTTCTCGGCCATGGCGATCCCGCTGTCGCGCGGCGAGATGGACTTCGCGGAGAAGCAGGCGCCGGGCCTCGGCATGAGCGTGGTCGGCAAGGAGGTGATCCCGCCGCCGACGCCCGACTACACGCCGTTCGCAACCAAGCTGAACGACGCGGGCGCCAACTGGGTGTTCTCCTGGGCGCCCTGGGTGACGCAGGTGCGCACGCTGGAGGCCCTGCGCCGCCTCGGCTGGGAGGGCGACTACATCGCATGGTCGCATCTGGAGGCCGAGGGCGAGCTGGCGCGCCTCAAGGACGGCAAGTTCTACGTGATCGGCGCCAACGCGCTGTTCCAGGACGGCCTGCCGATCCACAAGGAGATCGCCGAGGCGGCCAAGAAGGCGGGCGTGCCCTACCCGCCGGAGCAGATGGCCGAGGGCTGGATCGCCGGCATGGCGATCGAGGCGGCGCTGAAGGCGACCGGCTGGCCGGCGAGCCCTGAGAAGCTCGCCGCCGCCATGTCCAACCTCAAGGTGGACACGAAGGGTCTGCGCGGCGGCCCCATCGAGTGGACCAAGGACAACCACTTCCGCACGCGTCAGTACTACCGCGTGTACCGCTGGGACCCCGGCAAAGCGGCCATCGTGCGCGTGAAGGACTGGGTTGAGCTCGATGTGAAATAGGTTTCAGGTTTCAGGTTTCAGGGTAGTCCTGACACCTGAAACCTGACACCTGACACCTGCCATGCAGCTCGCCGTCAACATCCTGGTGCTGGCCGCCATCTACGCGCTGATCGCGTGCGGCTATGTGCTGGTGTATCGCGTGAGCCGGGTGCTGAACCTGGCGCACGGCGAGTTGATGATGCTTGGCGCCTACCTGCTCCTGGTGACGGCGGCCCAATTCAGCAGCCATTGGCTCGTTGCCATCGCATCGGCGGCTGGCCTCAGCCTTCTGGTGGGCGTGCTCGTCTATCTCTTCCTGATGCGCAAGATGACCGGCGAGATGGTGCTGGCCGCGGTGCTCACCACCGTGGCGCTGGGCATCCTGCTGCGCGGTGCGATGGTGCTGATCTGGTCCGCGCAGCAGCAGTATCCCGCCCAGCGCCTGGAGATCGCCAACTTCGCCATTGTCCTGCCGGGCGGCGCCCGCATCTCGCTGTGCGCCGCCCTGCTGGTGGCGACGACGGCGCTGGTCTACGGGGCGCTCTTCGCGTTCCTGCGGTTCGGCCGCTGGGGCGTGCGCATGCGCGCGGCCGGCCAGAGCCCGCTGCTTGCGGCGCAGCGCGGCATCAACCTGCACGCCGTCTACGCGCTGGCCTGGGGCCTCTCCACGCTCACGGGGGCGCTTGCCGGCATCCTGATTGCGCTCGACTCGGGGCTTGACCAGACCATGGCCATCATCGGCCTCAAGGCGTTTCCCGCGGCGCTGGTGGGCGGCCTCGACAGCCTGGTCGGCGCGCTGGCCGGCGCGCTGATCGTCGCCACCGCCGAGGTGCTGCTGATCCACTATGTCGATCCGCTCTTGTCGGAGGTGGTCCCCTTCCTGGTGCTGATCGCCATGCTGATCGTGCGGCCGTGGGGCCTGTTCGGCACGCGCGAGGAGCTCGACCGTGTCTAGGCGTCCGCGCGCCAGCGGTTACTTCCGCACCGGCTATGCGCAGGACCTGGCGCTGCTCCAGTCGCGCACCGAGCGTTGGGCACTCGTCGCGTTGCTGGCGGCGCTCGCCCTGTTCCCGTTCCTGGCCTCGCCCTTCCTCCTCGATCTCGCCAACCAGGTGTTCCTGGCCTCGATCGGCGCGCTCGCCTTGATGCTGCTCACCGGCTACGCCGGTCAGGTCTCGCTGGGTCATGCCGGGCTGATGGCGGCAGGGGCCTTCACGGTCGGTATCCTGTTCAAGGAGGCGCAGGCGCCGTTCTGGATCACGCTGCCGGCCGCCACGCTGGTGGGCGCGCTGCTGGGCGTGATCTTCGGGCTGCCGTCGCTGCGGCTGCGCGGGCTCTACCTGGCGGTGAGCACACTCGCCCTGCACTTCCTCGTCGTCTACCTGGGCGGCGAGTACGAGACCAAGCGCGGCTTCTCCACCGGCATCGTCATCGATCCGCCGGTCATCGGCGCGTTCGAGGTCTACGGTGGCCGGGCCTGGTATTTCGTGCTGGGCACGGCTGCCGCCGGCACGCTGCTCATCTGCCTCAACCTCTTGCGCACCGGCACGGGGCGCGCCTGGGCCGCCATCCGCGCCAACGAGACGGTGGCGGAGGCGCTGGGCATCGGCGTGGCCGCCCACAAGCTCCTGGCTTTCGTCATCTCCTCGGCGCTCACCGCGCTGGCCGGTGCTCTGTTCGCCTACTACCGCGGGTTCGTCTCGGTGGAGGCCTTCTCGCTGTTCCTGTCGATCCAGTACGTGGCCATGATCATCGTCGGCGGCATGGGCTCGCTCTTGGGTGCGATCCTCGGCGCCGTCTTCGTCACACTGTTCCCCTACGGAATCGAGGCGGCGCTGCGCGCCTTGCCCGGTGCGCAACGCTACGCCGGGGCGCTGTTCGCCATGAACTACGCCGCGTTCGGCGCCGTCATGATCCTGTTCCTGGTGCTTGAGCCCTTGGGCCTCGTCGGCATCTGGCGCCGCATCCAGACCTACGTCCTGATGTGGCCGTTCAAGCACCGGCCCATGGCGGGGCGGCAACGATGAGCGAGATGAATAGCGAGTCGATGGGGCCGCTGCTCGCCGTCGACAAGCTGGAGGTGGTGTACCAGCGCGCCATCACCGCCGTGCAGGGCATCTCGCTCAACGTGCCGCAGGGCAGGATCGTCGGCATCCTCGGCACCAACGGCGCCGGCAAGACCACGCTTCTGCGCGCCATCTCCGGCTTTCACGGCATCGACGACGCGCGCGTCACCGAGGGCTCGATCCGCTTCAAGGGGCGGCGCATGGAGAACGGCGAGCCGCACCGCATCGCGCGGGCCGGCATCGCCCTGGTGCCGGAGCGCGACAAGGCCTTCCCCAACCTGACCGTGGCCGAGAACCTGGCTGTGCCCGCAGGTCGCCGCGAGAGCGCCGCCGAGCGCCGCCGCCGCGAGGAGCGCGTGGCGCAGTTCTTCCCGCGCCTCGCCGAGCTGCGCCACCGCATCGCCGGGCTGCTCTCCGGTGGCGAGCGGCAGATGCTGGCCATCGCCTCCGCCCTGGTGTGCAAGCCGGAGCTGCTGCTGGTGGACGAGCTGTCGCTGGGGCTTGCGCCGGTGGTGGTGGAGGACCTGATGGCGCGCCTCGTCGAGATCAAGCGCGAGCTCGGCCTCACCGTGATGCTGGTGGAGCAGAGCGCGGCGGTGGGCCTCGCCGTGGCCGACTACAGCTACGTCCTGGAGAACGGCCGCATCGTCCTCGACGGGGACAGCGCCCGCCTGCGCGACCACCCCGACATCCAGGAGTTCTATCTCGGCCAGGCCAGCGGCGGCACGCGCCGCAGCTATCGCGAGGTCAAGCAGTACCGCCGCAGCCGGAGGTGGTATGGCTGAGCTGGAGGTGCAGAACCTGAGCCTGCGCTTCGGCGGCCTCACGGTGCTGGAGGGGCTGTCGTTCGCGGTGGAGCCGGCCGAGCTGTTCGCGCTCATCGGCCCCAACGGCGCCGGCAAGACCAGCGCCTTCAACTGCATCAGCCGCATCTACAGGGGCGAGGGCCGCATCCGCTTCCGCGGGCAGGACATCTCGCGCCTCTCGCCCCGGGCGGTGGCGCGGCTTGGCATCGCCCGCACGTTCCAGCATGTCGAGCTGTTCCCGCACATGAGCGTGCTCGACAACATCATGGCCGGGCGACACGCGCGGCTCGCCACCAACCCGCTGCAGCGCGCCCTGTTCCTGCCGGCGGTGCGGCGCGAGGAGGTGGAGCACCGGGCGGCCGTGGAGCGCATCGTCGAATTCGTCGAGCTGGAGAGCGTGCGCCACGTGCACGCCGGCTCGCTCCCCTTCGGCATCCAGAAGATCGTGGGGCTCGCTCGCGCGCTGGCGCTGGAGCCTTCCGTGCTGCTGCTCGACGAGCCGTCGGCCGGCCTCACGCGGGACGAGCGCGACGACCTCGCCCGCTTCATCCTGCGCACCAAGCACGAGAAGAAGCTCGCCATGGTCTGGATCGAGCACGACATGCAGATGGTGGCCGACCTGGCCGACCGCATCCACGTCCTCAACTACGGCCGCACGCTGGCCTCGGGACCGCCCGACAAGGTCCTGAGCGATCCCAAGGTGATCGAGGCGTATCTCGGCGGCGCGCGGGGCCGCTCGCACGAAGGAAACGCGGATGGCTAGGCGTCCTTCAGCGGCTATGCTGCCATTGACTTTCTCAACGTTGGCCCAGATGTCTCAACGTTGTCCGGCCGGTCTCAGCTACGGGGGTGATGCATGATCAAGCCTTGGATCTTCGAGTTCCTGTACGCGCCGGGCGGCCTGGGCGAGGAGGTGGCGCCACAGGCCGCCACGGCGGTGTTCGATGCCGGCGTCGCCCTTTGGCGGCGCATGGACAGCCTCGGGTTCGAAGGCATCTTCTTCAGCGAGCACCATTTCGGCCTCTCCTACAGCCCCTCTCCCAACCTGCTGATCGCCGCCATCGCGCGGTCCACCGAGCGGCTGCGGCTCGGCACCATGGGGATGGTGCTGCCGCTCTATGCACCCTGGCGCGTGCTGGAGGAGATCGGCATGCTCGACCACCTGACGGACGGGCGGCTGGAGATCGGCTGCGCCAGCGGCGTGCCGCAGGAGCTGATCCAGATCGGCATCGCCGGAGAGGAGAACCGGGAGCGCTTCAACGAGGCCCTGGAGGTCCTCGATGCCTGGCTCGAGCGGCCGGTGATCTCGCACCACGGGAAATATTGGAACTTCGACAACCTGCGCATCGTGCCGCGGCCCCTGCAGCAGCCCTCGCCGCCCAAGTGGACGACGGTGGTGAGCCCGGCTTCGGCTATCAAGTCCGCGGGGCGCCGTTCCAAGATCTGCACGGCCTTCGAATCGGTAGCTCGCATCAGGGAGATCTTCGATGCCTATCGTGGCGAGGCAGATCGCGTTGGCTTCGAATGCGGGCCGGAGCAGCTCGCCATCCGCCGCAACATCTCCGTCGCCGCGAGCGAGGCGGAGGCGCTTGAAGCAGGGCGCATCGCCAAGGAGACGACCCGCCAGGTGCTCGCCGGCGACCCGAGGGTCAAAGCCGGTGCGTCGTCCCTGCTCGACGCCAAGACGGGCTTCGCGGTGCACGACGACGAGTTCATCGCCGGTACGCCGGCCCAGGTGGCCGAGCAGATCGTCGAGCAGTGCCGCGCCAGCGGCGCCGGGCACATGCTGGCGATCCTCGGGCGCGCCGTCGACGAGCGCCGCACGGAGGCGGTGGAGCTGTTCGGCGAGCAGGTGATCCCGGTCCTGCGACGGGCCGGGGTTGCGTGAGACGGGCGTGAGATGGGGGAGACGGGGTCAGACCCCTTTCGACGACAGTTGTGTATATATTCGACGCTGGACGAAAGGGGTCTGACCCCGTGTCCGAGCCAAGGGGCGCGAAGGTGCAGAAGCACAACGCCGGCAGCGGCGGGCCGCAGATCGTCGTCGAAGGGGTGAACCACCTCTACCGCCCGCCCAAGGGCCGGCCGGTGCTGGCGCTAGAGGATGTATCGCTGCAGGTGCGCGAGCGCGAGTTCCTGGCGCTGCTCGGGCCGTCCGGCTGCGGCAAGTCCACCCTGCTCTACCTGATCGGCGGCTTCCTGCCCACCGAGACCGGCAGCATCCGGCTCGATGGCGCGCCGATCCGCGGTCCCGGCCCCGACCGCGGCATCGTGTTCCAGCACTTCGCGCTGTTCCCGTGGAAGACCGTGCGCGCCAACGTGCTCTACGGCCTGGAGAAGATGGGCTTGGCCCGCGAGGAGCGGGAGAAGCGGGCGCGGAGCTTCATCGACCTCGTGGGGCTGACCGGCTTCGAGGACAGCTACCCCTCGCAGCTCTCCGGCGGCATGAAGCAGCGTACGGCCATCGCCCGCACGCTGGCCATCGACCCCAAGATCCTGCTGATGGACGAGCCGTTCGGCGCGCTCGACGCCCAGACCCGGCACCTGATGCAGAGCGAGCTGCTCGCCATCTGGCGGCGCAGCCCGAAGA
>JBIOWI010000095.1:0-5682 GCA_044868325.1 Hyphomicrobiaceae bacterium
GCTACCGCACGCTGGGCGTGATCCACTCCGCCTGGCGCAACGTGCCCGGACGGTTCAAGGACTACGTCTCGACGCCCAAGCAGAACAACTACCAGTCGATCCACACCACCATCGTCGGTCCCCGCCACCAGCGGGTGGAGCTGCAGATCCGGACCGAGGAGATGCAACGGATCGCCGAGTACGGCGTGGCGGCGCATGCGCTTTATAAGGACGGCGTCGGCAGCGAGGCGCGGGCCGGCCTCAACGGGGCGACCAAGGACAGCCCTTACATATGGCTGCGGCGCCTGGTCGATACGCTGCTCGAAGGGGACAACCCCGAGGAGTTCCTTGAGCACACCAAGCTGGAGCTGTTCCAGGACCAGGTGTTCTGCTTCAGCCCCAAGGGACGGCTGATCGCCATGCCGCGCGGGGCCACGCCCATCGACTTCGCCTACGCGGTGCACACCGACATCGGCAACTCCTGCATCGGTGCCGTCATCAACGGCCGGCAGATGCCGTTGACGACGCAACTCCGGAACGGCGACGAGGTGGAGATCCTCACCGCCAAGGGGCAGACGCCGCCGGCGGCGTGGGAGCGCATCGCGGTCACGGGCAAAGCGAGGTCCGCCATCCGGCGGGCCGCGCGCGACGCCCTGCGGCGGCAATACTCGGGGCTGGGCCGGCGGCTGATCGAGGCGGCCTTCGCCAGGGTCGGCCAGGAGTACGCCGACGAGAAGGTCGAGAAGGGCCTCCGCCGGCTCACCCAGAAATCCCTGGAGGAGGTGTTCGCCGCGGTCGGACGCGGCGAGCTGCCCACCAACGACGTCCTGCGCGCGGCCCTGCCGGACGCCGAGGTTTCCGGTCCGATCGCCCGCCCCAAGCCGGCGCGCCAGCGCGGCCACGGCGAGGAAGGCTGGTTCAACATCGCCAAGGGCCTGGGCCTCAAGTTCCGCTGGCCCGGCAGCGCGCCGGGCAAGGACAAGCTGGCTCACCAGGTGCTGCCGATCCGCGGGGTGCGCAACGACATTCCCGTGACCTTCGAGGAAGGCGGCGCGGTGCCGGGCGACCGCATCGTCGGCGTCTTGACGGAGGGGGAGGGCATCCGCATCTTCCAGATCCACTCGCCGCGGTTGAAGGAGTACGAGTACGACCACGAGCGGTGGATCGACGTGACCTGGGACGTGGACCCCGATGCGCCCGACAGGTTCCCGGCCAAGCTGGCGGTGACCGCGGTCAACGAGCCTGGGACGCTCGCCCAGATTGCGCAGCTGATCGGCGAGGCCGACGGCAACATCGACAACGTGCGCATGGTGCGTCGCGCGGCCGACTTCACCGAGATGGCCATCGACGTGGAGGTTTGGGATCTGAACCATCTCACCCGGATCATCGGCGGCCTCAGGGCCAAGTCCGTGGTGAGCAAGGTGGAGCGAGTGTTCGCTTGAGCAGTCCGGTGCCAGCGCAGGATTGGGCCGTTCCGCAGCTGCGCCTGGGCGTCAACATCGACCACGTGGCGACCGTCCGCAATGCGCGCGGCGGGCGTCATCCCGATCCGCTCCGCGCCGCCCAGGTGGCCATCGGCGCCGGTGCCGACGGCATCACCGCGCACCTGCGCGAGGACCGCCGGCACATTGCCGATGCCGATATCGCGCGTCTCAAGGCCGAGATCACGCGCCCTCTCAACCTGGAGATGGCCGCGACCGAGGAGATGCTGGCGATCGCGCTCCGGCATGTGCCGCACGCCTGCTGCCTGGTGCCCGAGAAGCGCGAGGAGCGGACGACCGAGGGCGGCCTCGACGTGCTGCGCGCGGGCAACCAGCTGCGCCACTGCGTCGAGTCGCTGGCGGGAGCCGGGGTCCGGGTGTCGCTCTTCATCGAGCCCGATCCGCAGGCCATCGAGGCATCCGCCCGGCTTGGGGCGCAGGTGGTCGAGCTCCACACCGGCGCCTATTGCGAGCGCGCGCTCGCCGGCGACGCGGCGGGGACGGTGCGGGAGCTGGCCCGGATCGAGAGCGCCGCGCGGGCGGCCGCGGCGGCGGGGCTGGAGGTCCACGCCGGTCACGGCCTCACCTACAACACGGTGGGCGGGGTGGCCCGCCTCCCCGAGATCGTGGAGCTCAATATCGGCCATTTCCTGATCGGGGAGGCGATCTTCACCGGCCTCGGCCCAGCCATCGCCCACATGCGGGCCGCGATGGACGAGGCCAGGAAAACCCCGCAGGTCCGGCCATGATCCTGGGGATCGGCAACGATGTCATCGACATCCGCCGCATCGAGAAGGCCATCGAGCGCTACGGCGAACGCTTCCTGAACCGCCTCTTCACCGACGTGGAGCGGGCGAGGTCGGACGGAAAGCCGGACCGTGCCGCGTCCTATGCCAAGCGGTTCGCGGCCAAGGAGGCGTGCGCCAAGGCCCTGGGAACGGGACTGAGCCGGGGCGTGTTCTGGAAGGACATGGGCGTCGTTAACGAGCCGTCGGGGCGTCCCACCATGCATCTGACCGGCGGGGCCGCGCGGCAGCTGCTGCGCCTCACCCCCGCAGGCCGCACCCCGCGGGTGCACATCACGTTGACCGACGATTTCCCCATGGCACATGCCGTGGTTGTGATCTCGGTCGAGACTACCGGTGGCAGCGACAACTTGGCGTGAATTGCCGGCTGTCCCGCGAACAGCTATACGGAGGCTCCGGGCCGACGCCCCCGCAGAAGCCTGGCTGGCATCAGGTGTCGGAGCAGCAAGGAGTGCGATTGAGGAGCATGAGCGTGGATTCCGACGCCGCCAAGGCCGGCGACAGCGGCTGGCGCGAGACGGTCAAAATCGTCATACATGCGCTGATCCTGGCGATCATTGTCCGCATCTTCTTCTATCAGCCCTTCAACATCCCCTCCGGCTCGATGAAGGACACCCTGCTGGTGGGCGACTACCTGTTCGTCTCCAAGCTGTCCTACGGCTACAGCCGCTACTCATTCCCGTTCGGCCTGGTGCCCTTCAACGGCCGCATCTTCGGTGCCCAGCCCCGGCGCGGCGACGTGGTCGTGTTCAAGCTGCCGCGCGATACGGAGAAGGACTACATCAAGCGCATCCTGGGCCTGCCCGGCGACGAGATCTACGTGCGCAACGGCATCGTCCACATCAACGGCAAGGCAGTGCCGCGCGAGCGCGCCGGCAGCTATACGGGACCGGAGGAGGATGGCCGCCCGATCCCGCGCTACAGGGAGACGCTGCCTGAGGGCGTGTCCTACTATGTTCTCGATTCCGAGCCCGACGGCCGCTTCGACAACACGCCGGTGTATGTCGTGCCGCCCGGGCATTTCTTCGTGATGGGCGACAACCGCGACAACTCCATCGACAGCCGCGAGTCGCCGCAGCGCTTCGGCGTCGGCTTCGTGCCCTATGAGAACCTGGTGGGGCGGGCCGAGATCATCTTCTTCTCCGCCGCGGTGGACGATCCCAACGCGTTCCGGGTGACCAGCCCGTGGACGTGGCCGTTCGACATTCGCTGGCGGCGGATCTTCAGCCTCGTCAGGTGATCGGGCCGTGGCCGCGGCGCGCAAATTCAAGGAGCTGGAGGCCCGCCTCGGCTACCACTTCCGCGGCCGCGACCTGCTCAAGAAGGCGCTGACGCACGCCAGCGTCCGCCAGGCGCCCGGCAAGCGGCGCGACAACGAGCGGCTGGAGTTCCTGGGCGACCGCGTGCTGGGCCTTGCCATCGCCGAGCTGCTCTGGGAGGTCTACCCCGCCGCCGACGAGGGCGAGCTGGCGCGGCTCTACAACCGCCTGGTGCGCGGGCGGACCTGCGCGGTGGTGGCGCGCGAGCTCAATCTGGGGCCCTTCCTGGTGCTCAGCGATGCGGAGGCCGAGAGCGGCGGACGCGACAAGGAGACGATCCTGGCCGACGCCTGCGAGGCGGTGCTGGGCGCCATCTTCCTGGAGGCGGGCTACGAGACGGCCCGCGACGTGGTGCGGGCGCACTGGGGCTCGCGGCTCGGCGGATCGCCGGCGGAGGCGGCCGACGCCAAGTCGCTCCTGCAGGAGTGGGTGCAGGGTCAGGGGCTGGAGCTGCCGGCCTACGTGGAGATCGACCGGCAGGGGCCGGACCACGCCCCGCGCTTCACTTCCGAGGTTCGGATCAAGGGCCGCAAGCCGGCGCGCGGCGAGGGGGCGAGCAAGCGCGCCGCCGAGCAGGCGGCCGCCACCGCGCTCCTGGCGCGCGAGGGGGTGTGGAAGCGTGGCGCCGATGTCTGAGGATCGAGCCCGGTCGGAGCCTCACGCCGGGATGCCCGAGGGCGAGACCCGCTGCGGCTTCATCGCCATCATCGGTGCGCCCAACGCCGGCAAGTCCACGCTGGTCAACATGCTGGTGGGCACCAAGATCGCCATCGTCAGCCGCAAGGTGCAGACCACGCGCACCACGCTGCGCGGCATCGCCATCGAGGGGGCGAGCCAGCTCGTGTTCATCGACACGCCCGGCATCTTCGCCCCGAAGCGCCGGCTCGACCGGGCGATGGTGGAGGCGGCCTGGGGCGGCGCCGGCGATGCCGATCTCGTGCTGCTCGTGGTCGATGCGGCCAAGGGCCTCGACGAGGACGTGGAGCGCATCCTCGACAAGCTCGCTTCCGTCGTCCTCGACGACGACATGCAGCCGGGGCCAAAAGCAAGCTCGACCTCAAAAGTTGAACGAAGGGAGCGCCACAGCGTCCCCTCCCCCCTTGTGGGGGAGGGACAGGGTGGGGGGGAATCCAAGACCTCGGATGTTGTGGTTCCCCCCACCCCTAACCCCTCCCCACAAGGGGGAGGGGAATCCCGTCGAGGCTGTGGAGAGGCCGGTGGCCAACGACACGGGATCGCGTCGGAGCCACAGCGCAGGCTGCTGCTAGCCCTCAACAAGGTGGATCGTGTGCGGAAGGAGCGGCTCCTGGAGCTGGCGGCCGAGCTCAACGCCCGCGTGCCGTTCGCGGAGACGTTCATGATCTCGGCGCTCGACGGCGACGGCGTTGCCGATTTGAAGTCGCACCTCGCGCACTCCGTGCCGCCCGGACCCTGGCACTATCCGCCCGAGGAGGTGACGGATGCGCCCATGCGTGTGCTCGCCGCCGAGATCACACGCGAGAAGATCTACGACCGCCTGCACGACGAGCTGCCCTACCAGATCGCTGTGGAGACGACGGCCTGGACCGAGCAGGGCAAGGCCGTGCGCGTGGAGCAGACGATCTTCGTGGAGCGCGATAGCCAGAAGCGCATCGTGCTCGGCAAGGGCGGCGCCATGATCAAGCAGCTCTCCATGGAATCGCGCAAGGAGCTGTCGCAGATCGTCGGGCGCCCGGTGCACCTCTTCCTGTTCGTCAAGGTGCGCGAAGGCTGGGGCGACGACCCCGCCCGCTACCGCGACCTCGGGCTGGCGTTCCCGAAGGATTGAACGCGCCATTCCTTTTGCGAGCCCTCCGTCTGTTGCAGCAGACCGAGCCTGCCCCTGCACCGGCGGCAGGATGACGAGGAGGACTCCAATGCCTAAACTGCGAATCTGATGGTCAACGGAGTTCATGGCCAAAGAAATGACGCCGCATTCCGACATGGTCTTCACCATCGGGCACTCGACGCACACCTATGAGCGCTTCATCGAGCTGCTCCAGGGTGCTGGCATCACCGCGGTTGCCGACGTCCGCACCTCGCCACACTCCCGGCATTTCCCCCGGTTCAACAGGGAAG
>JBIOWI010000096.1:0-3270 GCA_044868325.1 Hyphomicrobiaceae bacterium
CTTGATCCGGGGCTGACACCATCCCACTGCAGCCGCGGCTCGCGCGCCGCCTTGGTCTCGTCCAGGCGGCGGCGCGGGGCGAAGCGCGGGGCTTCCTTGAAGCGGACCGTACAGCCGGACTTGGCGGCGGCCGCCAGGCCGCGCAGCGAGGCGATGAACTGGTCGAGACTCTGCTTTGACTCAGATTCGGTCGGCTCGATCAGCATGGCGCCATGCACCACCAGCGGGAAATATACCGTCATGGGGTGGAAGCCCTCGTCGATCATCGCCTTGGCGAAATCGAGCGTGGTGAGCCCTGTGCCCTCCAGCCAGCGGTCGTCGAACAGCGCCTCGTGCATGCACGGCTGATCGCCGAAAGCGGGTGATATGAGGTCCGAGAGCGAGGCGCGGATGTAGTTGGCGCCAAGCACGGCATCCTCGCTCGCCTGCCGCAGCCCGTCCGAGCCGTGCGAGAGCAGGTAGGCCAGCGCCCGCACGAACATGCCCATCTGCCCATGGAACGCGCACATGCGTCCGAATGATTGGCCGCCGACCTCCCCGCTTGCACGACCGGATCCCCCTCCCCCTTGTGGGGAGGGGCTAGGGGTGGGGGGAACCCCAACCTTCGATGTTCGGGATTTCCCCCCACCCTGTCCCTCCCCCACAAGGGGGGAGGGGACCCCTGGACGGGCGTCTGCGCAAGCAGTGTGCTCCACGTAGTGCCATGGGGTCAGACCCGCAGGGTCTGACCCCACCACTACGTACGGTACCGGCATGAACGGGGCCAGTGCTGCAGACAGGGCGACCGGGCCGGCGCCGGGGCCGCCGCCGCCGTGGGGCGTGGAGAAGGTCTTGTGCAGGTTGATGTGCATGGCGTCGACGCCGAGGTCGCCCGGGCGCACCTTGCCGACGATGGCGTTGAAGTTGGCGCCGTCGGCATAGAAGAAGGCGCCGGCCGCGTGCACCGCCTCGGCGATGGCCGCAACGTCGCGCTCGAACAGTCCGCAGGTGTTGGGGTTGGTGAGCATGAGGGCCGCCACCTCGCGCGAGAGGCGCTTGGCGATCTCCTCCACATCCACGGTGCCGTCCGCACGCGCCGGCACCGCCTCGACGCGGTAGCCGAGCAGCGCCGCGGTCGCCGGGTTGGTGCCGTGCGCAGACTCGGGCACAAGCACGACGGAGCGCCTCTCTCCCCGCGCCTCCAGCGCCGCCTTGATGGCCATCAGGCCGGCCAGCTCGCCGTGCGCGCCCGCCTTAGGCGTCATGGCGATGGCCGGCATGCCGGTGAGCTCGCAGAGCCAGCGCGACAGCTCGGCAATCAGCGCAATGGCGCCGGGCACGGTGGAGAGGGGCTGTAGCGGGTGGATGTCGCCGAAGCCGGGCAGCCGCGCCATCCGCTCGTTGAGGCGCGGGTTGTGCTTCATGGTGCACGAGCCGAGCGGGAAGATGCCGGTGTCGATGCCGTAGTTCCTCTGGCTGAGCCGCACGTAGTGCCGCATGGTCTCGGGCTCGGACAGGCCTGGCAGGCCGATGGGCACGGTGCGCTCGAGCTTGCCGAGACGCGAGGCGACCTGCGGCGGCTCCGGCAGGTCGACGCCGGTGGTATCGAAGCGGCCGATCTCGAAGATCAGCGGCTCCTCGATGGCAAGGCCGCGGTTGCCGCTGAAGGTTGGGGCGCTCGCTTCATTGGCCGCATGAATCTCAGCGGTGCGCGCCGGCAGTCTTTCTGGGTTCAGCATGGGTACGCCTCCGGCGCGGAACCGTGGGACTCGTAGGGTGCAATAAGCGGCAGCGCATTGCCCCGTTTCATCGGTGTTTCGGCGCAATGCGGCTTCGCCCCATTGCGCCCTACGGCTATCGCGCGCGTCACAGCACCTCCTTCAGCGCCATGGCATAGGCGGCGCGATCCTCGTCCGTGTTGACCTCGGTGGAGGCGACAATGATCAAATCTTTCAGGTCCGGATTGTCCGGCGAAAGCCGCGAAGCCGGCACGCCGCCTAGCACGCCCTTGGCCGCCAATTTCTCGATCACATCGGCTGCATCGCCCGGGACGCGAATGGTGAATTCGTTGAAAAAGGTCTCGTTGAGGACCGCCACGCCGGGCACCGTGTCCAGTAGGTCGGCCAACTGCACCGCGTTGGCGTGATTGATGCGTGCCAGCCGCCGCAAGCCCGCCTCGCCGAGCAGCGTCATATGGATGGTGAAGGCGAGCGCGCACAGGCCTGAGTTGGTGCAGATGTTGGACGTGGCTTTTTCGCGGCGGATGTGCTGCTCGCGTGCCGACAAGGTCAGCACAAAACCGCGGCGGCCTTGTTGATCCACGGTCTCGCCGCAGAGGCGGCCCGGCATCTGCCGCACGTACTTCTGGCGGGTGGCAAACAGTCCGACGTAGGGCCCGCCGAAGGAGAGCGCGTTGCCGATCGACTGGCCCTCGCCAGCGACGATATCGGCGCCCATGGCGCCCGGCGGCTGGACCAGCCCCAGCGACACGACCTCCGTCACCACTGCAACCAGGAGGGCGCCGGCTGCGTGGGCGGCGTCTGCAATCAGACTCAAGTCGCGGACCTGCCCGAAGAAGTCGGGGTTCTGCACGACCACGCAGGAGACGGTGGGATCGATCAGGCCGGTCAGGTCTTCCGCCGCGCCATGGGGCAGCGGCGCCACGATCTCATGGCCCGCCAGCCGCGCCACCGTCTCGATTGTCTCGCGATACTGCGGATGCAGGTTGCCGGAGATCACGGCCTTGTTCCGCTTGGTGATGCGCATGGCCATCAGCACCGCCTCCGCGGAGGCGGTGGAGCCGTCGTACATGGAGGCGTTGGCCACCTCCATGGCGGTCAGCGCCGCCACCTGGGTCTGGAACTCGAACAGGACCTGCAGCGTGCCCTGGGCGATCTCGGGCTGGTAGGGCGTATACGAGGTGAGGAACTCGGAGCGCTGGATCAGGTGGTCCACCGTCGCCGGCACGTGATGCTTATAGGCGCCGGCGCCGACGAAGAACGGCACCGATCCCGCCGGCACGTTGCGGGCGGCCAGCCGGCCGAGCTCGCGCTCCACCTCCAGCTCGCCCTTGGCCTTGGGCAGCGCGAGGCGCCCGTTGAGGCGCTTGTCCGCGGGGATGTCGGCGAACAGCGCGTCGATATCGGAAACGCCGATCTTCGCGAGCATCGCCTTGCGGTCGGCATCGGTGAGCGGGAGGTAGCGCATGGTGGTGCCTCTGCAGGTGTCAGACCCTGTGGGTCTGACACCTACGCCGCCGGCTCCACCACCACCTCGGTCAGCACCGAGTTG
>JBIOWI010000097.1:0-8288 GCA_044868325.1 Hyphomicrobiaceae bacterium
GTCGCCGTGCTCTCCACCGGGGACGAGCTGGTGCCGCCCGGCACTCGGCCGGGGCCGGGCCAGGTCGTCGCCTCCAACCATCTCGGCGTCGCGGCCTTGGCTGAGGCGGCCGGCGCCGAGGTGCGGCTCATGGGCATTGCCCGCGATGCGCGGGAGGACCTCGCCCGGCATATCGGCGAGGCGGCCGGCGCCGACGTGCTGGTGACCATCGGCGGCGCCTCGGTGGGCGAGCACGACCTGGTGGCGCCCGTGCTTGAGGCGCGCGGGCTGGCGCTCGCCTTCTGGAAGATCGCCATGCGTCCCGGCAAGCCGCTGATGTTCGGGCGGCTAGGCGGCACGCGCGTGCTCGGTCTGCCGGGCAATCCGGCAGCGTCGTTCGTGTGCGCACGGCTGTTCCTGGTGCCGCTGATCTGGCGCCTGCTCGGGCGCCCGGCGGAGGCGTGCCTCGCCACCGTGCAAGCGCGCCTCATTGCGGCGGTGGAGGCGAACGGGCCGCGCCAGCACTACATGCGCGCGGTGTCCCAACTCGGGGCTGACGGTCTTGCTCAGGTCACGCCGCTTCCCTTCCAGCACAGCTCGCTCATCGCGCCTCTGGCGCAGGCGGACTGTCTGCTCGTCCGGCCCCCGCACGCGCCGCCTGCCGCTCCGGGCAGCGCCGTCTCGATTCTGAGGCTCGACCACTGACGACAGTCTCCGCAGGCTTGCGCCTGCAACGCCCAGCGAAACGTGCTTGCGGAACATCCGACGAACATCTATGATGTTCGCGGTTTGTACGGCGTGGCGTCGGATGGGGTCAGACCCCTGGCCTCTACCGAGAAGAAATGCCGAGACGAACTTGGCCAGGGGTCTTACCCGGTCAGCGGAGGTTTCCAATGCTCACGACCAAGCAGAAAGAGCTGCTCGCCTTTATCCACGAGCGGCTGCAGGAGACGGGAGTGCCGCCTTCCTTCGAGGAGATGAAGGAGGCGCTGGACCTGCAATCCAAGTCGGGCGTGCATCGGCTGATCATGGCGCTTGAGGAGCGCGGCTTCATCCGCCGCCTGCCGCACCGGGCGCGCGCCATCGAGGTGATCAAGCTGCCCGATGCGATGGTCGAGGGCGGGTCGGCACGTGCGGGCTTCAGCCCCAGCGTAATCGAGGGCAGCGGCCGCCGGCCGTCGCGGCAGCTGGTGCCGGCGCCGGAAGTGTTCGCCGGCCGATCGGCAAGCGTGCCGCTGATGGGCCGCATCGCCGCCGGCGTGCCGATCAGCGCCATCCAGAACCACACCCAGGACATCCCGGTGCCGCCCGACCTGGTGGCCAGCGGCGAGCACTTCGCCCTGGAGGTGCGCGGCGATTCCATGATCGACGCCGGCATCAACGAGGGCGACATCGTGATCGTGCGCCGCTGCGACACGGCGGAGAACGGCGACATCGTTGTGGCCCTGGTAGACAAGGAGGAGGCCACGCTGAAGCGTCTGCGCAAGCGCGGCGCGTCCATCGCGCTGGAGGCCGCCAACCCCAACTACGAGACCCGCATCTTCGGTCCCGACCAGGTGGACATCCAGGGCCGGCTGGTCGGCTTGATACGGAAGTTCTAGGGCTCGGAGCGCGACACCGGCGGGATCCTCTCTCCCCCGCCCTCGCAGCTCGAATGGGGTCAGACCCCTGGCCAGGACGCTATCGATTCTGCCCGTCAGTTGTGGCCAGGGGTCTGACCCCGTAGCGACGGCCGCTTTTGCGGGAAGCGGGGATCTACGCGGCGTCCCTGAGCAGGCACCGAGCAGGCATCGCCGGGGGTAGGCCAGTTTCGTGTCAGCGGCGGCCGAAGTGCGCCACGAAGACCTGCTCGACAGCCTCTTCGTGGGCCACGCCGCGCCGCGTCAGGGCATCGTACGCGTGCGCCGCTGCCGCGCCCTCGCTGATCGCGTTCCAATACACGGTGAGGCCCTTGAAGAAGCGGCGCAACCCAAGGCTGCGGGGCTCGAAGTCCAACGCGCCACCCAGGCTTCTCACGCTTGCCATGATCGGGGTCCTTTTCTGAAAGGCGGTGCTCATGTGCATTGCAACATGGTATATGGAATGCCACGCTGCAATGCGAGAAGGAGGGGATGCAGCCATGCTTCAACCGCATGGTTCGGGCCTCTGATCCGGCAGTCGGGCGTCGGCAATCGGCAGTCGGTGCGCAGCTTCGGAGTTTGGTAGCCTGAGCACGGCAGTGGTGCCATTTTGGTGTCTATCATTCCCGGCTACCGACGCCCGACTCCCGATACCCGGTCGAAAAGCCGAGACATGCCCGACGACATCTCCATCCGCGCTCTCCCTGGCGGCCGCACGTCCTCCAAGGTTGCGGCGCAGGTGGATGCGATCTTCTTCGAGGCCAGCGGGCGCCGCGGCTTCGCCTCGGCGGAGGAGCGGGCGGCTTTCAGGGAGCGGTGGCTTGGGCGCTACTTGAGAGGTGGGAGCGATGTCGCGCTGGTCGCGGAGGACACGCAGGGCACGGTTGCCGGCTACCTTGTGGGCGCCCTGGAGGACCCAGCGGGCCAGGACCGGTTCGCCGACATCGGCTACTTCCGTGGCGAGTTCCGCGCGCTGTGCCGGCGCTATCCGGCTCATCTCCACATCAACCTGGCGCCGGCGTTCCGCAGCCGCGGCATCGGCGCCCGCCTGATCGCCGCCTTCGCCCACTGTGCGGTCGAGGCGGGTGCGCCGGGGATGCACGTCGTCACCGCCGGGGACGCGCGCAACGTGCGCTTCTATGCTCGCTGCGGCTTCGTGGAGCTCGGCGCCGCTCTCTGGAACGGCCGCCGGGTCGTCTTCCTGGGCAAGCCGCTGGGCTTGCAGTAGGCGCCGCAACCTGCTTGTGATGTGCGGGGGTCAGACCCCTCGCCTCTGCGGTTGGGAGGAACACGAACGTCCAGGCGAGGGGTCTGACCCCCGCCTCGCAGGCGGGGTCATGCAGCAGTTCTTCAACCTGTTCATCGACTTCGTGCGCCAGGGCGTTGGCGCCATCTTCCGCTTCGTCCAGGCGGTCTGGATGTGGGCGGTCGAGCAGGTCGGCAGGCTCCTGCAGCAGCCGTTCCAGGACTGGCATCCGTGGAAGCTGCTCATCTTGACGGTGATCGCATTCGGCGTGGGCTGGTACCTCTACAAGGCAATCTGGGAGCTGTGGGATGCCGGGCAGAAGATCCTGGCCGCGTTCGCCACCCTGATGGCGGTGCTCATCAAGACCCTGCCACAGGTGCTGATCGCCGGCCTGATCGCACTGGCGGGCGTGTTCCTGCTGAGCGCGCTCGACTTCGACGACATGCGCCGGCCGTCGTTCATGCACACCGGCCCCGGGGATCGTGGCGACCGCGAGGACCACAGCGACCGCGGAAATCGCTGGGACCTTTGGGGTCGCGGCGATCGCAGGAACCGCTGAGGAACCGGCCACCGGCCTACTCGGCGGCCCGGCCCTGGCGGTGGCCTTTGCGCGTCATGCCCGCCGAGTTGCGCACCAGCAGCTCCGCCGCCAGCTGGCGTAGCGCCTTGCCGGTCTCGCCCGGATACTTGGCCCAGTAGGAGCGCGGACGCGGCGAGAAATGCGCCGCCGTCTGCAGCGAGGTGGCGCGCGGGATCACCTGGTCGAAGCAGGGGTGCTTGCTGTTCTTGCGCAGCCAGCGCTCATATTGCGCGTCCTCGAAAGCGTTGATGTCCTTCATGGAGATGATCACACCCAGGCAGTCGGCGAAGCCCATGTCGGTGTCGCGCTGGCTGAACTGGCCGAGGAACTGCAGGCCATGGGTGGAGATGTAGTCGGGCTTGCTGGGGGAGACGAAGAAATCCACCTCGCGCAGCCAGCACTCGGTGAGCACCGAGAGGCCCGGGGCGCTGTCGATGAACACGAAGTCGTAGGTGTTGCGCGCCTCGGTGAGGAAGTTGCGCACCGCATGGCGCAGGCGCGACTCCAGGCCCTCCTTGGACACCTCGCGCTCGAACAGCGTGAGATGGCCGCCGCCCGTCATCAGATCGACCGTGCGTGCATCGTCCACGTCCGACACGCCGCCGGACACGAACGCGGTCCAGTTCACGAACTCGTTCTTGAGCACCACGGCGATGAAGTAGTCGACCATGGTGCGGCCCTGGGTTTGGATGGCCTGCACCCAGTCCGGCCGCATCAGCATTGTGCTTACGCTCGAATGGGCGTCGGAATCCACCACCAGGACGCGCTTGTTGTGGTGGGCCGACAGGGTCTCGGCAAGGGTGAGCGTCAGCGTCGACTTTCCGACACCGCCCTTCGCGTTCATGATCGTGATGGTGCTGCGCATCCTACCACCCGCCGTCTGCCCGAACGCCGGGACGGAGTGCTACCCAAAGGCGAAACCGCGGAGAATTTATGACCGTACGCTGCATCCCGCCCGCAGCACCGCCGCGCGGCCGCACTGCGCGCCCTGTCGCACTTCCCTCTGTCCCCCAAGAAGGGCGACGCCTGCTCGAGCCCAGACCGCAAGCATTCGCTCCCGGGCGACGCGAGCAACTCTCATTCGCCATTCCCCGACCTCGAAACGCTCGGTGTCGCTTGGATGATTCACTGCAGACTAGCGGTATCCCACGGGGTCAGTCCAGCTTGTCGGAGCGCCGGGGGGCACTTATGACCGCGTTGTGACATGTGGTCTGTATCGGGCCGAAGACCGCCGCCGCCGCCCCGAGGAGAGGCTCTGTGGTCCTCCAAGGAGGCCCCGCGTAACGGCTTTGCCGCATCGGCGCGGTGGCATAGGGTGGGCGCCCCGGGAAGCATGGTGGGAAACGCGGACGGAACGATGTCGGCAGAGACCTACGACTACATCATTGTCGGTGCGGGCACCGCCGGCTGCCTGCTCGCCAACCGGCTGTCGGCCAACCCGCAGCGTAGCGTCCTGCTCCTGGAGGCCGGCGGCGGCGACAACTACCGCTGGATCCACATCCCCGTCGGCTACCTTTACTTGATGGGCAACCCGCGTGCCGACTGGTGCTACAAGACTGCCGCCGAGCCCGGGCTCAACGGCCGCAGCCTCGCCTATCCGCGCGGCAAGGTGCTGGGCGGCTGCTCGTCCATCAACGGCATGATCTACATGCGCGGCCAGCAGCGAGACTACGACCGCTGGCGGCAGATGGGCAATGCGGGCTGGTCGTGGGAGGAGGTGCTGCCCTACTTCAGGAAGCACGAGGACCAGTGGGCGCTGGAGCCCGACGCCTTCGACGACCTGCACGCGCGCGGGGGCGAGTGGCGCGTGGAGCTGGCGCGCATCCGCTGGGACATCCTGGATGCCTTCCGCGAGGCGGCCGCGGAGGCGGGCATCCCCAAGGTCGACGACTTCAACCGCGGCAACAACGAGGGGTGCGGCTACTTCCACGTGAACCAGAGGAGCGGCGTGCGCTGGAACACGGCCAAGGGCTTCCTGCATCCGGTCGCACACCGGGAGAACCTGAAAATCGAGACGCACGCCCAAGTTGAGCGCCTGCTGCTCGACGGCAAGCGCGTCACCGGGCTGTCCATGCGCCAGAAGGGGGCGGTGCGGACCGTCAACGCCGCCCGCGAGGTGATCCTGGCGGCGGGTGCGATCGGCTCGCCGCAGATCCTGCAGCTCTCGGGCATCGGTTCCGGCGAGGTGCTGGCGCCGCACGGCATCGAGGTCCGCCACGATCTCAAGGGCGTGGGCGAGAACCTGCAGGACCACCTGCAGGTCCGCTGCGCCTACAAGGTGACGGGCGTGAAGACCATGAACGAGGGCTACCGCAACCTGTTCCGGCGGGCGGGCTTCCTCCTGGAGTACCTGCTCTGGAAGCGGGGGCCGATGACCATGGCGCCCTCGCAGCTCGGCGCCTTCGTGCGGTCCGACCCGAGCCGCGATACGCCCAACCTGCAGTATCACGTGCAGCCGTTGACGCTGCCCAAGTTCGGCGAGCCGCTCGATCGGTTTCCGGCCTTCACGGCCAGCGTCGCCAACCTGCGCCCGACCAGCCGCGGGTGGGTGCGGATCGTCTCGCCGGACCCGCAGGCTCACCCCAGGATCCAGCCGAACTACCTGTCCACGGCCGACGACCGGCGCGTGGCGGCCGACGGCATCCGCATCACCCGGCACATCGTCTCCAGGCCGGCGCTCGCCAGATACCACCCCCAGGAGTTCCGGCCCGGCCCCGAGATCGAGGGCGACGATGCGCTCGCGCGCGCCGCCGGCGACATCGGCACCACCATCTTCCACCCCGTCGGCACCTGCAAGATGGGGAGCGACGAGACGGCGGTGGTGGATGCGAGGCTCAGGGTGCGCGGCCTCAAGGGCCTGCGCGTGGCCGACGCCTCGGTGATGCCCACCATCACCTCCGGCAACACCAACTCGCCCACCCTCATGATCGCCGAGAAGGCGGCCGCCATGATCCTGGAGGACGCCCGCCGCGGACTGTTCGGCATGGCGGCATCGTGAGTGCGATCGGCTGCCGGCAGCCGGCAACCGGACGCGGGGGCTCGCCCCGCTCCGGCAATGCCTGACCCCATGGATTTCGCCTGTAAGTTGTGCAATCTTTGGTTATAGCTTTTGAAGTCCGGTCCCCCTTCGACACCCGGCACGATGCGTTAAGGTCGCGTAGCCTTGTCTAGGCCCGAGAGGTCGAGGCTGGGCGCAGTTGAGCACGGTTCCGATGGTAAGAGCCCCCGAGGCTGACCCCACCGCTGATCCCAAGGCTGATCCATGGCGCGCATCTATTTCGGGACCGACGGCATCCGCGGTCTGGCCAACCGGCACCCCATGACCTCCGAGGTCGCCCTCAAGGTGGGCATGGCGGCCGGCAAGCTGTTCTCCAAGGACGACGGCCGGCTGCACCGGGTCGTGATCGGCAAGGACACCCGGCTCTCGGGCTACATGATCGAGTCGGCGCTGATGTCGGGCTTCACGGCCGTGGGCATGGAGGTGTTCCTGTTGGGCCCGATGCCGACACCGGCGGTGGCGATGCTGACGCGCTCGCTCAGGGCCGACCTCGGGGTGATGATCTCGGCTTCGCACAACGCCTACAAGGACAACGGCATCAAGCTGTTCGACCCGGAGGGCTACAAGCTCTCCGACGAGGCGGAGGGGGAGATCGAGGCGCTGATGGCGGCCGACAGCGCCAGCCTGCTGGTGCCACCCGACCGCATCGGCCGCGCCAGGCGCATCGAGAGCGCGCGCGAGCGCTATGTGGAGTTCGTCAAGCGCATCCTGCCGCGGGAGATGCGCTTCAATGACCTGCGCGTGGTGATCGACTGCGCCAACGGCGCCGGCTACCAGGTTGCGCCGGCCGTGCTTTGGGAGCTGGGCGCCGAGGTGATCAAGATCGGGGTGGAGCCCGACGGCCTCAACATCAACGAGGGCTGCGGCACCACCGCGCCGGAGGCGCTGTGCTCCAAGGTGCGCGAGATTCGTGCCGACATCGGCATCGCGCTGGACGGCGATGCCGATCGGGTGGTGATCGTCGACGAGAAGGGTCGCATCGTCGACGGCGACCAGATCATGGCCGTGATCGCCGAGAGCTGGCACCGCAACGGCAAGCTCGCCGCCGGCGGCGTAGTGGCCACCGTCATGTCCAACCTGGGGCTGGAGCGCTACCTCGGAGGGCTGGGCCTCAAGCTCGAGCGCACGCCCGTGGGCGACCGCTATGTGGTCGAGCACATGCGCAAGCACGGCTACAACGTGGGCGGCGAGCAGTCAGGCCACATCGTGCTGTCCGACTACACCACCACAGGGGACGGCCTGATTGCCGCGCTGCAGGTTCTGGCCGTGGTGGTGGGCACCGGGCAACCTGTCAGCGAGGTCTGCAAGCGCTTCGAGCCCGTGCCGCAACTCCTCCAGAACGTGCGCTACGCCGACGGCGCTCCGCTGGAGCACGCCACAGTCAAGAGCGCCATCGATACCGGCAAGGCGCGGCTCGGCCAGAGCGGGCGGCTGCTGGTGCGCCCCTCCGGCACCGAGCCGGTGATCCGGGTCATGGCGGAGGGCGACGACGAGGTTCTGGTGCGCCAGGTGGTGGGCGATATCGCCGAGGCCGTGCGCAGCGCGGCGCAGCAGGCTGGGTAGCAGTAGGTTTGGGTTAGCCGCGAAGCGGCGTAACCCCACAGGGCAAACACCGACGGCCGAGAGTGCCATGTTGGGTTACGGCCCTTCGGGCCTAACCCTACGCCTGCGATGCCCGACTGCCGACACCCGACGGCCGGTCTTGACTTCGCAGCAACGAGGCACCATAGAGACCGCCTCTTGTCCCTGCTGGCGACGGCGGGGCGGTTTTGTTTGGAGATGCAGTGACCGGGGTCAGACCCCTCG
>JBIOWI010000098.1:0-4677 GCA_044868325.1 Hyphomicrobiaceae bacterium
CCCTGCCGTCGGAGATTCTATATAACGGTCGAAGCGAGGGGTCTGACCCCGTAACCACCGGAGAACGTCATGCCTCGCAAGTTGCGCGACGATGGGCAGTTGGCGAAGGTGAGCCAGTATATCCATCTCAATCCGGTTCAGGCGGGCTTGGCTTCCGTTCCCGAAGATTGGAAATGGTCGAGCGCCGGTGCCTACCTTGGAAAGGCTGCCAAGCCGGAGTGGCTGCATACCGATGCCGTGCTTGAGATGTTTGGCCCTACGGATGCGAAAGGCGCATACGCAAAGTATCTGCGAGACGGCCAAGAGGGAGATTGGCGAGGTCGCCGAGAACGGGGTCAGACCCCTCGCCACCAACCTCAGAGATCTACACCAACGCATCCGCGAGGGGTCTGACCCCGTCCACACCATGTTCCCGCCGGATCTCATCGCCCAAGCCGAAGCGCTCCTCGCCGACCTGCGCAGTCGGGGCCTGAAGCTCGCCGCCGCCGAGAGCTGCACGGGCGGGCTGGTCACGGCCCTGCTCACCGAGATTGCCGGCTCGTCGGATGTGGTGGAGCGAGGCTTCGTCACCTATTCCAACGCGGCCAAGCATGAGCTGTTGGGCGTCCCGCAGGAGATGCTGGCCGAGCACGGCGCGGTGAGCGAGGCAGTGGCGTGCACCATGGCTCAGGGCGCGCTCGTCCATTCGAGCGCCGACGTGGCGGTGGCGGTCACGGGGGTCGCCGGCCCCGGCGGAGCCACCGCGGCGAAGCCGGTGGGGCTCGTGCACTTCGCGGCGGCCCGACGGGGTGGCGGGACCCTGCACCGGGAATGCCGCTTCGGGGACATCGGGCGGAGCGAGGTGCGGCTGGCCAGCGTGCGCGAGGCGCTTCAGCTGATCTCGCGCGCTGCGGGCGCCGCGACCCCGTAAACCGAGCGCGCCCGTTCCTCGAACGCCTCGGTGTAGCGGCGGAAGGCACGCTCGAACAGGGCGCCCACCAGCATCTGCAACATGGCCGAGCGCAGCTCATAGCTGATGTAGAAATCCACCACGCAGCCGCCGGGCACGGCCTGGAACTGCCAGCGGTTCTCCAGCAGGCTGAACGGCCCCATCGCGCCGGGCACGCCGGCGGCCGCAACCTCGCATCGCACCCGGTCGAGGCGCACCCGGCTCTTGAAGGTCTCGCGGATGGCCTTGTAGCCCACCGTCATGTCGGCGGTCAGGAGCTCTATCTCTCCCTCGCGCCCGCGGCTCAGCACCGTCAGCGCCTCGCACAGCGGCAGGAACTCCGGATAGCGCTCCACGTCCGCCACCAGATCGAGCATCTGGCGCGGCGTGAACGGCACGCGGCGGGTGGTGCGGAAGGACGGCATGGGACCACGGTGCGGCTCGGGAACGTTCAGTCTTTTGGCGATGTTAAGGACCCTATCAGAAACATGCGCCACGAGCTTGCGTCACGGCGCCGTCGCGGCGAAACATCACGGCGCTGTGCCGGTACCGGGAGGGCCTGACACCCGCGAAGGAGAGAGCGCCATGCATCGTCAGCTCCTGACGTCGGCCGTCCTGCTGCTGACCTGGCATAACGCCCTGGCGGCTGACCGCCCGTTGACCGAGGACGAACGGGCGAAGCTGGCAGCCGCCGTATCCGCCGAGGGGTGCTCGGGCGGAGCAATGGAATTCGACGACGACCACTACGAGGTCGACGATTCGCAATGTGGCGACGGCCGCCGCTACGATCTCAAGTTCGACCGCACGTTCAAGCTCATCAAGAAGGAGCGGGACGACTGACTTGCGGCGGGTTGCAGACGCGCCGCCCTCCGGCTAGGCATGGGGCGCATCCTTCCCACGCAAGGCGCCCCGCCCGCATGACCCGCATCGTTTACGTCAACGGCCGCTATCTCCCCTATGCGCAAGCCGCCGTGCATGCCGAGGACCGCGGGTTCCAGTTCGCCGATGCGGTCTACGAGGTCTGCGAGGTGAAAGGCGGGCGGCTGGTCGACGAGACGCGGCACATGACGCGACTGGCCCGCTCGCTGGCGGAGCTTTCCATGCCGCAGCCGATGTCGGCCGGGGCGTGGTCGTTGGTCTTGCGCGAGACCGTTCGGCGCAACCGCGTGCGCGACGGCCTCGTCTATTTGCAGGTGTCGCGTGGCGCGGGGCCGCGCAACTTCCTGTTCCCGCCGGCCGGCACCGAGCCCACGGTGGTGTGCCTGGCGCGCAGCGTCGCGCCGGCCCAGCAGGAGGCGGCGGCCGAGGCCGGCATCGGCGTGAAGACCATGCCGGATCCGCGCTGGGAGCGGTGCGACATCAAGACGGTGATGCTGCTTCCCGCCGCGCTTGCCAAGGAGGCGGCGCGCGCCGAGGGGGCGAAGGAGGCGTGGTTCGTCGACGAGCGCGGCTTCGTGACGGAAGGCGCCTCGTCCAACGCCTGGATCGTGGACAGCCAGGGGCGGCTCATCACGCGCGCCGCCGATATCGCCATTCTGCGCGGCGTCACCCGCACCACGCTCATCGATCTGCTGACGCGCGAGGGGCTTGAGCTGGTGGAGCGGCCCTTCACCGTGGCGGAGGCAAAGGCGGCGCGGGAGGCCTTCATCACCTCGGCCACCAACGTCGTCATGCCGGTGGTGGCGGTCGACGGCCAGCCGATCGGCAACGGGGCGCCGGGGCTCCTGACCCAAAGGTTGCGGTCCGAATTTCACACGGCTGCCGAGATTGCCGAGCCCTGATGCAGTTCGGGCCGCAGCTCGATCTGCCGGGCGCAGAGACCATGCTGGCGAATTCTCTTGTGCAACGCGGCATGATACAGCATGATTTTTGCACGACCGGGGGTGGCGGGACGTCTCTCCCGGCCGCACACCATCGATCCGACAACAACAATACTCGCGGACAACAACAATGGCCGAAAAAGCCCAAAGCCTTCAGGACACCTTCCTGAACCACGTGCGCAAGAACAAGACGCCGCTCACTATCTTCCTCATGAATGGCGTGAAGCTGCAGGGCGTCGTGACCTGGTTCGACAACTTCTGTGTGCTTCTGCGGCGCGACGGCCACTCGCAATTGGTGTACAAGCACGCCATATCGACCATCATGCCGGGCCAGCCCGTTCACCTGATGGAGACCGACCCGGCCGAGGGTCAACAGGGATAGCTATTTCGACCAACCACGAATCCACGCCGAAGCCTGAACGCGGTCGCCGCACGCCGCTCGACCGCCGGCCGGCACCTGTGCGCGCTGTCGTGCTGGTGCCCGTGCGTGCGTCCCATCGCTCAGCAGCCGGCAATGGCGGCGGCTTGGCTACCGTCACCCATTCCCCGCAGGACCGCCTCGCCGAGAGCGTAGGCCTCGTGCGTGCCATACAACTTGACGTCGTGGCGGAGGAGATCGTGCCGCTGCCGCAGCCGCGGCCGGCGACACTGTTCGGCTCCGGCAAGGTGGCCGAGCTGGGGGCGCTCATCGGCGAGAGGCAGGCCACGCTCGCCATCGTCGATCACGGCTTGAGCCCGGTGCAGCAGCGCAACCTGGAGAAAGCCTGGAGCTGCAAGGTGCTCGACCGCACCGGCCTGATCCTGGAGATTTTCGGCCAGCGCGCCGCCACACGCGAGGGTCGGCTGCAGGTGGAGCTGGCGCACCTCACCTATCAGAAGAGCCGGCTGGTGCGCACCTGGACCCACCTGGAGCGCCAGCGCGGCGGCTTCGGCTTCCTCGGCGGCCCCGGCGAGGCGCAGATCGAGACCGACCGGCGGCTCATCGACGAGCGCATCGCGGCGATCCGCAAGGAGCTGGCGGTGGTGGTGAAGACGCGCGGGCTGCATCGCGCCAGCCGCAACCGGGTGCCGATCCCCATCGTCGCCATCGTGGGCTACACCAACGCCGGCAAGTCCACGCTATTCAATCGGCTGACCGGCGCCGCCGTGTCGGCAAAAGACCAGGTGTTCGAGACGCTCGACCCGACCATGCGCGAGCTGCGGCTGCCCGGCGGGCGCCGCGCGATCCTGTCCGACACCGTCGGCTTCATCTCCGACCTGCCGCACGCGCTGGTAGCGGCCTTCCGCGCCACCCTCGAGGAGGTGGTGGGCGCCGATCTGATCCTGCACGTGCGCGACATCAGCCATGCCGAGACCGAGGCGCAGCGCCACGATGTGGAGGCGGTGCTGGGCGAGCTCGGCCTCGATACCGGAGCGGCCGAGGGTCCGGTCCTGGAGGTCTGGAACAAGGCCGACCGGCTGTCCCCGTCCGAGCGGGCGGACGCCGAGCGCGCCATCGTCCGGCACGGCCGCCGCGCGGTGCTGTTCTCGGCCCATACCGGCGAGGGCGTGGAGGCCCTGCTCGCCGCCATCGACCGGCGCCTGGGCGCGCACGACGAGATCCTGAGCGTGCAGATCCCGGCGGGCCACGGCCGCCTCTTGAGCTGGCTCCACGCCCACGCCGAGATCCTGGCGGAGGAGACCGAGGAGAGCGGCGCCGTCACCGCCCGCGTTCGCATCGCTCCCGCCAACCGCGGCAAGCTGGCGGGCCAGCTGAAGCGCGCGGGGCTCGGCTGACTTGTGTCAGCCGATCGCCGGCTCCGCCGACCCTCGATGACGAAACGGTGTACACCAACTGCGTTGAGCGTTGCGCGAGGGAGGCAAGTCGCGCGGGTCTCCCTCTCCCCGCCGCCCTCGGGCCGTCCGCAAGGGAAAACCTTGCCACAATCG